>WOZO01000155.1 GCA_011620315.1 Sideroxydans sp. | reverse complement strand
CCGAAGCGGTTGATCCCTCCGCCCTCGTCGCTGCTTCCAGCGACGGATCCAGTGCAGGCACAGGTTCAGTAGATCGTAAGGAAACCGTTGAACTGACAGTCGCTGCCGTCGTCACACAGGTTTTGCCCAACGGCAATCTGGTTATTGAGGGTCGTCAGGAGGTCCGCGTCAATTTCGAAGTACGCGAGCTTCTGGTCGCGGGCATCGTGCGGCCGGAAGACATTTCGAGCACCAACACGATCCAGCACACGCAGATCGCCGAAGCGCGCATCTCCTACGGCGGACGTGGACAGATCACCGACGTGCAGCAGGCACGCTACGGCCAACAGCTCTTCGACGTCATTATGCCGTTCTAATTCACGTTCAAGTCCCGGACGGCCGGATGTACGACTCCGGTAATGCAAAACGCGGCCCTCGCAAGAGAGCCGCGTTTTCGCATTTCAAAATGACGTCAGGACACGTCACCACGCATATTGCGCTACTCAGTCGTCGCGATAGACCTTTTCGCGACGTTCGTGACGCTCCTGTGCTTCGATCGACAAAGTCGCAATCGGGCGCGCATCGAGCCGCTTCAGGCTGATCGGCTCACCGGTCTCTTCACAATACCCGTATGTGCCCTCTTCAACCCGCCGCAAGGCGGAGTCGATCTTGGACACCAGCTTGCGCTGGCGGTCGCGTGTGCGAAGTTCGAGTGAGCGTTCGGTTTCCGTCGAAGCGCGGTCAGCCAAGTCCGGATGATGCGCTGTCTCTTCCTGAAGATGCTGAAGCGTTTCCCGATTTTCCAGAAGGATGTCTTCCTTCCACTTCTCGAGCTTACGCCGGAAATATTCCTTCTGCCGCTTATTCATAAACGGCTCGTCATCGGAGGGCGTATAGCCCTTAGGCAACCGTACAACCATGCGCCTTCTTCTCTCCTGAGACGTCCCCGCGACGCAGGGGCCTTATAGAAAACGCGGCGGAGTATAGGGAGAGGAGTCACGATTCTCAACTACTCAGGACTTTTACACCGACTACCCGGTATCTCATTGAAAATAAATGACTATTTTAACCGTTCTGAAAATTACGTCAGAAGACGCCAATAGACCAAAAGGCTAAAAGGAGGCTGTCTGGCAGAAACTAGAATGTACCGAACTTTGCCAATTCAACTCTGGCGCGCAACTCAATGTGGTCGAGAATATCCGCGAGCGCAGGGTCGCGAACCTGCGCTTGATGGCCTTCAACCACATGCAGCAGCTTGTTGAGCTTTGCCGCTGGAATTTGACCACTCAGGATCGACAACTTGATGTCATCAAGAATGTCGAGCATCTGTTCACCGCGAGCCACAGCACGGCGCGGAGAGGAGGTCGCATCTTCAAGACCACCTGTTTCCTGCAGGGCCAGAAGGCTATCCACAGCCGCAAGCGACGATGTGGCACTGAGACCCGCAAGTCCGCGTCCGCCCTCCGTGGCGTCAACAGCAAAGCCTGACCCGGCACTACGTGCAGCAGATGCACGTTTGCCCGTCGTCTGACCGATCTGGCGTCCAGCGCCAATCTTCATTGCTTTGCCCCTAAGCCCCGACTGCGCAAAACATGGCAGTCAACCAAGGCTGCACAATGAACCAGAACCCTTAAGGCGATGTTAAGCCTAAGAAAGTGTAGCGGTAGATTCTGCCGGGTGCGCGGAAAGACCTGCCCTGTCCAACGCAAAATGCCATTGATGCTGGGCATCGCCCGATCCCAAGTTTCAACAAAATCAACGACTTAGAGGCACGACCCGCGCCGCCTCAGGGTGGCACGGGTTTCGCTTACTAGGAACTGTGTCTTTCCGCGATCAGACGGGTTTTGTATGTTCAGGCTTCCCGCCAATTTCCACCGGTCCCTCTCAAAACTCACCGCCATCCTTCTGGCGGCCTCTTTTGCTGTGGTCCAGCCCGCGTCCTCTGCGTCCCGTATCAAGGATATCGTCGACGTCGAGGGCATCCGCGACAACTTGCTCGTGGGTTACGGCCTTGTGGTCGGTCTCAACGGAACCGGCGACACGTTGCGCAACGCACCGTTCACCCAGCAGAGCCTGACCGCGATGCTGGAACGCCTCGGCGTGAACACGCGCGGCAGCCAGTTGAAAACCGCCAACGTCGCCGCCGTCATGGTCACAGCCAATCTGCCCGCCTTCGCGGCGCAGGGCACCCATATCGACATCACCGTCAGCGCCCTTGGCGACGCCACAAACCTTCAGGGCGGCGTCCTTCTCGTCACCCCGCTGATGGGTGCGGACGGCCAAGTTTACGCTGTGGCTCAGGGCTCCGTCGCCACCGGCGGCTTTGCCGCTCAGGGCGAAGGCGCCTCTGTGGTGCGCGGCGTGCCCACCAATGGTCGCATCGCCAACGGCGCCATCGTCGAACGCGAAATCGACTTCAAACTTGCCGACCTGACGACGCTCCGCCTGTCGCTCCGCAACCCGGACCTCACAACGGCGGTCCGCGTTGCCAATGCCATCAACACTTTTCTCGGCACATCCGCCGCCATGGCAGACAACCCCACGACGGTGCAGCTCGACGTCCCTATCCGCTACCATAGCAATGTCGTGAAGCTGTTGACGGACATCGAGCAGCTGCGTGTGGAGCCCGATCTGCCCGCCCGCGTCGTCATCGACGAAAGCTCCGGCATTATTGTAATGGGCGCGGATGTTCGCGTCAGCAAAGTAGCGATTGCACAGGGCAACCTCACGATCAGTGTCACCGAGACACCGCAGGTGAGCCAGCCCAATCCTTTCGCCACCAACGGCCAGACCGTTGTCGTGCCGCGCACGGCGGTGAATGTGGACGAGGAAAAGGGCCGGAGGCTTGCCCTTGTCGATGGCAGCATAAGCCTGAAGGAACTGGTCGACGGCCTGAACGCCCTCGGCGTCAATCCCCGCGACATGATCAGCATTCTGCAAGCGATCAAGGCCGCAGGCGCGCTGCAAGCTGAAATTGAGGTGATGTGATGACCGTTGCAATGGCCGCCCTGTCACAACCCTATATTCATACGCCCCTGCAAGGCGCAAAAGCACATCCTGATGCCCGCGCCTGGGCGACAGCTCAGGACTTCGAAGCCCAGTTTCTCTCGACGATGGCCCAGACCATGTTCGAAGGCGTGAAGACCGACAAGACCTTTGGCGGCGGCCCCGGCGAGGATACGTTTCGTTCCATGCTGGTCGAACAATATGGACAGCAAATGGCGAAGTCCGGCGGCATCGGCATTGCCGACAAGATTTACGGCGAAATTCTCAAGCTTCAGGAAACGTCAAAATGAACAAGACCCGGCAATCCGCAGCTGATTTGACGCCGACCGAACTTGTCGAGCGTGTCCTGAATGTGAGCCAGCAACTGACCGACATCATTCGCCGCGAGACCGAGTTTCTCGAAACCAATCAACCGCTTCAAATCGGCGAGCTGCAGGAAGAAAAAATCCGTCTGTCGAACGAATATGCAATGGACATTCAGGCAATCAGTCTCCGCAAGGAATTGATTGATCGTGCCCCGGCCGAAAAAATCGGCCATCTCAAAACTGCCATGTCCACGCTTAATG
>WOZO01000094.1:12645-17741 GCA_011620315.1 Sideroxydans sp. | reverse complement strand
GCCATCGATCTGCATGCAAAAGCGCACACCCCGTACATCTACTCGATCAGCAATATCGGCTTCAATCGATGCGATCCGTTGCCGGATTTTCTCGATCTGGCCGGGCAATGTCGCCGACTCCCGCTGGTTCGACCATCGCTGGTTGTCCCATTGGGATTTCAACAGGGACAGCTTCGCGACATCGGCATCGATGCCCGCCTTTTCCATCACCAACGGATTTCCCGATGCCAGGGCTTTCACCTCGGCATAGGACAGGGCCGCCAACTCCACGTCTTCCGCACTCCGCATGCCGGTATCTCCCCGCATCACCTGGGCAATGAAGCGCGCCTTGGTTTCGAGGGTCTGCCAGATGTAGGCATCAAACGAGGCTTCAGTCACGTAGCGAATGATGCGCACTTCTTCGTTCAGGTTGCCCTGTCGAATAATGCGCCCCTCCCGCTGTTCGACATCCGCCGGTCGCCACGGGGCGTCCAAATGGTGCAACGCCGCCAGTCGGGTCTGGATATTGGTGCCCACCCCCATTTTCAGGGTGCTGCCCAACAGGACACGAATCCGCCCTTCCCTTACCGACTTGAACAGTTCTGCCTTTGCGGTATCGCTGTCGTAATCGTGGATGAAGGCGATCTCGGTTCCGGGAACGCCCATTTCCACGAGCTTGGCTCGAACGACGTGATAGACACTGAACCGTCCATCGTCCGTCGGTGTGCTCAGATCGCAGAACACGTCCTGGGTGCCACGAAACGCTGTGGTATCCCGCCAGATTCCGTAGATCCTGTCTGCACACAAACTGACCTTGCCGTCCTGTGCCTCTTGCCCTGATGGATCGACCAGCCGCATATCCAACGCCGCCTTGCGGCCATCGTTGGTGACAGCGAGCATGTTGTCCTCATTGGGCGACACATCCCCATTGCGTATGGCTTCCGCACGAGCAACCAGGGTTGCCACAAAGGCCTTCAGTTCCAACGTAGGCTTGGCGGCGACCGTCTCCAAATGGAAGCGAGGCACGGGCAGCTTCAGCATCTCCGCGGTACGAATATCGGCCACTTCCCGGAACATGGTCATCAGTTCCGGCAAATTGACGAAGCGAGCAAACCGCGTGTTCATGCGATAGCCCCCACCGTCCGGCGATAACTCGAGCGCCGTGACCGATTCCCCGAAGTTCCCCGCCCATGTATCAAATTGCGCTACATGGTTGGCACGCAGCGTTGTCGGCTGCAGGAACCGTTGCATGGTCCACATTTCGGCCATCGAGTTCGACACTGGTGTTCCGGTCGCGAATACCACACCCGAACAGCCGCCCTGCTTTTCCATCACATGACGCGTCTTCACAAACATATCGAAGGCGCGTTCCGAGTTGGAATTCGGCAAACCTGCCACCCGCGTCATTTTGGTGAAGCGGTACAGGTTCTTGAAGTAGTGCGCCTCATCGATGAACAGAAAATCGATGCCCAGTTCCTCGAACGTGAGCATGTCATCCTTTTTCGATTTGGCTGACAGTTTCTCCAGCCTGGCGAGCCAGATCTTTTTGGCCCGCTCCAACTCCTTGACGATCCGATTTCCCCGCTTGTTCGTCGTCGAGGCCCGGATGGCGCACTCGATTTCGTAAACTCGCTCTTCGATGAACGACGCCATTGCGTCATCGCTCATCTTGATCCTCTCGAAAGAGGCATGGGTAATCAGTACGCCATCCCAGTCACCGGTGGCAATCCGTGACAACAGCGTCCGGCGTTTATCTCCCACCAGATCGTCCTTGCTGGCCATCAGGATGTTGGCACCTGGATAGGCTCGCAAAAACTCGGCGGCAAACTGCTCCAGCATGTGGTTGGGCACGACATAGCAGGGCTTGCCCGCGATGCCAAAACGCCGCAACTCCATCCCGCCGCAAATCATCGTCAGGGTTTTACCGGCGCCGACCACATGGGCCAGCAAGGTATTCACCCCGCCGGAGACGATTCGCCAGATGGCGTCTTTCTGATGCCGATGGAGGTTGTACACCTCCGAAAATCCCGGCAAGGAAAGCCTTGACCCATCGAACTCCCTGAGCCTGACGGCATTGAACTGGTCGTTGTACATCCTGACCAGCCGCTCACACCGTTCGGGATCGGCGAAAACCCAGGAGCGAAATGCCTCCTTGAGTGCCTGCTGCTTTTCCCGTACGGCAATGGTTTCCTCCGTGTTCACGAAATACCGGTCAGTGACCGGATCGCGATCCCGTATCGTTGGCACCATCTGATTGAGCGTAACCACAAACAGCTCGCCCGCCGTCATGCGACCCGTACCATAGGTTTGGGTCGATGCTACCGACCGTTCGCCCTGCCACGGCACATCGATGTTCCATGCGCCAGCCTCGGCACTGAACTCCACCGTGCAACCTTCGCATTCCAGAAGATGATCGAGGAATGCTGCATAGTCACGCGACGGAATCCACGTTGAACCTATCCGGGCATCGATTTCGCCCGGTCCCAAATCCGCCGGAATGACCGCCTTGAGCGCCATGACGTTACGGGCATAGTCATCACCCGCGACGTCCGCCATGTCCAGCTTATGGCGCACATTGCCCGACAGATAGGCATCGGCGGTTTCCCAAAGCGCACTTTCCGGATTCAGGAAGATCAGACCGCGATCCGCCATATCCGGGAGGAACTGCGCCCTCTCCCGCCCCAGCAAGGACTCCATCAACGGAACGTCGATGCGACCACGCTCGTGCAAAGAGACAAGCAGCGCTTCTTCGGCTGACTCACACCGATCCACCTTGCGAACCACCCCCACCGTTCTGCGGTAGAAAATGTCCGCCTTCTCTGCCGTGCCGCTTTCCGGATCGAAATTCTCCAGAGAAAGCAGCAGTGGCAGGTCAGGATCGCCCTTGAAGGCCAGCTTGTTGGCTTTGGCATGCAGATAGCCATGCCGTGCCACAAAGCCGTCATAGGCCATGTTGAGTGCCAGCCGGTAACTGCCCAACCGACTATCGTCCGCCGTGACATGCTGAACATGGAGTAGCCGGCGTGCTGCGTCCCGGATGGCCATCAAGCCGACAATGCGCTTGGCAACCGTTGCCGATACCGCCCCCTCAATGACCAGCAGTTCCTGCCCCTCCGAAACAGCCAGACGGCCATCCTCAGTGAAGCAGTACGCACCGGGTTTGACGAACTCAGGCGCTGCAACACGAATGTCCCGCTGCACCTGCTCCGACCGATCAGCCTTGCGGGTCAGACGCGGCACGTAGATCCCTTCGGGCAAATGGGCTACCCGATCGTGCAACGCCGCCTTCACATCGCCATTGAAAATGGCTGCATTGGCGAGGCCATAGCCATTCGACTTCTGGCTCAAGCGTCCGATCAGCATGTCCGGGTTCTGGACATACCAGTTCGAGACAAACAGGCGGCGATGCCCATCACAGAGACCATACGGTGCTTCCACCACACTCAGCCAATCGTCTGCGGCCTTCTCGCCTGCTGCCAACTTCTGCAGGAAGACGATATCGGTCGTGACGTCGGTATTGGCCAGCGGTGAAAACGTCCCGGACGGCAAACGAATTGCACCGACCAGTCGTGCCTGCGACGCAATGTATCTCCGCGCCCGGTCTTCCCATTTGTCCAGCGTTCCGGCCGACGTAATGAACGCCACCAGACCACCCGGACGGGTCACTTCCAGGGCTCGCCCGAAGAAGTAGTCATGGATCAGAAAATCGGCGTAGGGCACATTCCGGTCGTCCGGCACCTGATAGTTCCCGAAGGGAACATTCGAGATCACCAGATCGAACCAGTCCTTGGGTAGCCGTGCCTTTTCAAAACCGATCGGCAGTGTCCGAACACCGTGATGCCCGTACTGGCGCTGCAGGATGCGTGACGACAGACGGTCGATCTCGATAGCGGTAATTTCCGACGCTTCCGCCATATCCTTCGGCATGGCACCGATGAAATACCCGATGCCGGCAGAAGGCTCCAGAACACGACCACCCTGGAATCCCATGCGACGCACCGCCGCCCAGAGTGCTTCGATCACGAAAACTTCCGTGAAGTGGGCATTGACGACGCTTCCCTTGGCGCTTTCGTAGTCTCCGCCAAGCAAGTCAGGCAAGGATTCAGCTCTCGCCCTCCACGCAGGATCGTCCTGATCGGGATTGAACGCTTTGGAAATGCCACCCCACCCGGTATAGCAGTTGAGGACATTGCGCTCGTCTTCAGTCGGCGGACGGTTCTCCGCTTCCAGACACGACAACAGCGAGACAGCAGCCAGGTTCGCATCGAACTTGGTGACGTCGCCTCGCAGCATCGAATGCACGGTGGCATCCAGGCTGGGCCACAACACCCGCGGTGGCCGTTGAGGTTGCGGCTCCCCGATCAGCGCGGGAGACACAAATTCGACTTCGTTATTGCCCGCCGGTACGGTGATCTGTACCGGTACCACCAAGGGGAACGCGATGATTTCCGCCGACGTAACGACGTGGGAGATCATCGGAAGCGGATCGTCCGGAGCGAACCCCGGCAGCCACATGGTGACTTCCGCCAGTTTCTTGAGTTTCACGTTTATCTCCTGAAAATGCCGGAGACACGTGTCCCCATCCGGGGTGTGTCCCCGGATGGGTTGAAAATCGATTACTCGTCATGGACGTTCAGCTTTCGCCACCCGTCAGATGACCTCGTGATGCTTTTTGAGTACTAAGTGCTGCGGTACAAATGAACAGAACGGAACCGCAATATTTCAAACAGCGCAGACATCGGTTATGCCGCCTGCTTCTGGTGCCGTCTCGACAAGCCGTATCGGTATGTATTGCGGAATTTCGATAGAGCTGTCTTTACCGGCATCGACTCATCCACAAGACGACTCGTCCAGGCGCAGCCTCGACGCGTAACCGTCTTGGCGCTGACCGCACTGATCTCTGCTTCGATGACCGCAACCAGCAACTGATCAAGGGCATTCATCTGTAATGAAGTAGCAGTAATGCAGCGCTCCGGTGTCACTCCATGCTCGGTAACAAATTCCGCACGGGGCAGATTGGCCAAATCACTATCGTCATCCTGATGCTGAAGAGGGTACGTCACTACTGCCAGCTTGGAGATTTCAATCTCCTTGACTGCCACACGTACCCAACCGCA
>WOZO01000094.1:0-12545 GCA_011620315.1 Sideroxydans sp. | reverse complement strand
CAGGAATCGATATCCACATAAAACAAACGATGCTCCCGATTCGGAAGCCAATTACCTACGCCCATGGTGCTCTCCAAATAAAAGGCGGAGACACCCATTCCCGTGCGGGAGGGTTCCCCGCTCGGGTAATGGCCGTGAGGCCGAAAGAAATTACAACTGTTCCGCTTTGGCTTGCGAACATAGATACAGCAGACAGCTCGAATTGCGCGGTCCCCACCATCGACGCCAGCGGGCATGCACTTTGGCTTTCTGCTCAACCGGCAGACTGAAGTAGGTCGATCGGGCGATCCGCCACCATTTGGCGGTGAATTTGCGGTGCTCGATCTCTACGACGTCTGCACGCTGCGCACGGCGGGACATGACTTCATCCACCGATGGCTGCAACGCGGCGACCTGATCCGCGAAAAGCGGCAAGGCATCGCGCTCGGCCTTCTGCTTGCGCAGAACGGCTGATCGTTTTCTCGGGGTGTCCCGAAATCCTTCAAAGCGGGGATAGCGATCAAACATCATGACCATCCCCTTGCCATGCGAATCGCTTCGCGCAGCATGCATAAGTGTTGCCTCATGGTGCCTCCAGTCAAAGTCGGGAGACACGAATCCCCTGTGGGGGCCGCGCCCCCACAGGGTTAAGTAAATGCTGTTTGTTTCCAGCGGCCAGCTACCGCCTTTCAGCCGTCCCCATAGAGGAACAACGAAACCGGAGCTTTCCACAACGGGCTATCGTCGAATGGAACGAAACCCGTTCTGGAAAGCCCGGCACACGAAGAAATGTGTGTGCCGGGAGAAAGAAGCCTGTCATCAGCCACCCTTGCGCTTGCGACTGCGCTTGGGTTTTGGATAGCCAAATCGGACCCATGCTTCGGGATCGACGGGAAGCGGTGTCGTCCGGGCGTTCTTGAGATTGACGAAAACGCCGTGATAGCCAATCTGTCCGTAGCGAAACAACTCCCACAACAGATTCAGGGCATACAGCGATACGCCGCGATTCACGAACAGCGACTGCTTTTCGAGGGCATCGGCGAGCGAACAGGATGGCGTGTCATCGTCGGCTTCCTGCGACTCATCCGCGATCTCCGGGAGAAGATCGACGGCATGCGGCAACCGATGCGCATCGGATTTGGCCCAACGCGCCGGCACCTCGCCGAGAATGACCTGACCGTCATGCAGGCGGTTGCCCAGATCGAGCCAATACCCGCCGCCAGACCGTGCCACCGATTCCAGAATCGCTTTACGCGCCAGCCGATTGTCCACACAACCAATCGCCAAATCGGTGCGCAAACTCTCGGCCGCAGTCACTCGCCTTGTCTCCGCCTTCCAGCCGGTGCCCATCGCCATGTTGATGCGATTGACGAGCACCGTGGCCTTGGGCAGCCCCACGTCGGACGGATAGAACATCTGCCGCCCCACATTGGCTTCCGACACCTGATCAGCATCGATGACGGTCACATCCAGACCACCGGGATGGCCCAGCGCGAGCATGGCTGTGTGCAGCTGGGCCAGACCCATCAGCATCTGGGAACCGGTTCCCCCGGCCCCAATCACGGCGACACGAACCTCCCGCGAGAGCAACTCAGGCGCAAGATGATGGATAGCCATCGCTTCCTCCTGCCTGATCGCTCAAACCGGTAGCGTCGAATGCCAGCGGCACGAACAGCCCATTGGCACAGAGACGAAACGCTGTCGAACACTGCCCGCGATCGCAATTGCCAATCACGCCGGCAATCTTGAACTCACCGCGATCATCTCGATCATCCTGCGTCGAGAAGAATGCCGAGAGGCGACCATGAGAATGCAGATCGACAACCAGATGCTCGTCTTCGTCGAGCACCGGCCGGTGATAGCGGACATGACAGCATCCCGCCGATTCTTCCGTCGGGAACACCAGCCGCATATCGCCGGACATGGCATGCCACTCGATCCATCCCACGCACTCCTCAGGACACCGATCGAGCGCGTACCGGTAGAACTCCGTGACCAGATGGCGAGGAATCTTGCCAAAGGTCAGGGACAACTCCCGGCCCACCCAGCCATAGGGCATGGGTATGCTTTTCTGGCTGACCAACGGCACCCGCAGATACAACCACGGACGCCGAGCTTCGAGCCAGAGGCCGTCACCGGTCACCAAAAAGCGATGACCATTACCGGCCAACGGTGCGAATCCGCCATAACGCGGCACTGTCACCACCGGCGCTGACTGCTGCAAGGCGACATCTCTCGCATCCATCATCCCTCTCCTTCCAGAACGGCGGCCTCAAAGGCTTGCCGTAGCGTCCAACCCGTCGGAACGAGCGTGCGCGTTGGAAAGTGACTCAGGCGTCCATCCAGCAGATCCCGCCACAAGGCAAACGGACCGGCCCGGTAACGGGTCAGCCCCCTTGGGGTATGGATGTTCGGATGGGTGAAGTAGGAACGAAAGAAGGCTTCCTCCCAGGCCCGGTGGTTGTGCACCTGATCGCCTTTCGGCAAGCGGGCACTGCCGACACAGATCGTGCCGTTTTGCCAGACGTTGAAGAATGGCGCGACGGACAGCGGCGTGTCGGCATCGGGACGTTGCCGCCCCTTGAACGCAAACACCTTCCATGCCTTTGTGGTCACCACGAACACCAGCCCCGGACAGGGAACCCGCGCGGTGCGTGCTCCGAGTTCCTTGCAGTCGAACCAGACCTGCCTGTCCTGCGGTGCGCTGTACCAGACGAAGAACCCCGATCCTTCCGCGAGTACATGGGCCGGCTTGATGGCAGGCTTGAGCATCGTTTCCGGATCGAGAATCCGCATCAGCGCCAACAGTCCCGCCTTGCTGGCCGGAACACCGGCTTGAATGACCGGACGATTGCCATCGTCCGATCCCACATCATGGACAGACACGAAAGCGGGCTTTCGTTGCGCATCCTGATAGACCAGCACGGCATGGGTCAGCCGGTACGACTGTTCACTTGAAAACGTACTGACATTGATCGCCATCGCGACCTCCTTGTTGAAATGGCGCAGGCGTGTCGAGCCCGGCGGGCAGGACATCACCCGCACCGGGTTAATGGAACTCACAGCGGCTCGGCGATCAGGGCGATCAGCCGATCCAGTGACGACAACAACTGCAACCCCAGACCGGTCTTGTTGAGCCAGACATGGAACCCCTCGGAATCGAGAGGGACTGCCTGGGCGCCGAACAGATCGGTATAGCCATCGCTGGCGCAGTTCGCGTATTCGATAAAGTCATCGAACACCCGATCCATGGGGTCATCGACATCCCACCTCAGGTAGGTCCCGAAATAGACGCACTCGACCTCCATGCCGTCCAGGCCGGGAAGCTGCCCGCCGTCCGCCAGCAACTGCCCGATTTCGAGCACCACGGCAGCCACCGGAGCGACTTCAGGCAAAGTGGCCTGGATGCCTGACAGGGCATCCTCATCCAGCACCGGCTTGGCGCAAAGCACCCAATCCGGGAAATGACCGTCATACCAATCCGGAGAAATTGCATCCCCCAGATCCTCTTCGGTCATTCCCATCGAGCGCATTTCTTCCAGCCAGTCGGCCTGATCGCCACTCCCTTGCCAGTGGATGTACTCGCACAGATCGCGCGTCGATTGCGGCGTCAGGGCATACAGCGTGCGCCCCGAAGCCCGTTGCAACCAATGCAGCGCCGTCTCGCCCAGACCGGGACATAAGGTCTCGATCCGGGTCAGCCGATCTTTCATGCCAAGCCATTCCACCTGTTCAGACTGGATGGCCCAGTACCACCGGTCATCGTCGTCACTGGCATCGGGAAACAGCGATCCATAGCCCAATGTTGCTGGACTAGCGGCCGCATGAACCTCGAAGGCAATGTGCTGCAATTGCCCCACCATGCGGTTGATCCACGCAACCAACGCTTGTTGCACCAGCGTAGGCGGCAGACCGCTCGCAGACTCGGGAAGCTCCCCAACCTCCAGCCAGCGCAAGGCCAGCATCGCCCAGCGACGAATATCGAGACTGGGATTGAGGCTGACCGTGAGGCCAGCGCCAAACTGCGGCAGGCTCAGAGGATCAGGGCCTGGACGGAAGCGGCCACCTGACAGCGATCGCCGGGTGCGACGGTTGCTTGAGACCGTATCACCAAGCGTTGCAAGGCTTGTACGCATCGTTTCATCTCCTCGTGATCGAAGGCAGGAACCCCGTTCGGGATTCCGCCTTCAAAGTGCGAGAAGTCGCCATCGGCAGCGGCTTGCAGCCGTTCCTTGAGCGACACCATGACCTACTCCTTGCGCAGGACGACAGGCCAACGCCGATCCAGCCACCTGACCAATCGTCCCAAGGCGATCGTCAGGCGTTCAACCGGTGTCACAACAGCCGATTGCGGTTCGACATAGCTCAGGCCGTCATCGCGCCGCCGCACCACGATCCGGGAGGTTCGCGATGCATTGGCCGACAAGGCACCCTTGGTGCCGACAGCACGCCGGAAGGTGTAGATCAATCGATCACCCTTCTGCTCCGGCCCCTCGATGGAGGCCGTCGTGATCTCCGGGTAGGTGGCGGAATAGACATCCCGCACCTGCTCCGGTGACAACTCGCATCCGGGATCGGGCAAGGCAATGCCGTTGTAGGCAAACGAACGCTGAAGCTTCTGAACGGTAATGGTCATGACCGCCTCCTCATGCGAAAAGGTTGTCTTCGACCGAAACATCGGCGACTGCCGGCGTCCCGCTCTCGACTTCATTGTCATCATCGACACCGGCCGCCGCCGTTACCTTGGCGGTGCCTTTCCTGAGCGCGCCTTCGGCTTTCTTGCTGGCGTCTTTCTTCGCCGCCTCAAGAATGCTGCGGGTCGCCTCCAATTGCTCGGCAAGCGACTGGTGCTCTTCAGCAAAGCTGCGAAGCAGACCGACGAACTGTGCATCCAGCTCCTCCGCCGTTCCGGTCAGGACCAACGGGATCGCCAATGCCTCGGCATCCTTCGCATCTTTCGGGGTGGGTCGCACCGTGACGGTGATCAATCCTTCCCGGGCAGATGACAACGTGACTGCCAGCGCCGCGCAGCCGTCCAACAACGATTTGAGTTCCTGAAAAAACATGGTGGTACCTCCAAAGAGAAAATGGCAGGCGCACCACGCCCCTTGCGGGGAACGTGGTCCCCGCTTGGGTGGAAAGAAATTGTCTTACGCGATGTTGAAACGCATCGACCGCGGCACCTTGCCCTCATAAGGGAAGGCCGCCACGTTCAACAGCGCCTTGATGATGTCGTCCTTCTTGCCGCTCATGGCCTTGGCAAATGCCCCGCCCATCGCTGCCTTCAAGCTGATCTCGTCGCACATCGCCTCGATTTCGCTCTTGGTGAGCAGCTTGAGAAACTCTTCACAGAGCTTCCAGTGCCGCCCGAGATCGATCTCGAGATAGTTGAGGAGCTGGACCAGGGTCTTTTCCTCAATGCCGTCCGCAGCGGATGCCGCCAGTCCGAGGAACAGCTTGTCCCGAACAGACTCATCCGACTGCGCAACCAGGCGTGCTGCCTCATCCGTCTTGAACACGAAGCTGGTGAACTCCTGCTTGGTGATCGCGGCGAATGCCTTGCCCAGCTTGGTATCGCTGATATGCCGGGCATTGCCCGACAACGCCAGGGCGATGAGCACCGTGAGATTGTTTTCACGGTTGGCCATCAACTCCCGACGCAGCACCTTGCGCCAGACTTCCAGTCGGTAGTCCTTGACCCGTTGCGAGTCCTGGACCTTGGCTTCAGACTTGGTTTCGGCCTTTCCCATGGACTTGCCACTGGTGGCCGTTTTGCCGGTAGCTACCTTGGTGGCACCCTCTGCCGGCGCCGCCTTTTCCTTTTCCTGCTTGAGGCGTGCCGCCACCTTCTTGGCATTGCAGCTCGCATCGAAGCACAGATCGGAATAGACATTGCCCAGCTTGCCTGGCACGGCCGAAATTGCGGCACCGAAGTTCTTGCAGGCACGGCAGGCTTTCGCCTGATCCTCGCCTACTCCGGTATCGCCGACGGCCACCAGTCGCAGCAGCGTGAAGTTCTCGCCGGGGCGAACGATCCGAATGGTCGGATAGTCGTCGGCAAGCGAAGCCCTTTTGGCATCCAGCGCCGCATCGGTCTTGCTATCGAAGCACGAACCGTGGGTGCAATGACCCGCTGCAATCGCCTCGCCAAAGAGTGCCTGCTGATTCCCCGAATTGTGGGGACAAGACGTGCACTCGCCCTTGTCGAAAATCGCGCTGCCCAAGGCCCGCGATATCTGCTCAAGTTGTCCGCGAAACTGGACCACGGTAGGCAGACAGGCCTGGGACAGCAACTTATCGAGGACGGCGTCCTGCTTGTCGCGTGTGACTGCGGCCAGCAGCTCGGCATGGCCCAGCTGAATGCGTCGCTCGGACAAGGCCCGACGGACCCGTTCCGAACAGTTCATCAGCGCCAGGCGTTTGTCGAGCGTGGTGCGCGACCAGCCCAGCCGGCGTGATGCCTCGTCCCGATCCCCCTGACAACGGCCAAGAATCTTGGCGGCCGCTTCAGCTTCTTCGGTCGGACTCATATTGGCACGCTGGATGTTCTCGATCAGCGCCGCCTCGTCGGCTTCACCATCGTCCAGGTCGCGTACCAGCGCAGGGATTTCATACTCATCCCCGAACACCTTCTTCGCCGCACGCCAGCGACGTTCGCCGGCGACGATCTCGTAGCGTCCCGCATCGCGAGGCCGCACCAGAATCGCCTGCAGCACTCCCTTGGATTTGACGGACTCTTCCAGCTCCGTCATCTCAGCAGGATCGAAGTAACCACGAGGATTTCGACCGGGAAGAATGTTCCCGACCTTGATAGATGCTTGCAGTTGCATGATGCCTCCATGAAAAATGGCAGGCAACCGCATCCCCGGACGGGAATGCGACTGTCCCGCCTGGGTTGAAATGCAAAAAGCTAATGGGTGTAACGTTGCCGGTAGCGTTGCAGCACCTGATCCCGAATCTCTTCGGCATCGAGGCCAAACAGACGGCAACACGCCCGATAGGCAAATGCGCTCGACTCCGTCCGTGGCGCCTGCATCCAATCGAGGATGTCTAACCGCGTTGCGGCAGACACCCTGCGATCAAACAGGTCGTGCAGCGATTTCTCCAGCAGGAGGCCATGTAGCCGCAGGATCTCATCCTCGGTCCATGGGGGCTCGCCACCAAAATTCGCTTCACTTCCTGCCGTGCCTGCCAGGTTGAGTTGACGCACCAGACCGTCTTCCCTGTGCATGGCCGCCTCCTTGAATAAGCGCGGTGATTCGTTGCGCCTAGTTGCGGTTGTCGGCCTTGATTACGCGGTACGTTTCGTACTCGATCTGGTATCCGTTACCTTGGATGACGCTCAAAAGCTGATTGCGCGCCAATACAACGGCGGCATCATCTTCCTTGTTCATCGTCAGGAAACTGACGTTATCGAGCACACGCACTGCCTTGGCACAGATCCGAATGGCACCAAACTCAGTGTCACCAAGCATGGTCACTTGCCTTCCTCCCCGAAAATGTCACTGTCTGCGGAGGACGGATTGGCCAAGGCAGCCTTGCGACTGCGGTAAGCACGGAGCAGTTGCTCCAGCTCGCCACCCTCAAATGAGCCTTCGGCCCGGACATAGACTTCATCCAGTTCGTCGGTCGATGCTGCCTTGCCAATGGTGACCAGGGTGTCCTGCAACAGCCTGCCGGAAGCTTTACGCTCGTTGGCTTGGGATGCTTCGGCCTTGTCAGGCTTGTTCCCCTTGTCGCCGGTCTCGGTCGCTGTCGGGATGACTTCTCCCGTTTCCTCGTCGATGATCGGCGCCCAGGAACCATCAATGGCCTCGGTGATCCCGATGTTCTGGCTTTCACCTCGCTCGGTCACTTCATCGAGCGTCAGCGCCATCGCCAGTTCCGGCGACTTCGGCAACAGGTTGCACAGCCGGCGAATCACGGTCTTGAGGCCCATCGGGACGAAATGCGTATCCCAGGGACTTTCCTTCCCGTACTTCTTGGCCATCTGGTAGCCACGCGAGTTGTCGCGCACCTGCTCGATCTGCTCCTTCGACAACGCGTGAAACGTGCGCGTACCATCCTTGAACACCGCGACGGCATAGAAACCCGCGATCACACCGCGCTCCTCGTCGGAGGCAGGGAATCCGTTCTTCTTCAGCGGTTCGTGCATCAGGGTCCGGTTAAGGCCCAGAACGATATCGAACTTGTCGTTGATACGAACTTCGTGACCGTAGATGTCTTGCACGATCCCGCTGTTGCGGGCCAGCTTCATGAGCCCCTGATAACCTGGGATCAACTGGCACTGGTTGCCGAAAGGCACGAGGTGCGCCTCACCCATCAATCCCACTTCGAGCCCGAGCTGGCTGGACTGGATCACCGCCGCAAAGACACTGCGGGGATCGGTCTGAGCCAGTTTCGGGTTCATCCGGAAAGCGGTCAGCGCGATGCGCACCATGCGATCCGGACTCAGATGCTTGGGCAGTGCGCGGGCAATTTCGCCCTTGAACTGCTCCAGCATGGCCGGGAATTGCACCACGTTGGATTGGCCACCTTGGCGGGTCTTCTGGATGTTGCGTAGGGTTTGAGACATGGTTTTTCTCCAAAGAAAAATGGCGAAGACACCTGTCTCCCTTGACGGGGATGGGTATCCCCGCCGGGGTTGATGACCTACAAAAGTTTCCGCGGTTTAGGCGGCGTCCAGCTCGAAGGCTTCCGTGTTGGCGGCCCAGCGTGGCAGGGAGATCAGTTCGATCTCGCCGCCCGGTTGGTATGCCGGCCAGTTACCCGATGAATGGCACCACTTCAACAGCTGAAGTGCTGCCCGGTACTTCTTGCGCCCGACCTCGATGACTTCCGGATCGGCCCGATACACCGCTACAGCGTGAGGCGCTTCCTTCTCCACGGCGATAAACAGGAATGGAAGCTCCATCCCTGTCACGGCCTTGATCCCATCGACGTAGTACGCCGCCTGGATGTCGTAACCGAAGTTCGCGATGGAACGTGCAAACCCGCCACTGCTGGCATCGAGGCAGGTCTTGAGATCAACGATGGCTTCACCGTTGAACCAGTCCGGCCGACACTTGCAGCTCAAGCCCGTTTCCGCATCCCTCCAGAACGCAGAGAGTTCGGCATCGCCCGTCGATAAGAGCCTTGCCGCCCCTTGATGGGCAAACACGGCACGTTGGACCAGACTGAGCGTAGCCATCTCCTCGGAGGTAATCACGATCTTGCCGTGATTGGCCTCCTCGAAGCGCGCCGCCGCCTCCTTGCCTTCCTTGGTGCGACGGTCGAATTTCTCCGCCACGACGAATTCGTCGGCAAAGCGATCCTGCTCCAGCACATAGGTATGCACTGCGGTTCCGAATGCCATGGCTGGCGTCGGTTCATGCGGATGATCCAGATACTCGCGAAGGTGCGCCGGGCTTTTGAGCATCTTGACGATGCCCGAATGACCGATGGCTTTCTCGGCGTGATACTGCGTAGCCGGCATGACGAGCAGGCCGGGATGATTCAGTTTCATGATGCCTCCAGAGCGAATGCCGGAAGCACCGACCCGAACCGGGGCGTTGTCCCCGGCTGGGTTAGAAAATGCTGTTTGTTTCGAGCGGCCAGCTACCGCTTTTTAATCGAACGGATAACCGTCCGATCAAATCTGGCTTTCCGCAGGACGCTCCGCAGGAACGCCCTCGGGAAAGCCCCGGAGGTCCGGGGCGATGGGATCATTCGATAGTTCCGGCTTTGCGCGCCATGTCGAGTGCCTTCAACAACATGTCGCGGGTTTCCGTGTCCCGCTTGCCGTCCCTCAACCGCTGATACAGATCGCAGGCAAAGGCCATGGGCAGGGGATCGAACAGTCGAACGAGATAGGGATTGAGTTTCATGATTTTCTCCAGAGGTTGATGAAAGACCCTGGCGAAAACCGCATCCAAGATGGAGCGATCCCCGCAGGACAAAGGGCTCTTTGGAAAAAGCGCTTTGTCCTGCGGGGAAGACCCCAGCAGGCAATGCTGCGAACTACAGGCCGAGCGCGCGAACGATCGGACGGCTGATGATCCAGCCAGTAATGCAGCATGCGAGAAGAACGAGTTCCATGAGGTGCCTCCTGAAATAAAAAAGGGGCACCCCTCCCTTTGCGGAGGCGATGCCCCCGCTGGGGTGGAAACGTCAGGCAATGACTTCGAAGGAAGCCTTTGCCGTGTTGCCGGAATCGTTGTCGATCCCGTTGCGGCGCAGATACGCCGGTATGTCGTACTGCCGCCAATCCGCTAAGTGTTCCTCGGCCCGTACTTCACGCACGTCGGCCACCACTTCCTCGACCTTGGCCTGGAGTGGTATCCGCATAAAGAAGTTACGAATGGATTCCAACGCGAACTGAAGAAACGAAAGGATCAGGTGCAGCCCTGCCAGCATGGCCAGGACGAGAATGACGCGTTCCATGAACAAACCTCCAGTAGTGATGGAGGTCTGTCCCCCAGGGGAGGAAAGACCTCCCGGTGGGGAAACGAGAAACGTGCGATTCAGAACGGCTCGATGTCGGGTACATCCTCGAACGCGGGTCCCGTAGCGGTAGCCGGCTTGCCTTTACCGTTGCCGGTACGCTTGCCACGAACTGCTTCGGGAGCATCGTCATCCGACGGACGACTGCCGAGCATCTTCATCTCGCTGGCGAGAATCTCGACGACATAACGATCCTGACCCGCCTTGTCCTGCCATTTGCGGGTCTGGATGCGACCTTCGACGTAGACGGGCGAGCCCTTCTTCAGGTACTCGCCGACGACCTCCGCCGTGCGACCAAAAAAGACGACACGGTGCCATTCGGTGATTTCCTTCTTTTCACCGGACGACTTGTCCTTGTACGTCTCCGTCGTTGCGATCCGAATCGTTGCGATCGCTTCGCGGTTCTGCGTGTAACGAACCTCAGGGTCGGCCCCCAAGTTGCCGATGAGGGTGACTCTATTGAGTGATGCCATGTTGCCTCCTGACAAAAAGTTGGCAGGAAGGCCGTCAGTACCTGACGGGGTTTCCCCGCCGGGGTTTAGTAAATGCTGTTTATTTCGGAAGGCCAGCTACCTTCACCGTGCCCACCATAAGGAGGACATGAGATGGGCGCATTCTGGCTGTCGACAAATTTCATGGGCAGGCGAAATGCAAACTTTTTGGACGCATTTCGGCCACCGAACCCGTGACGACCCGAATACTCTCCCGAGGCTATTTCAACCGGGAGACAGTCATGGCCACACGTCAGTACAAGCCTTCATCGAACATACCCACCGTCAGGCTGAGTAACAGCCGACCTTTCATTACACAGAAGGCCGTCCTGAACTCTTTGCACGCACAACAGATATTCGAGCGTGGATACGACATGTGCGCCAATGGCCTGTTCTCGCTGACAGTCGTATTGCGGTTCATTGGCACCGAGGAACAGGCCCAGGCCGTCGAGACGATGGTGGATGACCTGCTCAATAAGGCATTGGATGAGATTCGCCAGGAAATCGCACGCATGAAAGAACTTAGCGAGTCCAACGGCTGCGAGACAATGATCAGCTACACCAATTCCCGGACGGTCGAGATTCAGATCACCTCGCCGCGCTCGATCCGGTTCCTGGCCATCATCCGCGAGTTCGATCAGTTGATCGCCGCTATGGACACCTTGTGGCTGGCGTGCATCATCGACGACACCCACTACGCTGTTGAGGCCTACCAATGGAAGCGCAGGATTCTTCGCTTGGCCGGACAAATACGTACTCTCGCCACGCGAGCCATTCTGGCTGCTCGGAAGAAAGAGAACGCCGAGATAGCTGCAGAGGAGAAGGAAGCAACGCTGATCAATGAACTCTCGGCGACACCTCATCGCGAACCTGAAAGTACACCGGGCGCCGATTTACATCGATAACAGAACACACCCCTGGCTAGGATTCCGCGATTCGTCGCGAATACGAGGTGTCTGCTTACCTTCTACCTGTACTGTGGGCCTTAGATACATGGGATATCGCCCGGGCACGTGGCTTTGAGGTATCCGATTGCGTTAGTTGATTCAGGATGCCGCAACTGCCCGCATCGCTGGCATCCTGACAAAGTTCGCGCAGACTTTTGAGTTGCCGTTCCAGTTGGCGCAGTTCGAGGATGCGGCTGGCGACATGGCCGATGTGCTCGTCGAGCAAGTCATTCACGCCTCCGCAGTTCTTCGCCGGCGAATCCTTGAAGCGCAGCAGCAAGCGAATCTCGTCGAGCGTCATGTCCAGGCTGCGGCAGTTGCGGATGAAGCGCAGCCGTTCCGCATGCGAGGGCCCATAGATGCGGTAGTTGCCCTCGGTACGCGCGGGTTCAGGCAGCAGGCCCTCGCGTTCGTAATAACGGATGGTCTCCACCTGGGTGCCGGTATGGCGGGCAAGTTCCCCAATCTTCATGAGCGCCTAAACGTTGCGATCCGGCTGCATGGCAATGATGGCCATGCCGACAAGGCTCACAGCGCTGCCGATTAGATCCCAGCGCGTCGGAGTGAGGCCGTCGACCTGCCAAAGCCAAAGCATGGCGATGCCAACATAGACGCCGCCATAGGCTGCATAGATACGCCCGGCAGC
>WOZO01000004.1 GCA_011620315.1 Sideroxydans sp. | reverse complement strand
ACAAATTCACGGGGGGTGCGTTGGATATCTGGGGGGTATGAAATATCCGGGTTAGCGTCGTTCCCGATGCAGGAACACCGTGACTTCCTCGCGGTCGTGGTAGAGATGCTTGGCGTCCAGCCGGTAGCGCAGTCTTTTTTTGTTGAGTGCGGCGCGTATCCCATCGAGCGCGGTCTTTAACGCTTCCACGCGTTTCTTCATCGGCAGTTTGAGGTTGAAGATCGCATTCATGCTGAAGCCACCGACTATCCATTCCGTCATCAAGGCCGCGACGCGTTGCGGTTGTTCCACCATGTCGCATACCAGCCAGTCCACCGGGCGTTGCGGACGGAATTTGAATCCGTCCTGACGCAGATGTTTGATGTCGGGATGGCCGACCGCTGCGCCCTTGAGCGGGCCGTTGTCCACGGCGGTGACTTTCAGGCCGCGCTGCACCAGCTGCCAGGTCCAGCCGCCGGGGGCGGCACCGAGATCGACCGCAGTCATCTTCGGCTTGAGCCATTGCACCTGTTCCTGTTTGTCCAGAAACACTTCGAACGCTTCCGCCAGTTTTAGGTAGGAACGGCTGGGCGCATCGGCGGACATGCTGACGCGGTGGATGCCGTTGAGCGCGTCGCTGCTGTTGCGCGGGTCGCTCGTGGCGATCAGGGCGCGATCCTCGGACGGGAAGAAGATGTGCAGACGCGGCAGGTTGGCGTCGTCTGACAGGCGGTCGCTATCGCGCAGTGCTTGTTCCAGCAAAGGCTGGAAACGTTTGGTGAAGCCGGACAGGGTCTTGCCGTTGTTGGTGTCCGGCACTTCAAGATAGAGTGCACCAAACTGTGCCGGTGCTTGAGGAATAGCGGCGAGCAAGGGGGTGAGGCGGTCGCGCTCCGGCAGCTCGCGCACGTCGCAGTGCAGTTTGAGTAATTGACGTGCGAATGCGAGTTGTTTGTAAACCAGTCGTGCTTTGCCTTGCAGCACCAGATAACCGCTGTTTTCGATGGCTTCGACCGGTTTGGCCTGGGTCTCGTCCACGCAGTCGCGTTCGAAACCGGGGCGGCAATAGACCAGCCAGGCAGGGAGGGTGGGATCGATCATGTGTAGGAGCGCAAGCGCGGTAAGTGGATGTGCCAGCGGATCGCGGCGAGTCGTAGCGATACCGTGAGCAGCATGGCGAACAGGATGGACAGCGGACGTTCCAGTCCCAGCGTATCGAGCAGGATCAGCAGCAGTGCGCCGACCAGCGAGGCGGTGGCGTAGATGTCGGTGCGGAAGATCAGCGGCACTTCGTTGCAGAGGATGTCGCGGATGACGCCGCCGAACACACCGGTGATGACGCCCATCAGGGCGGCGATGAACCAGTGCACATGCAGATTCAGGGCGACGGTGGTGCCGATCACGGTGAACAGCGCGAGTCCGAGCGCGTCCGGCAGCAGGAAGAAGTTCTTCGGGATGGGCAGCTTGCGACCGAGGAAGAAGGTCGCCATGGCGGCCGCGATGCCGACCACCACATAGATCGGATCGTTGATCCAGTACACGGGCAGGCGTCCGAGCAGGATGTCCCGCACGGTGCCGCCGCCGATGCCGGAGATGACCGCGATCACGGCCACGCCGAACAGGTCGAGGTCGCGCCGGTGCGCTTCCAGCGTGGCGGTGATGGCGCAGACGGCGACAGCGCACAGATCGAGGGTGTGTATCAGGCTCATGATGGCGATAGGCAGGAGGGCGCGCATTATACGAGTTGCGGCGCGGCCTAGTGTTAGAATCCGCGCCTCATTTTTTGGTGGTGCAAGATGGAAAATCGTTATGAATTGATCGTCTTCGACTGGGACGGCACGGTGATGGACTCCACGGCGGTGATCGCCACCTCTATCCAGTCGGCTTGCCGCGATCTGGATCTGCCGGTGCCGAGTGACGAGGATGCGCGCCATGTGATCGGCATGGGCTTGGGTGAGGCTTTGCGGCATGCCGTGCCGGAAGCGCCGGAAGCCATGTACGAGCCGCTGGCGGACCGCTATCGTCATTACTTCCTGGCGCAGGATCAAACCATTCCCTTGTTCTCCGGCGCGCGCGAGACCATCGCGGAACTGCACGAGGCAGGGCATGCGCTGGCGGTGGCGACCGGCAAGAGCCGCAAAGGGCTGGATCGGGTGTTGGACAGCAGCGGTTTGCGCCAATACTTTCTGGCAACGCGCACGGCCGACCAGACCTTCTCCAAACCGCACCCGGCGATGCTGCTGGAACTGATGGATGAGCTCGGCATGCAACCGGAGCAGGTGCTGATGATCGGCGACACCACGCACGACCTGCAGATGGCGATCAATGCCGGGGTGGATGCGCTAGGGATGACTTACGGGGCGCATCCGGAAGAACAGTTGCGCGCGCTGCAGCCGCTTGCGCTGCTGGATGATTTTCATGAATTGCGCGCTTGGCTGAAGGCCAATGCCTAACTGTCATTTCGGCGCAGGCCGGAAGCCAGTCCGTCGAAATACTCCGCGCGGCGCGCGGACAAAGCAAAAGCATGTTGGATAAACCCGCTGGATTCCGGCTTTCGCCGGAATGACGGGTACTTTAAGAGATGATAAGGAGAGCGATATGTCCGATCTGAGCAATAACTGGGAACGCAACGTGCTGGAGAAGCTGGCGATGTCGGCCATCCAGGAGCAGCGGCGCACGCGCCGCTGGGGGATATTCTTCAAGCTGCTGACATTCGCCTATCTGTTCTTCCTGTTCGCGATGGTGGCGGATATGGTCGGCAACGATGGCGACGGGCTGGCCGGTGGCAAGCACACGGCGCTGATCGAAGTGAGGGGCGTGATCGCTGCCGACAGCATGGCCAATGCGGACAATCTCATCGGCAGTTTACAGGATGCCTACGCTGACAAGCGCACGGTCGGCATCATCCTGCGCGTGAACAGCCCCGGCGGCAGTCCCGTGCAGGCCGGGCTGGTGAACGATGAGATCAAGCGCCTTCGTGCGCTGCATCCGGAGATCCCGTTGCATGTGGTGGTGGAGGATATGTGTGCTTCGGGCGGCTATTTCATCGCGGCGGCGGCAGAGAACATCTATGTCAACAAGGCGAGCATCGTCGGTTCCATCGGCGTGCTGATGGACGGCTTCGGCTTCACCGGCACCATGCAGAAGCTGGGTGTGGAGCGTCGTTTGATGACGGCGGGCGAGAACAAGGGCTTCATGGATCCGTTCTCGCCGCGCGATCCGAAACACGAAGCATTCACCAAGGGTTTGCTGAACGACATCCACCAGCAGTTCATCGCCGTGGTGCGTGACGGTCGCGGCAAGCGTTTGCATGAGACGCCGGAGATGTTCAGCGGCTTGTTCTGGACCGGCGACAAGGCGATTGCGATGGGGCTGGCAGACGGCGTCGGCAGTGTGGATTCCGTGGC
This sequence comes from Sideroxydans sp., assembly GCA_011620315.1. Classification (GTDB taxonomy): domain Bacteria; phylum Pseudomonadota; class Gammaproteobacteria; order Burkholderiales; family Gallionellaceae; genus Sideroxyarcus. The sequence continues at coordinate 223 of WOZO01000004.1, read as the reverse complement.
GCGTGACATCATCAAGGCCGAGACCGTGGTTGATTTCACCGCACGCGAGAACATCGCGGACCGTCTGGCGAAGAAGCTGGGTGCGGGCGTGGCGAGTATGTTCCCCGGATTCGGCGCACAGAGCGAGGGCGTGACGCTACGTTAAAGCCTGTCATTCCCGCCTGCGCGGGAATGACGAATTCAGGTTTGGGTGAGTGCCACGATCAGTTCATCCAGATTGGTG
>WOZO01000108.1 GCA_011620315.1 Sideroxydans sp. | reverse complement strand
TGGGCTTCGAACACCGTCCAGGTCGGCGCTCACACGACGCTCAACCTGAAGGCGGTCTACAAGCCGATGAAGGGCCTGACGCTGGAAGCCGGTGTCACCAACCTGACCGACCAGAACTACGCACTGGCCGACGGCTTCCCCAATCCCGGCCGGATGTGGTTCGGCAACGCCAATTACCAGTTCTAGGAGCACATCATGAATCGCCTGACCAAGCCTGCCATCGCTACCGTCATCCGTCGCGATGGCAGCTGTGTCGACGACCTCGTCGCTGGCTTCACCATCTCGCTGATCAACCGTGGCTGTTGGGTGCGCGGTCTGGTTCAGGGGATGCATGACGCCAGCCGACGGCCGACCATACCCAACCGATGAGCGAACGATCATGAGCCATTTGTTCAAACCCGGTCGCCGACGCTTCATCCAGGGTAGCGGCCTGCTCGGCCTTGGCCTCGCCGCCCCCTCCTTTGCCATCGCTACGCCGCAAACCGTCACCGTGGTCACCAGCTTCCCGGACGAGGTCGTGTCACGCTTCGAGGCGGTATTCGAAAAAGCGTATCCACAGTGGCGGCTACGCATTGTCTGGCGCATGCCGCACGATGCATTGCCGACCTTGCGCCAGCCGGGAGCAGAGGGCGTCGACGCCTACTGGACACCTTCACCGCGTAACTTTGCCATCCTTAAACAGGAAGGGTTGCTGCGCAAACTCGATGTAGATCGCAGCGGATTGCCAGGTCGTATCGGCAACACGACGATCGATGATCCCGACGGTTACTACGCGGCCATCGAAACGGCCGGCTATGGTTTCGCCGTCAACCCGGAATATCTGAAGGCACACGGGCTAGCGGTCCCCGCCGACTGGATCGATCTCGCCGATCCCAAGTACGGCGGACACATCGCGCTGCCCAATCCCGGCACGGTCGGCTTCGCACTGGTAATGGCCGACATTCCTCTTCAGGCGTATGGCTGGGAGAAGGGCTGGACCATGTGGAGCGCCATCGTTGCGAACTCCATGCTGGTGGATCGCGGCGGCACCTTCGTTTCCGATGAACTGGCTTCGGGTCGCCGCGGCATCGGCGTCTCCATCGACTTCTTCGTCGCCTCCGCTATCGCCAAAGGTGCGCCCTTGAGCTTTTTCTATCCGAAGAACGGCGGTGTCAATCCGGCACAGGTGGCAATCATGGCTGGAGCAAAGAACGTGGCCGGTGCGCGCGACTTCGTCACCTTCCTGCAATCGGAAGCCGGGCAGAAGATCATCACCCACCCGGACATTCGCAAGTTGCCGATCCGGCCTTCGGTCTACGCCGACCTTGATGCCAGTTATCACAATCCGTTTGCTGCCGCCGCCGCAGGGGGCTATAGCTATGACAGCAATCGTGGTCTCGGCCGATTGGCCGTGATTGCTGCATTGTTCGACACCGTACTGGCCAAACGGCGCGACAAACTGTCGGTACTGTGGGGGCGAGCACGGACGGGCAGTGGCCCTCGTGCGGAAAAGGCGAGGCTGTTGCTCGGCAAGGTGCCCCTAACCGAAACGCAAGCCGACGATGCGGACCTGCAGCGCATCTTCGCACTGCGTCGCGACGATCCCAAGGCCGAAATGGCGGCAGTCGATGTCGAGCGTAAATGGGCTGCGGAAAGCGACATCCGTCTGGCATTTGTCGACAGACTCATGGAGTAGGCATGAAGACGAAACTTGCAATAGTGTTGGCTTTGGCGGCTAAATTTGCGTTAGCGCAGGGCGATGGTTCCACCGAGGCGTTTTCCCAGCCCGTGCCGGGCTTGAGCGACGCGGAGCGCGAGCACTTCTTCAGTGGCCGCTCACTGGTACGCCAGAGCTGGATCGCGGCGCCGTCGACAGACGAGCAGTTCGACGGCCTTGGTCCGCTCTACAACCGGCTTGCCTGCATTTCCTGCCATCCACACAACGGGCGCGGCCAGCCGCCGGAGACGGCAGACGAGCGCATGCTCTCGATGCTGGTCCGGCTCTCGGTGCCTGGCAAGGGCGAACACGGCGGACCGAAGCCTCATCCAGCCTACGGCGGACAATTAAACGAGGAGGGCATTCCCGGTGTTCCGGGGGAGGGCCGCGCTATCCTCACATGGCGCGAGGTGACAAAGGTAACGCTCGCCGACGGCGAGCAGGTGTCGTTGCGCGAGCCGATGCTCAAATTCGCGGAACTTGCTTACGGCCCAATAGCCAGCGTGCTCAGTTCGCTGCGCGTCGGTGAGCAGATGGTCGGCATGGGCTATCTCGATGCCGTCCCCGCCGAGACGCTGGAGGCCATGACAAAGGAAACCAAGCCCGACGGTGTCAGGGGTCGCGTCAATCGCGTCTGGAACCCCGAGACGAAGCACATGGAGGTCGGCCGTTTCGGCTACAAGGCCAACATGCCGACGCTACGTGCGCAATCGGCAGGTGCCTTCAACGGTGACCTTGGCATTACCTCGCTACTATTTCCGGACGAAAACTGCACGCCTGTGCAGAAAGCTTGCCAGAAAGCACCGAACGGCGGTTCGCCGGAACTTACCGCGAAGCAACTGAACGAGGTCGAGTTCTATCTCGCCCATCTGGTTGTGCCGCCCCGGCGCGGTGCCGATGCGCCGAAAATCAGCAGTGGCGAGACACTGTTCGCCCAGATAGGTTGCGCGTCATGCCATCGCCCGGAACTGAAGACCGATCCCAACTGGCGCTTCCCGCGCCTGGCCGGGCAGACCATCCGCCCCTATACGGATCTGCTGGTGCATGACATGGGCAAGGGCTTGTCGGATCATCGGCCGGATGGTTTGGCCAATGGGCGCGAATGGCGCACGCCGCCGTTGTGGGGGATTGGGCTGACCCACGCGGTCAGCGAGTCGGGCTTCTATCTTCACGACGGCCGGGCGCGCAGTTTGGTCGAGGCCATCGTCTGGCACGGTGGCGAAGCGAAGAAAGCACGGGATCGCTTCGTTGGTATGGGCAAAGGGGAGCGCGACGCGCTGATCGCGTTCCTGAACTCTTTGTAGCGAGAACGAGTGTAGTGCTTACGAAATAGTTGAACCGCAAGGTACGCCGAATGGCTTCAGTTTCTGCCGCAGATCGACCGTGAGACACCGAAGGACAAGGCATTGCATCTAATCTGCGGCAACTATGCGGCCCATAAGCATCCGACCATCCAAGAATGACTGGAAAAGCATCCACGCTTCCACATCCATTTCACCCCGACCTCCGCCTCTTGGCTCAACAGGGTCGAGTGCTTCTTCCGCAGCCTCTCGACGGACCGACTGGAGCGCGGCATCTTTCGCAGCGTTCCAGAACTGATTACCGCCATCGACGAGTACATCGCTGTGCATAATCAAAACCCGAAACCCTTCGTATGGACCGCCAAGGCCAACGACATTCTCCGAAAAGTCATTCGCGCCAACCGCAAACTCAGTTCAAAGAAAAACGAACTACTACACTAGGTTCGGGTCGGCTTGCACAATCGGAAAAACTACGCCTCTCTCAAGAGAGGCGTAGTGCGAACTACTGCAGCATTCCCGATCGGCTATCTGTGCGTTACCGCACAGAACGGCAAATGCCCTTGTGGATGAACAGGCTATTACTTGTCGCCTTTTGCCGTGTCCTGGATTTTCTCGC
>WOZO01000139.1 GCA_011620315.1 Sideroxydans sp. | reverse complement strand
GCTCGCCGGGGCCTCAGCCGCCCAGCGGGTGCGCCATCACGCCGGTGCTGGGCTGGATATTGACACCGCCGGTGATGGCGGTGATCAATCTGATCAACATTTTCTTGTGAATGTGAAGTCTAAATAATGTTTGCTGATCGCGTTTTATCCGGGATGCGTCCCACAGGTAACCTCCATCTTGGCCACTACCACGGTGTGCTGAAGAACTGGGTGCAAATGCAGCACGAGTTCGACTGCTATTTCTTCGCGGCCGACTGGCACGCGCTGACCACGCATTACGACACACCGCAGATCATCGAGCAGAGTGTGTGGGACATGGTGATCGACTGGCTGGCGGCCGGGGTCGATCCCGCCCATTCCACATTGTTCATCCAGTCGCGCGTGCCGGAGCATGCCGAGCTGCATCTGCTGCTGTCCATGATCACGCCGCTGGGCTGGCTGGAGCGCATGCCGACCTACAAGGACCAGCAGGAGAAGCTGACCAGCAAGGACCTCTCCACCTATGGTTTCCTCGGTTATCCGCTGCTGATGAGCGCGGATGTGCTGATATACCGCGCCACACACGTGCCGGTGGGCGAAGACCAGGTGCCGCACATCGAGTTCACCCGCGAACTTGCTCGCCGTTTCAACCATATCTATGGCCGCGAGCCGGGCTTCGAGGAGAAGGCCGAGGCCGCCGTGAAGAAGCTGGGCGGCAAGAAGGGCAAGCTGTATGCCGAACTGCGCACCCGTTATCAGGAGCAGGGCGACGACGAGGCGCTGGAATCGGCCAAAGCCTTGCTGGACGAACAACAGAATCTGTCGCACGGCGACCGCGAGCGCCTGTTCGGTTATCTGGAAGGCGGCGGCAAGATGATCCTGTCCGAACCGCAGGCCATATTGACCGTCGCCTCCAAGATGCCGGGACTGGACGGGCAGAAGATGTCCAAGTCGTACAACAACACCATCAGCCTGCGCGAGGACGAGACCGAGGTGGCCAGGAAAATCAAGACCATGCCGACCGACCCGGCGCGCATCCGCCGCACCGATCCCGGCGATCCCGACAAATGCCCGGTGTGGCAGTTGCACGTGGTGTATTCGGGCGACAACGTGAAGCAATGGGTGCAGCAGGGCTGCCGCAGTGCCGGCATCGGCTGTATCGAATGCAAACAGCCGGTCATCGAAGGCGTGCTGAGCGAGCAGCGCCCGATGCGCGAACGCGCCCAGCGCTATCTGGACGACCCGTCGCTGGTGCGAAACATCATCGCCGACGGCTGCGAGAAAGCGCGCAAACTGGCGATCGACACCATGCGCGATGTGCGCGAAGTGATGGGACTGGAATACAAGTGAGCGAACTGCTTTCCCAGAGCGATCTGCCCATGACGCCGCCCGTGGCATTCGTGCACGGGCAGCCGATGACAGAGATGCCGCAGGACCTGTTTATCCCGCCGGATGCGCTGGAAGTCGCGCTGGAATCGTTCCAGGGACCGCTCGATCTGCTGCTCTACCTGATCCGCCGCCACAATCTGGACCCGCTCGACATCCCGATGGCGCAGCTGACCCAGCAATACATCGGCTATATCGAGGCGATGCAGCAACACCGCATGGAGTTGGCCGCCGAATACCTGTTGATGGCCGCGGTGCTGATCGAGATCAAATCGCGCATGCTGCTGCCGCGTCCGCCCAAGCAGGGCGAAGAGCCGAGCGACGAAGATCCGCGCGTCGAGCTGATGCGCCGTCTGCTCGAATACGAACAAATGAAGCTGGCCGCGCACAAACTGAACGAACTGCCGCAGGCCGGGCGCGACTTCGAACTGGTGCAGGTGCTGATTGAACGCACTGTGGTCGAGCGGCTGCCCAACGTCACCGTGGAAGACCTGCGCACCGCCTGGCTGGCCTTGCTCGCCCGTGCCAAGGTCAATGCCAGCCACGTCGTCAGACGCGAAGAGCTTTCCGTGCGCGAGCAGATGACCAAGGTGCTGCGCCGCCTGCGCGATGCCGATTTCGTGCCGTTCGAAGAATTGTTCGAGCCGGAAGAGGGCATCCCGACCATGGTCGTCACCTTCATGGCCATCCTCGAACTGGCCAAAGAGACACTGATCGAGATCACACAAACCGAGTCACTGGGGAACATCTATGTCCGAACCTGTCGAGCCATCACAGCAGAATGAAGAAGTGCTGACCGAAGAAGTGTTGGTGGAATCACCATCCTTCCCGGTGCTGACCGAAGAGGTCGGCGGCGAAGTGGCGGCGGTGAATATGGATATGACGCAGCTCAGACGCATCTTCGAAGCGGCGCTGCTCACCACCCAGGAACCGTTGTCCCCGTCCGAATTGAAGCGACTCTCCGGCGTGGCGCTGGAGACCCGGAAGGTCGAGGTATTGATGCAGGAACTGGGCGAGAAATATGCCGACAGCGGCATCGAGCTGACCCGCGTCTCCAGCGGCTGGCGCTTCCGCGCCCGTCCCGAGATGCAGGAATTCCTGGATCGTCTGGATCCGGTGAAAGCGCCGCGTTACTCGCGTGCCGTGATGGAGACGCTGGCCATCATCGCCTACCGCCAGCCGGTGACACGCGGCGACATCGAGGATATCCGCGGCGTGGCGGTTTCTTCGCAGATACTGAAGACACTGGAAGGCCGCAGCTGGATCGAAACCATCGGCACGCGCGATACGCCGGGCAAACCGGCACTTTATGCGACCACCCAGCAATTGCTGGACGACCTCAATCTGCGCAGCTTGAGCGAACTGCCCGCGCTGGAAGAGATGGGCAGCCTGATCGACCAGAGCAGCGATTCGCGCGACTGATGCCGGACTGCAAGCGCATCAGTTCGCGCGACAACGCCTTCTTCAAGTCGCTGCTCAGACTCACCACTTCTTCCCGTGAACGCCGCGATGCGGCGCAGACCCTGCTGGACGGTCCGCATCTGCTGCGCGCCTGGCTGGATAGCGGACGACTGCCCACGCATCTACTGCTCAGCCCCCAAGCGCTGGGAGACACCGAGATCAGCCGACTGCGCGCGGCATGTCCGAACGTCCCCTGTACCTTGCTCGAAGAGCCGTTGTTCAAACAGCTCTCCGAGTTGAAGACGCCGAACGGCCTGTTGGCTTTGATCGACCTCCCTCGCCCCAAACGTATCGCTGCACCCAGCTTCGCTTTGCTGCTGGAAGATGTTCAGGATCCGGGCAATCTGGGTTCGATTCTGCGCAGTGCGGCGGCGGCCGGATGCGATGTGGTCTATCTGTCGCAAGGCTGTGCCGATGCCTGGTCGCCGCGCGTATTGCGCGCCGCAATGGGCGGGCACTTTGTTCTTGAAATCAACGAGTCAAGCGACCTTCTTGAAGTCGCCTCAGACTTCAACGGCAGCCTGTTTGCTTCCTCGCTGGAGGCAAAGACCGCGCTGTATGAGTGCGACCTGCGCGGCAAGATTGCTTTCGCCATCGGCAATGAGGGGGCTGGTTTGTCAGCCGGGTTGCAAGCCAAGGCCAAGCAGCGATTCATCATCCCGATGCCGGGCAAGGTGGAATCGTTGAACGCTGCGGCTGCCACTGCGGTGTGTCTGTTCGAGGCGGCTCGCCAGCGACGTTAATTATCAATCATAAGGTTTAAACCACCGGCTTTAGCCGGTCAGCTTTAGCTGC
>WOZO01000185.1 GCA_011620315.1 Sideroxydans sp. | reverse complement strand
CGATGTCGTGGCACTCAACATTTATCACTTAAAGAGAGGTGTCCCATGTCTGAACTTTGCTTGACGCTGCTGTGTCCGCCGGCGACCGAGGAAAAGCTGCTCGATCTGTTGCTCATGCTGCCCGGCAGGACGGTTTTCACCAGCACGGCGACGGCCGCGCACGGCCTGGCCCACGAGAATCTGGACCAAACGGAACAGGTGCTGGGCCGCGCGCGCGCCACCGAGATACAGGTGATTTTTGCGGCGACCGACCAAGCGGCGCTGTTCGACGCTCTGCGCCGGCAATTCGCCGGCGCCGGCCTGCGCTACTGGGTGACGACGGTCGTCGAAGCGGGAGAGATCGCATGATGATTCCATTGCTCCTGATCGGCCTGTTGACCGTCTCCGGCGCCGCCTTGGCGGCGCCGCCGGTGAATCCGCCGGGGCTGATGCCGACCGAAATTGCGCGACCACTGCTCGAACAGGACCCCGGCGTCGCCGCCGCGCGCGCAGGCCTGGACGTCGCTCTACAAGAGGCCGATATCCTCGATAGATCGCCTTATGAATGGACCACTCGCGCCACGGGACAGCAACGGCGGGTGATAAACGGTCCGCGCTACAACGAATGGAACGTGGGTATCGAGCGGACCATCCGGCTTCCCGGCAAGGCCGCAGCCGATCGCAACATCGGCAAGGCAACCGTCGAGGAATCTCAGGCGCGCTATGGCGAAGCACTGCACGAAGCCGGGCGCGAGCTGATGGCTTTGTGGGTGGACTGGCTGGCGGCAGAACGCGCCCGTGAGTTGGCCGAGAACGGCCTTCAGTCGACACAGGCCAGCCTCGCGGCTGTTGAGAAACGCTTACGCGCAGGCGACGCCTCGAAATTGGACGCGAGCATCGCCCGCGCCGAACTGGCCGAGCAAAGACGCCTGGACAACGATGCGAAGACTCAGGCTTCCGCAGCCTGGTTGCGTCTATCCACTCGCTTCCCCGGCGTGAAGCGTCAACTCCCGGCCCTGCCCGCGCCGTTGCCGATCGAGGAAGACACCGCGTTCTGGCGCCAGCGCATCCTGGCGCAAAGCGATGAATTGAAGATCGTGCAAACACAATTGCGCCTGGCCGAAGCGCAGGCGGAACGAGCGCGTACAGACAAGACTCCCGATCCGACGTTAGGGCTCTACACGGCCTCGGAGGCTGGCGGCGGCGAGCGCATCTCCGGAATCATGATCAGCATTCCCATTCCAGGGGGCGCCCGTGACTCGCGTAGCGCCAGGGCAATTGCCGCGGTGGCCGTTTCGCACCAGGAAGTCCAACTCAAGCAGCGTCAGCTTGAGACGGAAATTGCTAGCGCCGTGGTAACTGCTCGCGGGGCCTACGACAGCCTGCAGATCGCCAATGAGGGCGCCGCAGCCATGCAGGAAAACGCCACGCTGATGCAGCGCGCCTATGCGCTCGGTGAAGCCGAGCTGCAGGCCCTGCTGCTGGCGCGTCGCCAGGCGACCACCGCGCTGAACAATGCGCTGCAAGCGCAAGTCACGGCCCTAAAAGCCTATTACGGGCTACTCGTCGACGCTCACTTGATTTGGAATATGGAACATGACTAGTACATTTACAATGACTTTTACGCAGCCACGGATCAAGGTCCAATGGATCGGGGCCCAATGGATCGAGGCCGCGTTGCGCTCGCGCTGGCTTGCTTTCATCGGCGCTATGTTGCTCGGCTTGGTGGCGACGAGTGCCTTCGCCCACGGCGTTGCAGAGGATGACAAGCTGTTTATCGAGCAAGCCAGCGGCATGCAGTTGATCCCGTTCATTTATCTGGGCGCAAAACACATGGTCACAGGGTATGACCATTTGTTGTTTCTGTTCGGCGTGATTTTCTTCCTGTACAGGATGCGTGAAGTCGGAACCTACGTCACGCTATTTGCCATTGGCCATAGCGTGACGCTGCTGTATGGCGTCCTCAGCGGCACGCATGTGAACCCCTACATTGTCGATGCCATCATCGGCCTCTCGGTCGTGTACAAGGCGCTCGACAATCTTGGCGCATTCAAGCGGGTGTTGGGCTTCCAGCCGAATACCAAGGCCGCAGTTTTAATCTTTGGCTTTTTCCATGGATTCGGCCTCGCCACCAAGCTGCAGGAATTCACCCTATCGCAGGATGGTTTGGTACCCAACATCCTCGCATTCAATTTCGGGGTCGAGCTTGGGCAGTTGCTCGCGCTCGCTGCAATTCTGATTGTCATGGGTTTCTGGCGGCGGTCCGGTGCTTTCTGGCATCAGGCGTTCGCGGCCAATGCCGTGTTGATGGCCGCGGGATTCGTCCTGATGGGTCATCAGATAACCAGTTATTTCACTATTTGATTACAGTAGTGTCCCAACGTTCTCACGTTGGGTTCGTATAACAAGTTGAAGGATTGAGGATATTCCGTGTTTGAAGCTGGTCTCGATTTGAACGTCGCTCGTAGCATTCCGGGTTCTTCCAACCGGACTGCGGGTGTAGTCGATGAACACGGGCAAACTTGTTTTTGCGCAGGTCATGGCGCATCTGCCGCTGACCACTTTTCGCCGTTGTGTCGTTCGGTACGATGGGGAACACAAGGTCAAGCACTTCACCTGTCTCGACCAGTATCTGTGCATGGCATTCGCGCAGCTGACGTATCGGGAAAGCCTGCGCGATATCGAAGCCTGTCTGCGCAGTCAGGCGGCCAAGCTGTACCACATGGGCTTTCGCAGCACGGTCGCGAGGAACACGCTGGCCAACGCCAACTCGGTTCGCGACTGGCGCATCCATGCCGACTTCGCGCAAAGCCTGATTGGCATAGCGCGCAAGCTTTACGCCGAAGAGTCCTTTGGTGTCGATCTGTCCAACACCGTGTATGCCCTGGATGCCACGACCATCGACCTGTGCCTGTCGGTGTTCCCGTGGGCGCCGTTCCGTTCCACCAAGGCGGCGGTGAAGATGCATACCTTGCTCGACCTGCGCGGCAACATCCCCAGCTTCATTCACATCAGCGACGGCAAGTGGCACGAGGTCAATGTCTTCGACATGCTGGTACCGGAAGCTGGCGCTTTCTACATCATGGACCGCGGCTACATCGACTTCGAACAGCTGCATCGACTTCATCAGGCCGGGAGTTTCTACGTCATTCGCGCCAAGTCGAACCTGCGCTTTCAGCGTCGCTACTCGCGAGAGTCGGATCGTGCCAACGGGATCATGTGCGACCAGATCGGCACACTGACCGGCTTCTACTCGACTCAGGACTACCCGACACCGCTGCGCCGCGTTCGCATCAAGGACGACGAGGGCAAGACGCTGGTCTTCCTGACGAACAACACCGAACTGCCGGCACGAACCATCGCCGAGCTGTATCGCTGCCGTTGGCAGGTCGAGTTGTTTTTCAAGTGGATCAAACAGCATCTGCGTATCAAGTCCTTCTTCGGTACTTCGGAGAATGCGGTGAAGTCGCAAATCTGGATCGTCGTATCGGTCTATGTCCTGGTTGCCATTGTCAAAAAACGTCTCGGCCTCGACGCCTCGCTCTACACATTGCTACAGATTTTTTCGCTCACTCTGTTCGAGAAGATACCCATCCAGCAAGCCTTTGCGGGAAACGACTACATTCCAGAGCAGGGCAATAACA
>WOZO01000063.1 GCA_011620315.1 Sideroxydans sp. | reverse complement strand
TCTATGCGGGTTTCAAGCCTGTGCCGACCCTGTTTGTGTGAAATATCCGGGCTAGTAGTTTCATCAATGATCAAGGTTACTTGAGCTTCAATATCTCGGGCAGAAAAACTTCGGTCACCAGCAGTGGTGCGCGGTGCAGAGTGAACAGCGAGCGGCGCGCCCACAGCCGTTCCGGGCGGGCGGCTATGGCGCTGACGGCGCTTTGATACAACGGATGGTGCGGCCGCAGGGCGGCGTAGTGCAGCGGATGGCGCACCACCAGCGGATGGGAGAACAGCAGGCTGCCGAGTGAGCGGTTGCCCAAATCTTGCATGGCTTGCCACACGCCGCGCAGATCGGCGGCTCGGCAGGCGCTGTGCGCGAACACCACCGGTCGGCCGTCTGCATGCAGGAATACTTCGCGCGAATAGGCGAGGCGGTGCGCGGCGATACCCAGCACGGATGCTTGGTCGTAGGCGATGCGCGCCAGTCCGCTGCGCACGGGACGCACGGCGAACCGGTCGCAACGCCGCTTGATGCGCTGCGTGAGTGAGCCGTGGTCGTGCAGCCACGGGCGTAGCGCGTGGCCGCAACCGAGTGCGGAGCCGTTCCAGAAAGAATCAGACTTGCAGGAAGTCATGCTTGTTGGCCATCCATCTATGTAAGTGCGCGCGCGCCGCATCCGGGTGTTCGCGCAGAAGTTCGTCGGCGATTTCGCGCGCCGTATCCAGCAGTTCTTCGTCTTCGCTGATGTCGGCGAAGCGCAGCATGGCCACGCCGCTCTGGCGCGCGCCCAGCAGTTCGCCGGGGCCGCGCAATTGTAAATCCTGCTGCGCGATGACGAAGCCGTCGGTGTTCTCGTAGATCACGCGCAGCCGTTCGCGCGCCAGTTCCGACAGCGGCTGCTGGAACAGCAGCACGCACATGCTCTCCGCTGCACCGCGTCCGACGCGACCGCGCAACTGGTGCAGCTGCGCCAGCCCCATGCGTTCGGCGTGGTCGATCACCATCAGGCTGGCGTTGGGCACATCCACGCCGACCTCGATCACCGTGGTGGCGACCAGCAGTTGCAGCTCGCCCGCTTTGAACGCCGCCATGGTGGCGGCCTTCTCCTCGCTGCCCAGTTTGCCGTGGGCGAGGCCGATGCGCAGCTCGGGGAATATCTCGCTCAGCGTGGCGTGCGTGTCCAGCGCGGTCTGCAGTTGCAGCGCTTCGCTCTCGTCGATCAAAGGGCACACCCAATAGGCTTGCCGGCCTTTGAGGCAGGCCTGGCGCACGCGCTCGAACACTTCCTCTCGCCGCGCGTCGCTCACCAGTTTGGTGACGATGGGCGTGCGCCCCGGCGGCAGTTCGTCGATCACCGACACGTCGAGGTCGGCGTAATAGCTCATGGCCAGCGTGCGCGGGATGGGCGTGGCGCTCATCATCAGTTGGTGCGGTTCCTTGCCCTTGTTGCGCAGCGCCAGCCGCTGCTGCACGCCGAACTTGTGCTGCTCGTCGATGATGGCGAGGCCGAGTTTGTGGAACTCGACATCCTTCTGGAACAGCGCGTGCGTGCCGATGGCAAGCAGGGTGTCGCCCGACGAGATGCGCGCGGCGGCCTCGGTCTTGGCTTTCTTTTTCAGGCTGCCGGACAGCCACACCGGTTCGATGCCGAGCGGTGCCAGCCATTCGTGCAGCTTCAGATAATGCTGCTCGGCCAATATCTCGGTGGGGGCCATGAACGCGACCTGATAGCCGTTCTCTATCGCCTGCAATGCGGCCAGTGCGGCGACGATGGTCTTGCCGCTGCCCACGTCGCCCAGCAGCAGGCGCTGCATGGGGTGCGACTGCGTGAGGTCGTGCGCGATCTCGCGCCAGACTTTTTGCTGCGCGCCGGTGAGCTGGAAGGGCAATTTTTTCAGCAGGGCATGGGTGAGTTTGTCGTGTGCGGGCAGGGCGGGGGCGAGGCGTTTGCTGCGTTCGCGGTGATGCACGCGCATCGACAGTTGCTGCGCCAGCAGTTCGTCGAACTTGATGCGCCGCCAGGCGCTGTGGCTGCGCTTCCCCAGCGTGGCGGCAGAGATGTCCGGCGTGGGATTGTGCAGCAGGCGCAGGCTGTCGCCGAAATCAGCCAGTTGCAGGCGTTCGAGCAAGGGCGCGGGCAGGGTGTCGCTGAGCGGGATGCTCTCCAGCGCGTTGTTGATCAGCTTGCGCAACACGGTCTGCGACAGGCCGGCTGTGGTGGGATACACCGGCGACAGGCTCTGCGGCAGCGGCGTTTCGTCGTCCACTGCCTTGCATTTCGGATGCACCATCTCCAGCCCGAAGAATCCGCCGCGCACTTCGCCGACGGCGCGTATCTGTTTGCCGACGGCGAGCTGTTTCTGCTGGCCGGGATAGAAATTCAGGAAGCGCAGCGTGAGTTCTTCCTTGCCCTGCCGGATGCGGCACACCAATGTGCGGCGCGGGCGGAACATCACCTCGCAATGCGTGACCTCGCCCTGCACCTGCACCGTCTCGCCCGGCAGTGCCTGGGCGATGGGGGTGAGATGGGTCTCGTCTTCGTAGCGCAAAGGCAGGTGCAACAGCAGATCGGCGCGGTGATGGATGCCGATCTTTGCCAGTTTGGCCAGCGTGGCCGGCGCGATCTTCAGGGGAGTGGCCAAGGTCGCCATCAAAGCCGGGTGACCTAGCTGGCCAGTTTGGCGAAGCGCGAATCGGCCATGCGCAGCCGGTCGGCCATCACGCGCAGGAAGGCCTGATTGAAATGCAGCTGGCAGTGGTCGGACAATTCGTTCAGCAATTTTGGCGCGATTTTCATCACCGTCACATCGGTGCCGGCCGTGACGGTGGCCGAGCGATGCACGACGCGGCCGCTGATGTAGGCCATCTCGCCGAAGCAATCGTCGCGGCTGATCAGGTTGAGCAGGTAGCCGTTCTTGGTGATGTTCACCGTGCCGCTGATCATGATGTAAAAATCGTCGCCCAGCTCGTCCTCGCGCATCAGCACGGTCTGCGCCGGTCGCTTCTGCCATTCGCCGATGCGCAGGATCTCCCACAGTTCGGTATCGGAAAAATCACTGAACAGCGACATGCCGCGCAGCGTGGTGAATTTTTCCGTCTGGTTGACGGCGGGATCGGAATGTTTGTAGTGGCCCAGCGCCGCGAGGTCGTTGCCGAAGTCGCGCCAGTTCTGGTAGCGCAGGCTTTTGTCTTTCTGCATCGCGCGCGCCACGATCTGCTCCAGCTCTGGCGGGATGTCTGCGCAATAGGTGCGCAGCGGCGCGGGCGGCGTATTGAGGATCTGGTGGCACAGGCTGGCCAGACTTTGCGCGCGGTAGGGCGCCTGCCCGCACAGCAAACGATACATCACCACGCCCAGCGAGTAGATGTCGGTCTGGTGGGTGAGGGTTTCACCGCCCAGTTGCTCCGGAGACATGTAGTTGGGCGAACCGAGGTTGCTGACCTGGGTCTGTTCCAGATCAAGCAGCAGGGCGGCACCCATGTCGGAGATCTTGATGTCGCCGTCCTCGGTCAGCATCATGTTGGCCGGCTTGATGTCGCGGTGGATGACGCCGTTGTACTGCGCGTAGTTCAGCGCGCGGCAGCACTTGAACATGTACTCGATCACGCGGTCGACGGGCAGCAGGCTGTCCGGTTCGGTGAATTTTTCCAGCGTGCCGCCGCTGACGTATTCCATCACGATGTAGCTCTCGCCGTCGCTGATCAGCGCGTCGTAGATCGAAACGATGTGCGGGTGTTCCAGACGGCCGACCAGCGACGCTTCATTGTCGAGCTGGCGGCGGAACGCCTTGCCCATGCGCGCGTCGTTGAGGATCTCCTGCTTCAGTACCTTGATCGCCACTTCGCGGTTGGCGAAGGGATCGAAACCGCGATAGACCACGCTGGTGGTGCCGTGCCCGAGGACCTGCCGGATGGCGTATTTGCCGATCGATTTTGGGTGTGTCACTGCTGTTCCATCTCAATCACCTAGCACGATCACTCCGTCCGCCTCCACCAGCGCATCGCGCGGCAGACTGGCGACGCCGACGGCGGCGCGCGCCGGGTAGGGCTGGCGGAAATAGGTGGCCATGATCTCGTTGACCTTGGCGAAATGGCCCAGGTCGGTGAGGAAGATGTTGAGCTTGACCACGTCTTCCAGGCTACCGCCGACGGCATTGGCGACGGCGCGCAGGTTCTGGAACACACGGTGCACCTGCGCCTCGATGCCATCCACCATCTGCATGCTGGCCGGGTCGAGGCCGATCTGGCCGGACAGGTAGACGGTATCGTTGACGCGCACCGCCTGGGAGTAGGTGCCGATGGCGGCGGGCGCGTCGGGCGTTTGGATGATGGTTTTTTGTGCCATGTGGCGTTCCTCCGTTTGGTAAGGGCGAGATTCTAACTGACCAGACGCGCGATGCGCTCGTCGGCCAGGCGCAGGCGTTCCGCCAGCACATATAGAAAAGCCTGGTTGAAATGGCTCTGGCAGCTGTCGGAAAGCTGCGCGAGCTGCTGCGGGTCGAGCTTCATCACCGAGATTTCGGTGTTGGCGGTGACGGTGGCCGAGCGCGGCAGTTGCTTGCCGCGGATGTAGGCCATCTCGCCGCAGCAGTCGCCGCCGCGCAGCGCGATCAATAATCGTGTGCCGCGCGTGACGCTGACGCTGCCGTCGATGATGAAATAGACGGCGTCGCTCATTTCGTCCTCGCGCATCAGCACGGTTTTCTCCGGCTGTTTATGCCATTCGGCGATGCGCAGCACTTCCCACAGTTCCAGATCACTGAAGTCGGTGAAGAACTTCATCTTGCGCAGGATATTGAATTTCTCGTTCTCGGCCACCTCCAGATCGCTCTTCTCGAAATGGCCCAGTGCGGCCAGATCGTCGCCGAACTCGCGCCAGCTGGCGTAGCGGTCCGCCGGGTGCTTTTGCAGGGCGCGCATCACGATGCGTTCCAGTTGCGGCGGAAGGTCTTTGCGCAGCGAGGTGGGCATGGGCGGCATCTCGTTCATGATCTGCTGGTACAGATGCGCCAGATTCTTCGGGCTGTAGGGCGAGTGGCCGGTGAGCAGGCGGTACATCACCACGCCCAGCGAATAGATGTCGGTCAGGTGCGACAGCGATTCGCCGCGCACCTGTTCCGGCGACATATAGTTTGGCGAACCGACATTGCTCTGCGTCTGCTCGACGTCCATGCGTACCGCGGCACCGAGATCCGAGATCTTGATCTGGCCGTTCTCGTCCAGCAGCAGGTTGGCCGGTTTGATGTCGCGGTGGATCACGCCGTTGTATTGCGCGTAGTTGAGCGCGCGGCAGCATTCGTACATGCGCTCCACCACGGCATCCAGCGGCAGCAGATTGTCGGAATGGATATGCTGTTCCAGCGTGCCGCCGGGCACGAACTCCATGGCGATATAGCTGATGTCCTCGCCGATCACCGCCTCGTACATGTCGACGATGTGCGGATGGTTCAGCGTGCCGGCCAGCGTGGCCTCGTTCTGCAGGTGTTTGCGGTTCTGGCGACCGTTGCGCGAATCTTCAAGAAAAGATTGTTTGATGACCTTGATCGCGACCTCGCGCTTGTTGAACGGGTCGAATCCCAGGAACACTTC
This sequence comes from Sideroxydans sp., assembly GCA_011620315.1. Taxonomy (GTDB): domain Bacteria; phylum Pseudomonadota; class Gammaproteobacteria; order Burkholderiales; family Gallionellaceae; genus Sideroxyarcus. The sequence continues at coordinate 67,034 of WOZO01000063.1, read as the reverse complement.
GCTGGTCGCGCCGTGCCCGATCTTGCGCAGGATACGGTAGTTTCCAAGGAAGGCGGGCGGGTGGGTGGTTTGCGGGGCTGTGCTGGTTGCGTCCATGCGCGGCAATTTACACCAAGTGGGGTGGCGCGAACAGCCGGGATATCCCGGCTTGTCCGAGATGGCGCTTTAGCCGATAATTCCGGCGCGCCGAATGACGGTACTGCCGCATTCTGTTTTCTTCAAGCCAGGGACTATCCATTGAACATCGATTTCCAGAGAGCCGTCGACCGGCTGGCAGGCATCCCCATCTGCGCGGTCTTGTCGCTTTATGAGCGCGTCAAGTCGGCGTTCGTCGCGCCTGCCAAGGTCGGGCAGCCCCGCCGCATCCTGATCGTGCTCCTGTCCGAGATGGGCAGCCTGGTGCTGGCGCAGCCCATGTTCGCCGACCTCAAACGCCGCTATCCCGGCGCAGAGCTGTACATGCTGATGTTCCGCAAGAATCGCGAAGTGCTCGACCTGCAGGGCGTGATGCCCAAAGAGAACGTCATCACCCTCAACGACAAGGCGCTGGGCGATCTGGCCGGGGATAGCCTGCAAGCCATCCGCAGGATGCGCGCGCTGGACTTCGACGTGGTGATCGACTGCGAACTGTTCACGCGCATCAGCAGCATCTTCTCCTACCTGTCCGGCGCGAAAGTGCGCGTCGGTTTCGAGGCGCACACACAGGAAGGTCTGTACCGCGGTTCGTTCATGAACCGCAAGGTCATGTACAACCCCTACCAGCATCTGTCGCAGCAGTTTCTGACCATGGTCGAGGCCATCGAGTCGGGCGGTCGCCCCATCGCCAAGCGAATGCCCGGCGCAGTCGGCGCACCGCCGCTGCTGCAGTTCGAGGAAGGCGAAGTGGCGCGCGAGATCGCGCAGCTGGAAGAAGACTATCCGGTGCTGGGCGGCAAGAAGATGGTGCTGGTCTATCCCGACGGCGGCATCCTGCCCATCCGCGCCTGGCCGCCGGAATACTACGAACAACTGTGCGATGAATTGCTGCAGGGAGGATATGTGCTCGGTCTGATCGGTCTGCCGGACGCCAAGCCGCTGGCCAAACGCATCGTGGCGCATTGCAAACACGAGCACTGCATCGACCTTACCGGCTACACGCGCAACGTGCGTCATCTGCTGGCCGTGTTCCAGCGCGCCTCGCTGCTGGTGACCAACGACGGCGGGCCGGGGCAGTTCGCCGCGCTCACTTCCCTGCCGACGCTGGTGTTCTTCGGGCCGGAGACGCCCGCGCTGTACAGCCCGCTCGCGCCCAACATCCATTGCCTGTTCACCGGCCTGTCCTGCTCGCCCTGCCTGACGGCGTACAACCACCGCAACTCGCCGTGCGACGGCGACAACCAGTGCCTGAAACGCATCACGCCGCAGCAAGTGCTGGCGCATGCGCATGCGCTGTTGCAGGCGCAACCCGCCGCATGACGCCGTTCAAGCTCCGCATGCGCACGGCGTCGCTGCTGCGGCGCATCTTCTCCCTCCGTTTTCTGAAATTCGGCACCGTCGGCGTATCCGGTATCGTGGTCAACCAGGGGGCGCTGTATGTCATGCAGGAGCATGTCTTTCATGTGGCGAACGTGGCGGGCCAAGTGGACTGGCTGCTGCTCAATGCCTCGCTGTCGGTGGCGATCTTCCTCGCGACCCTGAACAACTTCTTCTGGAACCGGCTGTGGACCTGGCGTGATCGCGTCGAACTGCATCATCGTCCGTGGGTCGTGCAGTTCGGACAATACACGCTGGCCTGCGGCGTGAGCATTGCGCTGCAGTTCATGTTCACCAACCTGCTGGCACCGCACGTCTATTATCTGATCGCCAACTTCATCGCCATCGGCGTCACCAGCGTGCTGAACTTCCTGCTCAACGACATCTGGACCTTCGGCCGCCTCAAGTTCAAGGCAGCTGCGCTGCGAGAACACAAGCACTGACATGTTGCGCGACCCGATGAGACATGTTGCCGTCGAGCGCATGCGCTCCCCCCACCCCAACCCTCCCCCGTGGGGAGAGGGGGCAAACGCAGCATTTCGCTGGATTCACCTCAATTTGCGTCCGCTGCAATATCTGGCGGCTGTGGCGCTGGCCGTGTTCGTCTACTTTTACGCGCTGGACGGTCTGCACAGCCCGCGCAACGGCGACGAGAACGTGTACGCGCATATCACCCGCCTCACCGCGCTGAGCGGCGACTGGCTGCCCTTGCAGTCGAATCTGGACAATATGCGCAACACCAAACCGCCGCTGCTGTTCTGGCAGGGCATCGTCTCCACCGGATGGGCAACGCAATGGGACCGCTGGCATCTGCGCTATCCCAGCGTGCTCTACACCTTGCTCACCGCCTGGCTGGTGTTCCTGCTCGGGCGCAAGCTGGGTGGTGAATGTGCGGTGGGTGCAACGGCGGCGCTGGTCTTCCTCGCCTTCTTCAGCACTTACCGTTTCGGTCGGCCCTATCTGGTCAATCCGGCCGAGACGTTCTGGCTGTTCCTGCCGTTCTTCACTTTGCTGTACTGGCGCGAGCGCGCTTTCGATTCGCGCTTCGTCGTGCCGCTGTTGCTCGGCATATTTGCGGGCATCGGCCTGCTCTACAAATCGTTCGCCTTGTTGGCACCGGTCGGCATCGCGCTGAGCTGGTGGTATCTGTACCAGCGCCGTTATCGCTTGCGGCCTTTCCTGCTGCACGATGTGACGAAACTGGTGATGGTCGGCGTCGTCGCGCTGGCGCTGTTCGCGCTGTGGTTCGCGCTCGATCCCGATCCGCAGGCGGTGTGGCAGGAATTCGTGCTGGGCGAGAACGCCGCCAAGTTCGACCCGCACGGCGGCAGCTACTGGGCGAAATTATTGTGGGGCGGCAGCAGTGTGTGGGTGCTGTTGCTCGGCTATCCGCTCAACGCCGGTGTGCTCGCTTTCCCGGTGCTGGCGCTGTTCGTGGTCGCCTGGCACCGCCGCTACCGCATGAGCGACGAAGAGCGCCTGTTGTGGATGTGGATGATAGCCCTGTTCGTGATCTTCGCCATTCCCAGCCAGCGCTCGGCGCGTTATCTGTTGGATGCCATGCCGGGCGTGGCCTTGCTGCTGGCCCTGAACTGGCAGCGCATCCCGCGTGCCGCCTTCGTCGCCAGCCTGCTGGCTTCGGTCGCGGTGCTCGCCTTGTTCGGCTGGCTCGCGTACAACCTGCAAGCGCAGATGGGCGGCTTGTACGACGCGGTGTTCTGGTCAGTGCTGGCGTTCACCCTGTTGCTGGTTGCGCTGGCGATCTATGCGGCACACTGGACGCGCGGCTTGAGCAATGTCGTGGCCTTGCTGACCTTGCTGGTGCTGGCCATGTTGCTGCGCCCTTTCGACGGTGCGGCAGGCCGTTACGACAGCGCCGCACAGCAGGCGACGCAGAACAAGGATGTGTGGGTGCCGTGCGATTTCCGCGCCAGCTGGGAAGACTATCGATTCCTGCTGCCCGCCGCCTACATTCACGGTTACCATGCGCAGCCGCCGCTCGCGGTGGATGAACTCAAGGCGAACTATGCACTGTTCGCCGTGCAACTGCCTTTGCAGGAACAACCCTGTGCGGAATGTGAAGTGCTCGGCTCGCGTCTGGAGATACGCGGCCGCCATAACGATGCAGAGATCAAAGCCATGCTGGGCGGCGATGTGATGCAGCAACTGTTCGTGCGCGAATGGCTGTTGCGCGTTCAGGCAGGCGATGGAGAAGAAAAACAGAATGAGGAAGGGTGCCGTTGATGGGGAAATATAAGCGCCTCGCTTTGCTGGCGTTCGTGCTGGCGGCGTTCACCTTGGCATTGTCCAAGGCGGCGAGCTGGCAAGTCGGTTTTGATTTCCGCCTGCCGGAGCCGGTGGTGCTGGATGCCGAACCCGCACCCGCGCCGGTGGTGAAGAAGCGTCGCGGTCGCCGCGCCGAGGCACCCGATCCGGGCGTGGTGATGGGCAAGCTGGAAGCGCATCTGGTGTCCAGCCGCCAGCACACTTCCACCCATGCCGCCTCGCTGGTGGAATTGAAGGACGGACGCCTACGCGCGTTCTGGTTCTCCGGCAGCCGCGAAGGCGCGGCGGATGTCACCATCAACAGCGCGCTCTACGATCCGGTGGCGAACACCTGGTGGCGCGAGCAGGAAGTGGCGGGACGCAAGAGCACGCAGCTCGGCCTGCATCGCTACATCGCCAAGGTCGGCAACCCGGTGGCGGTGCGCGCGGCCAACGGCGAGCTGTGGCTGTTTTATGTCACGGTGTCGCTGGGCGGCTGGGCGGGCAGCTCGATCACATTGATGACATCGAACGACGACGGTGAAAGCTGGAACACCCCGCGCCGCTTGGTCACCTCGCCCTTCATCAACATCAGCACGCTGGTCAAAGGTGCACCGTTCTTCTATGCCGATGGCACCATGGGCCTGCCGGTGTATCACGAGTTCATCAGCAAATTCTCCGAGATATTGCGTCTGGACCAAGCAGGCAAGGTGATCGACAAACAGCGTCTGGCAGCGGGCGGACAGGGCACATTGCAGCCGGTGGTGCTGGTGCGCAGCGAGAAAGCGGCGCTGGTGCTCAATCGCTATTCCGGCAAGGACGCGGACAAGCGCGTGGTGGTGATGGCGAGCGGGGACGGCGGCCGTCACTGGGAGGCACCGCACAAGAATTCCCTGCGCAATCCCGACGCCGCGCTGACCGCGCTGGCACTGGAAGACGGCCGCATGCTGGCGGTGCTGAACGACCAGGAGCACGGCCGCGAATCGCTGAGTCTGCAATTGTCGGAAGACGGCGGTGCCAGCTGGCGTGAACTGCACCGGCTGGAAGAGATGAACGTGTTGCGCGACAAGGAGATGTCCGAGGGTGCCTGTCTGGATGTCACCGAAAAATTGCTGCGCAGCAGCGATCCCCTGCTGCGCAGGGCGGATGCGCAAACGCTCGCCCCCTATGTCGAGTCGGCACGACCCAAAGTGGTGGGCGGCGGCAACTGCCATTTCGAGTTCTCCTATCCTTATATGATCCAGACGCATAACGGCGACATCCATCTGGTCTATACCTGGAACCGTACCTTCATCAAACATGTGCGCATCGACGCGCGCTGGATGCAGAAACTGCTTGGCGCGAAGGGAGGCAAGTGATGTTGTTCACCGACTGGATGGGCTTGAGCGGTTTGGCGCTGGTGTGGTTGCTGCTGGCGTTGCGTCTGCCATATGTGCAGCGTCTCGATGGCAAGCGCCGCGCATTGCTGGCTGGGCTGGGGTATGTGCTGGTGATGTTCCCGATAGCGGGATGGTCGCCAGCGATCTGGCTGCGCGGCATGGTGGGCGATCTGAGCATCACCAGCATGCTGCTGCTGTCTGCCGCGCTGTATGCAAGATTGTTCAATATGCCGCCGAAATGGAATGCACGCGAACGCAGTGCGCTGCTCGGCTTCCTCGCGGTGCTGGCGTTGCTGCTGTATCCGTTCGCGCTGGGACTGGGCTCGCTCGACCCGTACCGTTCCGGTTATGGCGGTGTCGGGCTGCTGTTGATGCTGGCGCTGCTCGCGCTGTGGCTGATGCGGCGCGGCTTTTACCTGCTGCCGCTGGTGTTCGCGCTGGCCGCGACCGGCTGGAGTTTCAACCTGCTCGAATCGACCAACCTGTGGGACTACCTGATCGACGCGCCGCTGGCCATCTATGCGCTGTGGGTGACCATCAAGGTGAACCTGCAATATGCTTTGCGGAGGAAACGTGTCCAGCCTGACGCGCAATGATTACCGCACGCTGACGCTGGCCGCACTGGGCGGCGCGCTGGAGTTCTACGACTTCGTCATCTTCGTGTTCTTCGCGGCGGCCATCTCGCAACTGTTCTTCCCGCCCGACATGCCGGACTGGCTGCGTCAGGTGCAGACCTTCGGCATCTTCGCCGCCGGTTATCTGGCGCGGCCGCTGGGCGGCATCATCATGGCGCACTTCGGCGACCTGTTCGGCCGCAAGCGCATGTTCATGCTCAGCATCCTGCTGATGGCAGTACCGACCCTGCTCATCGGTCTGTTGCCCACCTATGCCGCTTTGGGAATCGCAGCCCCCTTGCTGCTGCTGTTGCTGCGCGTGATGCAGGGCGCGGCCATCGGCGGCGAGGTGCCGGGTGCCTGGGTGTTCGTGGCCGAACATGTGCCGCCACGCCATGTCGGCTTCGCCTGCGGCACGCTCACCGCAGGGCTGACCGGCGGCATCCTGCTCGGCTCGCTGGTGGCGACGGCGGTGAACCATGCGTACGACCCCGCCGCACTGCTGGCCGAAGGTTGGCGCGTGCCGTTCATCCTCGGCGGTGTGTTCGGTCTGGTCGCGGTGTGGCTACGCCAGTACCTGCAAGAGACGCCGGTGTTCAAAGAGATGCAAGCCCGCCAGGAATTGGCCGATGAACTACCGCTGAAGAAAGTAGTGCGCGCGCACCGTCCGGCCGTGGTGCTCACCATGCTGATGACCTGGCTGCTCTCCGCCGCGGTGGTGGTGATGATCCTGATGACACCGACGCTGATGCAGAAGCTGTTCGCCATCCCCGGCGCCACCGCGCTCACCGCCAACAGCTTCGCCACGCTGGCGCTGACCATAGGCTGCATCGTGTTCGGCGCGCTGGCCGACCGCTACGGCGCGGGGCGCGTACTCGCCTACGGCTGTGTGGCATTGGGCGCGACCTCATGGCTGCTCTACCAGCAACTGGCGAGCGGCACGGAACACTTATATATGTGGTACGCCCTGAACGGTTTCTTCGTCGGCGTGATCGGCGTGGTGCCCAGCGCCGCCGTGATGCAATTCCCGCCCGCCGTGCGTTTCTCCGGTCTGTCCTTCTCCTACAACGTGGCCTACGCCGTGTTCGGCGGCATGACGCCGGTGCTGGTCAGCCTGCTGCTGCCGGTGCTGGGGGCGCAGGTGCCTGCCTGGTATGTGGTGGCGCTGAGCGTTTTGGGCGTGGGGATCGGTTTGTATCTGCAGCGGGATCGAGCAATAGAGAAGGTATAGCCCGAGGCTATCGGGATGAGGTCCGTGCTGCACGATGTGCTGCGGGCCTTTGGCAGCTTTATTGCGTAGGCGGCACCGACACCATTTCATTCTGAGGTTGGAATAGTCAAACTTGTTTGACTCAGGTACATTCATTTTCTATTGATTAATAGAGGTGCATTATGAGCTTCACGCCATTCGATCCACTCGACGCAAAAAACAATAACCTGAGCGATGCGACCAACATACTCAAAAGAGAAATTGAGAACATTCTCAGTTCCTATGTTGGCTGGTATGACCCATTCTGTGAACTAATTCAAAATGCGCTTGATGCTGTGGAAGCACGCGCTGAAAATGAGAAAGCAGCTGGTAAAGGCGATGTCTATAAACCCACTATCGATATTTTCGTTGATTTAGATGAGAATACTTTAACTGTTACCGATAACGGAATCGGATTAGATCAAGATCAATTCAAGCTATTTCTCGCACCAAGCCTTTCGTTCAAATCTGGCAATACTCGCGGTCACAAAGGTGTTGGCGCGACTTATCTTGCATACGGATTTAACTATTTGCGAATATCAAGCAAGGCCCCGGGTTTTGAGGTGTCAGGAAGAATTGTCGGTGCCAGGAACTGGATAAAAAATAGGGCTGTTGGTGGTAGCCCAAAAGTCGAGCCCGACGTATCACAACATGACGACCCTGCGTTTGGAAGTACTGATCGGGGCGTTTCTATTACTGTGCGCTTCGACGAAAGCACTCATCCAAAACAATTGAGTTGGTTATGCGCCGATACTGCCGAGAAGTGGTTGAAAATACTTTCAATTAAGACTGGGTTAGGCTCAATCATTCCTGACAAAGCAATACACGTAAATATTAAGGTTCGTTTCAATAACAAAATTACTAAAGCATCTTCGCAGGGCACTGCATATCTTTGGTTGCACGATGACGCAGGGAAGAAAGCGTCGTTTCGTGAGTTAGTACATGAGCAAGAAACCATTTTGAAGAAATTCGGCGCTGGCAGAAAAATGCCAGACAAGTACAAGAATTTGGATTTTATATATGACGCGTGGAATTCCAGCGAATTAGAGGCTCTGCTTGGAGTCGCGCTAGACGATGAAGAGCGTGAAGTTATTGCGAATCACACACCTACAGTTAGCGTTGAATTTGGGTACACCGCAAAACTATGGAACCGATTCAACGATTCTTTGGGTATACGTTCTGGCCGGAAGGTTCTGACAAGCGGCATTCAGCTTGCTGCGAATAACATGCCTCAAGGTGAAATAATTCAAGTGCCCCTCAATAGAAATATTGGCCGTCAAAACCAAGTTCACTTTCTCGTTCATTTTGATAATTACACCCCTGACTTGGGGCGGAAAGGTTTCCACCGCGAACTGGCAGATTTTGCAAAAAGCGTTGCGCGAATGATAACCGAGTCTCACTTGTCAAAGTTCCGCGCTTCTCTTAAAGCGAACACAGGTGTTGCACCAGACTTAGTAAGGGAGCTTGAAATAAGTGACTGGAAGACTGCGATGCTTGCTCATGAAACTGCGGCCCCATTACTCTTAACAAACCACCATTTTTTCAAGCCTGTTGAGCGTGTATCGATCACATCTGTGCCGACGCGAGAGCAAGATGTAATTGCACTCTTTCATCAATTAATCGCTGGCGGTGTAATTCGAGGCATCAATGTGATGTCAACAAATGAACGCTTCGTCTACGATGGACTTTTTAAGATTTCCTTCGATTTGGATGTCAATTTATATATATACGACAAGGAAGAGAATCCATTAGGTGTCCCTTCGGAAACCGCATATGCACTTAACGGAAAAACAACGCCCCCCCGCATTCTTGAGTACAAGCTCTGCCTTGACGGTTTGGTTGAGGATGTAGACAACCAAGACAAAAATATTAAAGACATCGATTTGTCTGTGGCATGGAGCACAGGCGATACCTACAAAGAGCGCTATGGCATAACTTCATTGTTGTTGCCTGAGAATGCGGATCAGCGCCAATATCATGGTGTTACGCATGTATTGAATGATCTGGAGTCTGGGGCAAAGCTTTGCGATTTGATTATTCTTGAAGAGTTGATTGCGTATTTGAACAATCCTAACGAGACGGCTGAAAGCCAGCGAAAAAAATATGAGTAGAGAATTAAGTGGCTGCATGCCAACACATAATCCCAGGAGCCAAGGCTTGAATTGATGTCACTAGCGTCTAAATCCCTGCACCCCCGGCCTCCTGCTGGCTGCGCACGGCAAGGATAAAGACAGTATCGACTTCGGCCACGTAGCGGTACAAAGCCACGTAGCCGTGCGAGCGTTGCCCGATCACCAGCTCTCGCTTGTCGTTGTTTGTGGGGCGGCCGATCATGGGGTTGTATTCCAGCACGTTGAATGCCTCGATGATCTCGCGAATGCGCAATGCCGGATTCTCGACCTGATATTGGGAAAAGTGATCGAGGATGCGATCAAAGTCATCCCCGACTTCCGCTGCCAGTTCGATGCGCGCCATGATTAGCGTGCCAGTTTGCGGGCGGTCGGGCGTTTTACTTCTTTACCGGCAAGACGATCATCCAGATAGCCGCGCATTTCCTGCCAGGGAATGGTTTTGCCGGTGGCGGCGATACGTGCATAACGATCTTCTGCTTCTGCATCGAATGCGGCACGCAGATCTTCCTGCTCGGCTTTTTCTGCGATGGCTTCAAGGATGAAACCGTGGGTTGTTGTGCCGGCCCGTTTGGCTGCTGCTGAAATGCGTGCTTTCAGGTCTTCAGGCAAACGTATGGTGGTGGTGCTCATGGCTGTCTCCGAGGTTTGAAGGGGCGCGATTACTGTAGCACATGAGTGCTACTTATTCCGAGGTGTGTTGGTGTGTGGTTGTTGGAGAGGTTGATGGGCCGCGATTTTAAATCCTCCTTGCTCCCCCTTTGATAAAGGGGGAGACGGTGCGGTGGTTGGCGGCTCGGCTTTTTCGCCTGTGGATAATTGTGCGACAATGCGCGCCCATTATAGAGAGCGCGTTATGCGCCGGTTCAGATAGGAGAGTTTCTTGGATAGTCTGAAAGAGTTGCTTGCGCCGGACATGGCCGCAGTCGATGCGGTGATCCGCGCGCGTCTGCATTCCGAAGTGGTGCTAGTCAACCAAGTCGGCGAGTACATCGTCAACGGCGGCGGCAAGCGTTTGCGTCCCGCTTTGGTGCTGATGTCCGCACAGGCCTTTGGCTACAAGGGCTCACATCACCATGATCTGGCGGCAGTGGTGGAGTTCATCCATACCGCGACTTTGCTGCACGACGATGTGGTGGATGAATCCGAACTGCGTCGCGGGCGCGAGACGGCCAATGCGCTGTTCGGCAACGCGGCCAGCGTGCTGGTGGGCGACTTTTTATATACCCGCGCGTTCCAGATGATGGTGGACGTGGGCGAGATGCGCGTGATGGAGGTGTTGGCCGCCGCGACCAACGTGATCGCCGAGGGCGAGGTGTTGCAACTCTTGAACTGTCACGACGCCGATGTGGATGTGGCGAACTACATGCGCGTCATCCATTGCAAGACGGCCAAGCTGTTCGAGGCGGCGATGCGTCTGGGGGCCATCCTCGGCAAGGCATCGGCGGCGGAAGAAGAGGCCGTGGCGAAGTACGGCATGCATCTGGGCACGGCCTTCCAGTTGATCGACGACGTACTGGACTACTCCGCCGACGAAGCGCAAACCGGTAAACATCTGGGCGACGATCTGGCCGAAGGCAAACCGACGCTGCCGCTGATCCACGCCATGCAGCACGGCACACCCGAGCAGGCCACCGTGGTGCGCGCCGCCATTGAAGAGGGTGATGTGGCCCGTCTGCCGGAGGTGCAGGCCATCATCGAGGCGACCGGTGCTTTGGAATTCACGCGGCAACAGGCGTTGCTGGAAGCCGAGGCGGGATGTGCCGCAATTTCTGCATTGGCGGATACTCAATTCAAACGCGCTCTGTTAGAATTGGCGCGCTTCGCGGCAACGCGACAGTTTTAGCAGCAAGGTAGTTCAGCATCACTTCGGAGCGTGGCTCAGCCTGGTAGAGCACTGCGTTCGGGACGCAGGGGTCGGAGGTTCGAATCCTCTCGCTCCGACCAATTTCAGTTGGTCGGTCTTTCTTCAAAACCTATCATCATCCCCAAACAAGACAACGATCCCCGCACGACAGCATATGTCCGTGCGGGCCTTGTCGCAAAACCTACAAGCCCTCCACTCCGTCTTGTTGCACACAGCTGGGTAGAGCGTATCCGCAAAATAACTTCCATATAAAACAGTGAATTGAGTTTTTGGCACGGGCTGGCACACAGCTTGCACTTGATAGGTCGTACCTAACCCATCAAGGAGCCAGACAATGATCACTCTCACCCCAACCGCCGCCACAGCCGTGGTGCGTTTCATCAAAGGCGCGGCCGAGCCGGTCGCCGGCCTGCGCATCGCCATCTCCGGCGGCGGCTGCTCCGGCTTCCAGTACGGCATGTCGCTGGAAGAGGCCAAGAGCGAAGACGACATCGTCGTTGAGCTCGGTGCCGTCACCCTGCTGGTCGATCCCCTGTCCGCTCCCCTGCTGGAAGGCGTGACCGTGGACTACGTGGAAAGTCTCACCGGCAGCGGATTCAAATTCGAAAACCCGAACGCCAGTTCCAGCTGCGCGTGCGGTTCTTCATTCTCTGCATAACGATCATGAACATGATCGTTTCCCTCCCTTGCAGGGCGCGTTTCGGCAAAGCCGAAACCGTTCACAAGGAGCGGAGCATGCTCCGCGAAACCCCTTGTTCACCCCCCGTTCCCCCTCTCCAGAAAGGCGAGGGGTACGGTATGAATAAAACAAATTTTGGATATTAGGAGCAACGCCATGTGGGACTACTCTGAAAAAGTCAAAGAACACTTCTTCCAACCGCGCAACGCCGGTGTGCTGGAAGGCGCGAACGGGGTGGGCGACGTCGGTTCGATCTCCTGCGGCGACGCGCTGCGCCTGATGCTCAAGGTGGAACCGGAGACGGACATCATCCTCGATGCGCATTTCCAGACCTTCGGCTGCGGCTCGGCCATCGCCTCATCTTCCGCGCTGACCGAGATGATCAAGGGCAAGACGCTGGACGAGGCGCTGAAGGTCAGCAACCAGGACATCGCCGACTATCTCGACGGCCTGCCCCCGGAAAAGATGCACTGCTCGGTGATGGGCCGCGAGGCGCTGCAAGCCGCCGTCGCCAACTATCGCGGCGAAGTGTGGAGCGACGACCACGAAGAAGGCGCGCTGGTGTGCAAGTGTTTCGCCATCGACGCGGTGCTGATCGAAGACACCATACGCGCGAACAACCTCAGCTCGGTTCAGGACGTGACCAACTACACCAAGGCGGGCGGCGGTTGTTCCTCTTGCCACGAAGGCATCGAAGAGATTTTGGTGAAGGTGATGGCCGAGCGCGGCGACAGCTTCAAGCCCGGCACGCCCTCTGCGGAAACTGCGGCACCGGCCGCCATGACCAATCTGCAGCGCATCAAGAAGATCGAAGCGGTGCTGGAATCGGTGCGCCCGCAACTGCTGCGCGACGGCGGCAACATCGAGTTGCTGGATGTGGACGGCAAGACCATCTACGTCAGCATGACCGGTGCCTGCGCCGGTTGCCAGATGGAGGCGCTCACGCTGCAAGGCATCCAGCAGAAGCTGATGGAAGAGCTGAAGGAGTTCATCAAGATCGTGCCGACCAAGGCAGGGGCATTGAGCCGCGCCTCATGCAACCCATAAGGAGATGAACATGGAAGGCATCTATTTCGACAACAATGCCACCACCCGTGTGGACGAGCAGGTGGTTGAGGCGATGTTGCCTTACTTCACCGAACAGTTCGGCAATCCGTCGTCGATGCACAGCTTCGGCAACAAGGTTGGCCTCGCCATCAAGAAGGCGCGCATGCAGGTGCAGGAGTTGCTCGGCGCGGAGCACGACTCCGAGATCATCTTCACCTCCTGCGGTACCGAGTCGGATTCCACTGCCATCCTGTCCGCACTGAAAGCACAGCCGGAACGCAAAGAGATCATCACCACCACCGTCGAGCACCCGGCCGTGCTGACACTGTGCGCCTGGCTGGAAAAAGACGGCTACAAGGTGCATTACCTCAAGGTCGACGGCAAAGGCCGCATCGACCTGGGCGAATACAAAAATCTGCTCAGCGACCAGACTGCTGTCGTGTCGGTGATGTGGGCGAACAACGAGACCGGAACATTTTTCCCGGTCGTGGAGATGGCCGAACTGGCCAACGCCGCCGGCGCGATGTTCCACACCGACGCGGTGCAGGCCGCGGGCAAGGTAATTCTGAATTTAAAGGACACCAAGATAGACATGCTGTCGGTATCCGGCCACAAGCTGCATGCGCCCAAGGGCGTGGGCGTGCTGTACCTGAAGCGCGGCGTGCGCTTCCGTCCGCTGCTGCGCGGCGGGCACCAGGAGCGCGGCCGCCGCGCCGGCACCGAGAACACCACGTCTATCGTAGGTCTGGGCAAAGCCGCCGAGATGGCGATGGAGGCGATGGCCTTCGAGAACACCGAAGTCGCGCGCCTGCGCGACAAGCTGGAAGCCGGGATACTGGCCAAGGTGCCGCGCTCTTTTGTCACCGGTGATCCGGGCAACCGTTTGCCCAACACCAGCAACATCGCGTTCGAGTTCATCGAGGGCGAGGCGATTCTGTTGCTGCTGAACAAGTTCGGCATCGCCGCATCGAGCGGCTCCGCCTGCACCTCTGGTTCGCTGGAGCCGTCGCACGTGATGCGCGCCATGGGCATCCCCTACACCGCCGCACACGGCACGGTGCGTTTCTCGCTGTCGCGTTACAGCACCGAAGCCGAAGTGGATCGCGTCATCGCCGTGGTGCCGGAGATCATCGCGCAACTGCGCAAGCTGTCGCCGTACTGGGATGGCGACGGCCCCGCTGTCGAACCGGAAAAAGCGTTCGCGCCGACGTACGCATAAGGCATACATCATGTCCCGCACCATCACCATCGACGACACCACCCTGCGCGACGGCGAACAGACCGCCGGGGTGGCGTTCACGCTGGAGGAAAAGCTGGACATCGCGCGCCAGCTCGATGCGCTGGGCGTGCCGGAGCTGGAAGTCGGCATCCCGGCGATGGGCGAGGTGGAGCGTGACAGTATCAATGCCGTCGCATCGTTGGGGCTCAAGGCGAAGCTGATCGCATGGAACCGCATGTGCATGGAGGATGTGAACATCTGCGAACAGGTCGATGTGCAGATGCTCGACCTGTCCATCCCGGTGTCGGACATCCACCTGAAAAAAAAATTCAAGCGGGATCGCCAGTGGGTGATCGACACCATCTATGAAGTGGTGCCGCGCGCGTACCACACGGGGATGGAGATCATCGTCGGCTGCGAGGATGCCTCGCGTGCCGATCCGGAATTCATGCTGCAGGTGGCCGAGGCGGCGCAGGCCGCCGGTGCGCAGCGTCTGCGCTTCGCCGACACGCTTGGGGTGATGGAGCCGTTCGGCGTGCACAAGGTGATCGCGGCGATACGCAGTGTGTGCGACATCGAGATCGAGATGCATGCGCATGACGATCTGGGGCTGGCCACCGCCAACAGTCTGGCCGCCGCGCTGGCCGGTGCCACGCACATCAACACCACGGTGAACGGACTGGGCGAACGTGCGGGCAACGCGCCGCTGGAAGAAGTCGCGCTGGGCCTGAAGAAGCTCTACGCGATGGACACCGGTATCGATCTCACGCATTTTCCCGTGCTGTCGCAAATCGTTGCTGCGGCATCGGGCCGCCCCATCCCCTGGCAGAAGAGTGTCACCGGCGAGGGGGTGTTCACGCACGAGGCCGGTATCCATGTGGACGGCCTGCTAAAGGATCCGGACACCTATCAAGGTTACGACCCGGTCGAAGTCGGTCGGTCACACAAACTGGTGGTGGGCAAGCATTCCGGCGCGCACGGCATCATCGCCGCCTACGCCAGCATGGGATTGAACCTGAGCCAGGCCGAGGCGCGCGCACTGCTGCCGGATATCCGCAGTTTCGCCGAGCGTGCCAAACGCTCGCCTGCCGATCAGGAGTTGTTGTTCATCTACCGGAAGTTCATCGGCCAGCATCACGGCGGGCGTAGCGAGCCCGGCGTGCTGGCGCACTAGAAGAACGACATGGAAGACGTGATGAGCACTCGTGTCGAGATCGAAAATCCAGAGCAGCCATCGCTGTTGCAACTGCTGCGCGAGGATGTGCGCTGCGTGTTCCAGCGCGACCCCGCCGCGCGTTCGCGCTTCGAAGTGCTGACCACCTATCCCGGAGTGCACGCCATCCTGCTGCAGCGTATCGCGCACAAACTGTGGGCCATGAAGCTGCGCTATCTGGCGCGTCTGCTCGGCTGGTTCGCGCGTCTGCTCACCAATATCGACATCCATCCAGGAGCCACCATCGGTCGCCGCTTCTTCATCGATCACGGTGCGGGTGTGGTGATCGGCGAGACGGCCGAGATCGGCAACGACGTGACGCTGTATCACGGCGTGACGCTGGGCGGCACGACTTGGAACAAGGGCAAGCGCCATCCGACACTGGCCGACGGCGTGGTGATCGGTGCGGGCGCAAAGATACTGGGTGCGATCAAACTGGGCGAGAACGTGCGCGTGGGTGCCAACTCGGTGGTGGTGAAAGACGTGCCCGCGCACCGTACCGTGGTCGGCATCCCCGGTCGCATCGTGCTGCGCACCGAAGAAGCGGATGCGAACAACATCTACGGCATCAATCTCGACCACCACCTTATCCCCGATCCGGTCGGCCGCGCCATCGCCTGTCTGATGGAACGCATCGAAGTGCTGGAAGGGCAGTTGCGCAAACAGGGCGAGCCGGTGGACGGGCAATGCCATACCTGCGAAGCGGATGATCTGTGTGTTCAGGATTCTGGATTCAGGATGCAGGAGTCAGGGGGGACGCGGTTGGCTGAATCCAGAATCCTGAATCCAGAATCCTCAAGGAGTTGATATGGACCTGCTGGATTTCGACCAGACCGAACTGTATTTCGACGAGCCGCTGGCGCAGGATGTGGCGCGTCTGCTGGTGCAGGCAGCTGACACCTATGGCAGCGAGGAGAGCGAGGGTTATCTGCTGCGCGCCAACCTGATGGCCCCGCAACACCTGATGGTGCTGGTCGCCTTGTACCGTTACTACTTCTACCAGCACCGGCTGGACGATGCGCTGCTGGTGGCCGAGAGCGCGCTGGCGGTGGTCGGTCGGCGGTTGGAGTTTCCCGACACCTGGGTCTATCTGCGTGAAGAGAATGTCGGCGCGGGTGTGATGCGCTCGATGGGGCTGGTGCGCTTCTACCTGATGGTGCTGAAGGCGGCGGGTTATATCAATCTGCGGCTGGGCAATCTGCAGACGGGCCGCGCGATGCTGGAGAAACTGGTGCAACTGGACAGTCACGACCGCATCGGCGGCAAGGCTTTGCTGGAAGTGATGACTGAAGTGGAACATGAAGAAAGGAATATGTGATGACTGACGATCTGACCCTGGAAGAAGCAATGGAGGATATGGTATCCGCCGAGGATTTCCTGAGCTACTTCGAAATTGATTTTGACCCCTCCGTGGTGCATGTGAATCGTCTGCACATCCTGCAGCGTTATCACAACTACCTGAGCAAGGAAGTCTTGCCGGAAGACGAAGCCGCGCAACGCGAGGTCTACACCCGCCTGTTGACTAGGGCTTATCTGGATTTCGTCGAATCCGACGCGCTCACCGAAAAGGTGTTCAAAGTTTTCCATATGCACGAACCGCAGACGAAGTTCGTATCGCTCACTTCCATCACAGTGAACAAGAAAGATGCTGCCTAAATTCGAATTCGGCGATGAAGTCCGCATCGTGCGCAATGTGCGCAACGACGGCACTTACCCCGGCGTGGATATCGGCACGCTGCTGATCCGTCGCGGCTCGACCGGATTCGTGATGAACGTCGGCACTTTCCTGCTGGACCAGTTGATCTACACCGTGAACTTCCTGGAACAGGACAAGATCGTCGGCTTCCGCGAAGAGGAGTTGATCGGCATCGACGAACCATGGGTGCCCAGCAAATACGAGAGCCGCGAGAAAGTGCGCAGCAAGATCACGCTGGCCGTGCGCGGCGAAGTGCGCGCCACACCGGGAATGGAAGGCGAAGTGTTGAAAGTTTTGCGTGACGAGGACGGCGGTGTGCAGTATCAGGTCATCTTCCACGACCATGTATTGCAAGTGCCGGAAGCGATGATCGAGGCGGTGCATGTGTACGACGACAGCAGGGAGGCGAACCATGCCTGAAGTGATCGAAAGCGGCGTCGCCTATCTAGCGCTGAAAGCCGCGCAGAAACTGTACGGCAAAGCGCCCGCCGCACTGGCGGCGGACGAGACCGAGCGCGTGCAGAACATGGCGCAGAAACAATTCGAACTCGAAACGCGCATCCTAGCCGCACCCGAAGCACGCGACGCGATGGTGCCGTCGGCGACATTGAAGTCTGCCTTGCAGGGGATCCGTGGCCGCTATGAGAACGCGGACGATTTCGCCGACGATCTGACCAACAACGGACTGAACGAATCCGAATTCGCCGATGCACTGGAGCGCGAACTCAGGGTGGAAGCCATCCTGGAAAAGGTCGGCACGCATGCCGAGCACGTCACCGACACTGACGTGGAATTGTATTACCAGTATCACCCCGACCAGTTTCGCCGTCAGGAGACGCGCCTCGCGCGCCACATCCTGGTCACCATCAACGAGGCCATCCCCGAGAACACGCGCGAGACGGCGCTCAAACGCATCACCGAGATCGCCAAACGATTTGGCAAAGAACCGGGTCGTTTCGAAGAACAGGCACTCAAGCATTCCGAATGTCCCACCGCGCTGGAAGGCGGCAAGCTCGGCGATCTGCCGCGCGGCAAACTGTTTCCGGAATTGGAGCAGGCTTTGTTCGCGCTGCAAGTTGGCGAGGTGAGCGGCGTGATCGAAACAGAACTCGGCTTCCACGTGTTGCGCTGCGACACGATCACTCCGGCCAGAGTGCTGGACTTTGCGCAGGCGAATTCATCCATCCGAAAAGTGCTGGAGAAGAAGCGCAAGCGTGCGGTGCAGCAGCGATGGATGAAGGCCCTGCTCGCAAAGTAATCACAGCGTGCCCATCCGTCTCGAGATGGGTGGCTAAAGGCTGGATGCGCTTGCAGACGGATAGAGAAGTTATGCTGCAAGCAGCAGCATCTGATCGAGTTGATCCTGAATCGTGGCGCTTGCCTCGCGCAACTCATATTCGTCCTGCAGGCCCATCCAGAATTGCACGGAGGTGCCGAATACCTTGGAAAGGCGAAGGGCAGTATCTGCTGTGATGCCGCGCTTGCCCAATACGATCTCGTTGATGCGGCGCGGCGGTACGTTGATGGAGTTTGCCAGCCGTGTCTGGCTGATGCCCATCGGTATCAGAAACTCTTCGAGGAGAATCTCTCCGGGGTGTATGTTTTGAAGCTTGCCCATATCATCCTCCTTAATGGTAGTCAACGATCTCGGCCGCATCGGGGCCGTTCTTGGTCCATATGAAGCAGATACGCCACTGATCGTTGATGCGAATGCTGTACTGTCCTTTGCGATCATCCTTAAGGGCTTCGAGCCGATTTGCGGGGGGAATCTTCAGGTCTTTGAGTACCTGGGCTTTGTCCAGCATGAATAGTTTACGCAAAGCCACTTGCTGAATATCACGAGGAAGTTTGCGTGATACTTCAGCATGCCAGATTTTTTCGGTCTCCTTGGATGCAAATCCGATGATCATGGCAAAGCATAACGTAAGTCGTTATAGTCGACAAGTGGCGTTGACCTGTAACCAATTAAGCGGATCAAGGAATGGATCAACTTGGGCATATGAATAAATCCTCCCACTCCGTCGTATAGCGCCGCGAACTGCTCTCCCGGCGCATCGCCCAACTCTGGTTCGCACCTTCTCCCAGCAATCTGAGCGTGCCGCTGCCCATCCTGCGGTTGATGCGGTCGATGGTGTTCATCAGTGACTTTGATCGTTCGCGTGCCGCATGGTCGTCGAACAAGGTCTGCGGGCGTTCGCTGGCGGGGATGATCTCGGCCAGCATCACGCCGACCTTCTGGTAGGCGTAGCCGCTGCGGTAGATCTGGCGCAGGCCGTGCAGCGCCGCTTTGCAAAAAACGCGCGTGTCGTCTCCTAGTTCATCCAGCGGAACGAGTATGCCTTGCTGGTATTGCCTGTCCTGCTCGCGGTGCGGGTTGGTGCGCACGTAGATATGCAGCGCGCCGGCGATGGACTTTTGCTGGCGCAGTTTCTCCACGGCGCGCGTGGTGTAGGCGATGGCCGCTTGTTCCAAATCATCGAGGCTGGAAGTGAGCATGCCGAACGAGCGCGAGCAGATGATCTGCTGCTTGTCATGCGGCAGGTCGTCCAGTTCCAGACAGGCGACGCCGTTCAGCTCGGACACGATGCGTTCGAACACCACGCTGAAGCGGGTGCGCAATTGTTTGGCCGGCGCGCGTTTCAGATCGAGCACGCTGCGGATGCCGATTTCCTGCAACTTCGGCGCGGTGCGCCGACCCACGCCCCACACCTCGCCCACCTCGATGCTGGCGAGCAGCGCATCCAGTTCATATTCATCCATGCTGTTGAAGTCGCACACGCTGTTGCGCTGCGGCTGCTTCTTGGCGACATGGTTGGCGAGTTTGGCCAGCGTCTTGCTCGGCGCGATACCCACGCACACCGGGATGCCCACGCACTGGCGGACGGTGTGGCGCATGAGCTGCCCGTACTCGGCATGACTGCCGGGCATGCCGGTCAGCTCCAGGAAAGATTCATCGATGGAATACACCTCCTGCTGCGGGCTGAACTGCGACAGCAGCGACATCACGCGGTTGGAGATGTCGGCATACAAGGCGTAGTTGGAAGAGAAGGCCACGATGCCGTGCCGCTTGGCGAGGGCTTTCATCTGATACCAAGGCGCAGCCATCTTCACGCCCAAGTCTTTTACCTCCTGCGAACGCGAAACTATGCAGCCATCATTGTTGGAAAGCACCACCACCGGTTTGCCTTCCAGTTTGGGCTGGAACACGCGCTCGCATGAGACGTAGAAGTTATTGCAGTCGACCAGTGCGATGGCGCGCTTCATTTTTGGGACCTCTGAAGATTCAAGTAAGCGCTGATTTATTCGTCATCCCCGCGCAGGCGGGGATCCAGTGCCTTTATTCAACTGGGTTCCCGCCTGCGCGGGAACGACAGAACCGAATAACGGCGATGCTCTAGCCGGACAAGCCGGACCAAAATCGTAGGATGGGTGGAGCGCAGCGATACCCATCGCTAATGTCGAAAAATGATGGGTATCGCTATCGCTCCACCCATCCTACACATTAGCTGCCGCTCGTTATTGAGACGGAGTATGGATATTTAAACCTTATGCACATTCCACTGCACAACTCCCCAAATGGAGAAATCCTGATCATCAGTAATGACGACATCCGGATAGTCCGGGTGGGCGGCGCGTAGCACTTTGCCTTGTGGTGTGTAGTGCAGTTGCTTCACGGTGAACTCGCCGTCGATCACCGCGACTACCACGCAGTCTTGCGTGGCGGGCAGCGCGCGGTCGATGATCAGCAGATCGCCGTCATAGATGCCCAGCTCGCGCATAGAGTGGCCGGCCACACGCATGAAGAAGGTGGATTCCTTGTGCTGAACCAAGTGCTCGTCCAGGCTCAGGCGGCGCTCCACATAGTCGTCAGCGGGCGAAGGGAAGCCGGCCGGAACGGCTTTGCGCAGCAAGGCGCGTTGCTTTTCGAACATGGTGCGGTTGGGGCGCGTCATCGACAGCAAGGCTGTGTGTGGCATGTGCGCGCCGCGCAACGAGGTATGGGTATTCAAGTGATTCATGGCGACCTCTTACAGAACGAACGTTCTTCGCACTGTAAAGAACGTTCGTTCTGGCGTCAAGCGCCATTCGCTGCCGAGGTCGGATGCAGGGTTACGTTTAGCTAAGCCAACCCTTACAATTAAATTTCAAATACTTTACAATTAATGCCAATTAACTTTACGTTTATTGAGGTGCCATGATCGACGATCCTATGCGTACATTGCTGAAGCTGGTTTCCGACGATGGGAAGAACGTCGCGGTCAGGCTGGCTGCGGCACAAGATTTCTCAAGGCAGGCAGCCAGTGCCAAGCTGCGTGCCGCCGTGGCAAAAGGCCTCATCGCCAAAACAGGTGTAGGCCGTGGGGTGGAATACACACTGGTCGAGACCAGCCGGGTCAGCGAAGAATATGACCGCGCAGGCCTTTCTGAAGATCGTGTATGGCAGTCACTGCTGGCGCCAATCGTACGTGATCTGCCTGAGAACGTTCGGGACATCTGGCGCTATGGATTCACGGAAATGGTGAACAATGCCATCGACCACTCCGGTTCCGACAAGATCAAGACATGGTGCGCGCGCAACGCGCTTTACACCCAAGTCTGGGTGTCAGACGACGGGGAAGGCATCTTCAACAAGATCCAGAAAGCGCTCCAGCTATACGACCCGCGTGAAGCCATCCTAGAGTTAGCCAAGGGCAAGTTCACCACCGACCCCGAGAGACATTCCGGCGAAGGCATCTTCTTCTCCAGCAAGGTGTTCGACCTCTTCGACATACGCTCCGGCAGCCTGCACTTCATGCATGACGACGGTCGCGACGACCTGTTGATCGAACGCCCAAAGAACGCCCCCGGCACGCTAGTCGTGATGCGGCTGCAAAACGACAGCGAACGCACGACAAAAGAGATCTTCGACAAATTCGCCGCTCCCGAGGAATACACCTTCGCCAAGACCATCGTGCCGGTGAAACTCGGCCAGTACGAGGGTGAAAAACTCGTATCCAGGTCGCAGGCAAAAAGGTTGATCTTCAGGTTCGAAAAATTCAGGACGGTGATCCTGGATTTCGCCGGCGTCGAGGAGATCGGCCAAGCATTCTCAGATGAAGTGTTTCGCGTGTTCCAGAAGGCGCATCCAGATACGAGCTTGGTTCCTGTGAATATGACCGCCGCCGTAAAGGATATGGTTTCACGCGCGAAGGCGGGTTAGTGCGGCGGCTCAGGTTCTAGTTAGGAATGTCGTAATGCAAGACCCCGTGACCGCGCGGTTTAACGAACATAGATGGTACCGAGATTGCCATGGGCAATTATTTTTCCTCCGCCTACGGTCAATGCATAGACATTAGTACTTGGACTTGCCTCACTCGTCCATGTCACACCATCTGAGCTTGTGAGATATTGCCCAGTACGCCAATCAATAGCTGAAAACTGGGTCCCAGTCCAAACAACACTATCTATTCCTCCGTCTATAGAATCATGCCGCTTAGTCCACGTGGCACCATCCGCTGACGTGTAAATTACTCCTCTTGTTATCGCATTTGCGCGATCTGTTCCGGCGGCAACCAATGTTGTCCCATCCCATGCGACCGAGTTCAATTGTGCGGTTTCAGCAAGAGACGAGCGAGTCCAATTAACACCGTCTGTACTTGTCATTGATAGCCCAATATTTGATACCGGATCATATCCAACAGCAGCGTACAGAGCACCTGTCCATGCCATATCTGTCAGCACATTTCCGACTCCGAGCGAGGAGGGAATTATCGCGATATTTGACCACGAAACCCCATCAGTACTCTGATCGATAGCTAGATTTGAGCCATAGCCACCGGAAGAATCTCGTACGGCCAGAAACGAATTGCCATTCCAAACTACGGTCGAATACGAGTTCGAATTTCCTATGATATTTGGATTCCAAATTATTCCATCTCGGCTTGTCATGACGGAATTTTGAAGACCGGTTAGGACGCCGGAGTTGAGTTTTCCTACCGCCACAAAGGTGCTGCCATCCCAAGCAACATCTCTGATTAGATGCCCAGGATTAACTGATGCCCAATTGTTCCCATCAACACTTGATATGACGTTATTCCCGCTCCAGCCAAATAGGACATATTTGGTGCCATTCCAAATGCCTACGTTGTAGCTGTCACTTGGCACACCGGTATTCTGCAATTGCCAAGTAGGTGTTGTAGTTGTTGAACCGCCGCCACTATCCCCGCCGCCACCGCCACCGCCGCAGCCACTGACAGACAAGTTCAGCAATATAAGGAATGAACCAATTATTTTAAGTTTCATATCAACCCCGTTTATGTGGGCATGACCATATCAGTAAAATTTCTCGGAGACCATATGCCGAATGGCCTATATCCGGTTTAGATAGCTGGCCAACTAGTTGGGAGGGCAATATTTCCCATTAATAGAATATGGCAAAGCAAGATCTAATTTGTGTGCAGCAGCGCCTGCGCCTGCATCTCACACAAGGTGCGCGTCTCTGCGTCCAGTCCCTTCATCCAATCACCCGGAATAGCCTCTGTGCCATACATCGCACCGGCCAGCATGCCCGCGATGGCGCCGGTGGTGTCGGCATCGCCGCCGCGATTGACTACATCGACCAGACAGTCGTGCAGATCGTCGGTATCGAAGAAACTCTGGAACACGGCGGGCATGGTGTCGGCGATGTATCCGCTGGGGTTGGCGGCGGGTTTGACGGCGCGGAACTTGAAGGAGGGATGTTGCAGTGCGAGCGGGTGGGCGTGTTTGTGCAGCAGGTCGTTCTTGCTTGCGCCGCGCAGTGCGTCTTGCACCATCAGCACCAGACATTCGCAGGCCGCATCCGACAGGGTGCAATGATGGGTGACATGCGCTTGTGCGCGGCAGGCGACGCGCACTTCGTCTTCGCTCTGGCCGAAGGTGGCGAGTGCGACGGGCAGCACGCGCATCGCGGCGCCGTTGCCTGCGTCGTGGTCGGAGTAGGGGGCTTCTGGATTGCCGGTCTTGCGGAATTGCAGCAGGTTGCGCCGCACGGTGTTGCCGATGTCCACCGGCTTGCCGCGCATCCAGTCGTCGAAGGCTTGCGCGGCGGCATGCGCATCGACCTTGCCTGCTTTGAGGATGGAGGTGCCGAGTGCGAGTGACATGGTGGTGTCGTCGGTGACCTGTCCCGGTTTCAGATGCAACCAGCCGCCGCCGATCAGTTTGTCATGCACGCCGTATTGGGCTTTGATCTCGCGCGGCGTCATGAACTCCACCGTCGCGCCCAGCGCATCGCCGATGGCGAGGCCGAGGTAGGCGGCGATGGCGCGGTCAGAAGCAGACATTCAAACCGCCGTCATTCCGGCGCAGGCCGGAATCCAGATGATAGAAAAATTCCCCGCGCAGCGGGACAACACCGGTTTTGCCTGCTTTGCAGGATGCATGTTTTGACTGGATACCGGCCTGCGCCGGTATGACGGCCAATGAGTTGTAGGATGGGAGGAGCGCAGCGATACCCATCGTTTTGCAGATGGCGATTGATGGGTATCGCGTTGCTCTTGTCCCCGAACGGGGGCCACCCATCCTACGGGACTGGTATCAAGTTGATCAATAAGTTCTCGCAAGCGGGACGTCATCATGGTTTTGTCTGCTTCGCAGGGTATTTGTATGGCTGGATACCGGCCTGCGCCGGTATGACGGGTCACTCCTCCGGCCCGAAGCATTTCTGATAGTCGATGCACACTTCGCAACTCGGTGAGCGGCAGATGCTGATCTCTTCTTTCTCGCACAGTTGCTTGTAGAGGAACTTCTTCCACTTCATGTCTTTGCTGTTCTTCGCGGCCAGCGTGGGGAAGTTCTGCGTCATCATCTGGGTCAGGTATTTGCGCGACCACAGGCCGAGGTCTTGCCACAGATGGTCGCTCGCCATGCAGGCGGTGGTGACGATCTCTGCCATCCATACTTCGGAGACGTCGAGGTTGGCGCGATGTTCTAGGATCAGCGCGCGCACGTCTTCGTGTTCCAGTTCGCGTTCGTCGGACGCATTCGCGTTGCGACGTATCACCAGTTGCATGCTGGGGAAGTGACGCGACAGCAGCGCCGCGAACACTTCTTCATCCAGCCCCAGTCCGGGCGGCAATGCGCCGAGGCCGGCGATCTGGTTGGCGATCAGTTGTGCGAATAGTTCATCATTGGGCAGCCCAGCCGCATGCGACATCAACTCCGCATACAGGCCCGGGGATCGACTATTGCCTTTCTCGTTCGTCCTTTCTCCCGCTTGCGGGAGATAACCAGCGACTTGCCAGCTTGCTGGCTTAGTCGAATGGCTAGTAGTTTCACCAGAGTTAGAGAGGGGGGAGCCCGGCTGCGGTGGTGTCTTGGTGGTGTGCATGGCGGTGGGCTGCATGATGATCATTGCTTGATGATCACTTGCTTGGGTATTCGATCAGCACGTCTTCGTCGCGCAGCACCATCTGGCAAGCCAGACGCCATTCGCTGGTGACCACATCGTTCACTTTCATCGCTTCGATCTGTGCGGCGGTGATCTTGCCTTCCTGCTTCAGCACGGTGATCTCGCGGTCGGTCAGCGGACCGGCCATCGGGCCTTTGTTGGACAGGTTGGTCACCTTCACCAGGCAAGTCGCGCATTCGCCGTTCTCGCAGCCGAAGTCGATGGGGATGTGATTGTCGCGTGCCAGTTTCAGCACGGTCATGGTGTGGCTGCCTGCGGTCGCGTAGACGGTCTTGTCCTTGTGCAAAGGGCTGGAAAAAGTGATGTTCGGCATTGCTGTTACTCCTGTTGTGGTGGTTGGAAAAACTACGCCTTGACTGTTATATCTCCGCCCAGCACCTGCGCCTGGCAGGCGAGGCGATGGCTGCTGCCGGCCATGTTCTCTTGCAGCACTTTGTCTTCCAGCACCGAGCGTTCGCTCATGTGTTCCATGCCTGAGACGATCTTCATGATGCAGGTGCCGCACTCGCCTTCGCGGCAGCCGTAGGTGATGCTGGCACCGACCTTTTCGCTGATCTCGATCAGGCGTGTACCGGCGGGCACGCTGATGGTGACACCGAGTTTTTCGAAAGTGACGTTGGCCTTGGGCATGCTATGACTCCTGGGAAAGTAGTTCGGACATGGAGATGACGCGGCGTTGCAGATTGCCGGTCAGATGTTGTGCAAGTTGTTTGCCGAGGTCGCGGCAACGCTGCATCTCTTCTTCGTTGGGGATCAGTTTGGCGCGCACACCTTTGACCGGCACGCGCAGCTTGAGTCCGCGCAGGCGGTCCTCGATCATGTTGATGGCTTCGCCGCTCCAGCCGTAGGAACCGAACGATGCGCCCAACTTGTCGCGCACCTTGATCACGGCCAGCGAAGACAGCAGATCCCACACCGGCTTCACCGCGTCGCCATTGATGGTGGGTGAACCGATGGCGATGCCGTCCGCTTCCTCGATCAGATCGACGAAGGGCAGGCCGCCGCTGGCTTGCAGGTCGTACAGCGAAACGCGCACGCCGTCTTCCGTCTCTGCACCTTCGGCAACGGCTTGCGCCATCAGCGCGGTGTTGCCGTAGGAGGAGATGTAGAACACCAGTAGCGATTTGTCATTCGCGCCGACCTCGTTGTGCAGCAGCGGTGCGGCCAATTGTTTGTAGCGTTGCAGATAACTTTGCGGCGCATCGCGCAGGATGGGGCCGTGCGCGGGGGCGATGGTCTTCAGCGCCAATGGCTCCAGCAGTTCGAGTGCTTCCAACACATGTTCGCGGAACGGCCGCATGATGTGCTGGTAGTAATACTCGAACGAGAAACGGAAATCGCCGACCTTGTCGTTGAACAGACGCGGGTCGCAGAAGTGACAGCCGAACACATCGCCGCTGAACAGGATGCCTTGTTCTTCCACCAGCGTGCATTGTGTATCCGGCCAGTGCAGGAAAGGTGTGCTGAAGAAATGCAGCGTGCGTCCGCCCAGTTCCACGCGGTCGCCCGTCTCCACCACGTTGAATCGCAGATCGTCGGTCTTCACCAATGCTTTCAGCATCAGATGTGCTTTGGCCGAGATGTAGAGCTTGGCTTGTGGTGCGCGCCGCATCAGCTCCGGCAATGCTCCGCTGTGATCCGGTTCCAGATGGTTCAGCACGATGGTACTGATCTCGTCGTAGCGCGCGACCTGTTCCAGTCGTGTGAAGAATTCATCCGCATGCGAAGCCTTCACCGTGTCGATGATGGCCACGCCATCGTCGCCGCGCACGCAATAGGAATTGTAGGTGGTGCCGTTCGCCGTCTTCAGAATGATGTCGAAATCGCGCAAGCTTGGATCGAGCGCGCCGATCCAGTGCGTGCCGGGTGCGACTTCAACAGCATTCGGCGAGGCGTTCATGTCACGGCTTCCGGTGCCGGGCAAGGTTCGGAACGATGGCAGATGGGGCACGGCTCATCTTTCGGCTGACTGTCGTTGAGGCCGATCCAGGCATCTACTGCCCTGGCTTCGAAACCTGCGCGCAACTCACCTTCGATATCCATCAAGGGGCGGCGGATGAGTAGCGGTTGTTCCACCATCATCGCCAGTGCTTCTTCTTCAGAGTAAGCAGCCGGATCGATCTCGCCCGATTTCACGCTGGGTGCGGACGGGTTGAACCATTTCTCGACCGGCATCTCGCCGAAGAAAGGACGCAGCTTCTCTGTCGTCCATCTTTCGATGAGCAGGTTCTTCGGCAACACGGTGTGACCCGACGCGGCCAGCCACACCTTTTGTTTGGTGTTGTTGCCGCAGCCGGGTTTCTCGTAGAAGACGATGGTGGCCATGATGCTTACGCAGCCAACTTCTCTGGCGGGATGCCGGTCAGAGAACCGGGCGGGTTGAGCTCCACGCCGTCTTCGTTGAGGATCGCGCCTTCGATCGGGCAGATGCTCGCGCACTGCGGTTCTTCGAAATCGCCTGCGCATTCCGTGCACTTGTCAGCGTCGATGAGGAAGTGCGGCTTCGCCTCATAGATCGCCTTGCTCGGGCACAGCGGTTCGCAGGCATAGCAGTTGGTGCAGGATTCGATGATCTCAAATGCCATGATGGTCTCCTTTATGCCGCTTTTTGCGCGGTGTCTGCCTTGGCTTCCAGCTTGCCTGCGGCACGCATCTCTTCATACACAGCCAGCACTGCATCTTCGATGGCTTCCATCGCGTGTTCGCCGTTGGGCTGGATGCCTGCGGCTTCCAGTGGGCCCCAAGGTTCGTAGCCGACCTTGCTGCACAGCACCACTTCGCAGCCCGAGAGTTCGCGGATGGTCACATCCAGTGCGCTCTCGCCGTCGCCGCAGGTGTCGCCACCTTCGCAATACGGTGTGGTCTTGCGGTGGCCGATGAAGCGCACGCCGTTGCTCGATGCTTCATAGATCAGGAACTCGCCGGCATGACCGAAGTGTTCGTTGATGACGCCGCCGCCCTTGGTGGCGACCGCCATCAATACCGGACGGGTCACTTCCTTCTTCAGACCTTCGATGCTGACCAGCTTGGTTTCCTTGGCCTTGTGTTTGCTTTCCAGTTCTTCGTTGATGGCCGCATGTACTTCGGCGCGCATCTTCATCGCCTCGGCGTAATCGATGTCCATCTCCTCGATCTTGTCCAGCGTGAATTCCGCACCGCGGTCTTCGCCCAGCAGGCCCACCGCATCGGCGCGGCACTGGCGGCAGTGACGCATCATGTTCATGTCACCCGCACACGAGTCCTGCAATTCCTGCAGTTCTTCGTTGGTCGGACCGCGCTGGCCGGTGAGGCCGTAGAACGTGCCGTGTTCCTCTTCCGAGATCAGTGGCATCACGTTGTGCAGGAACGCACCCTTGGCCTTCACGATGCGCGACACTTCTTCCAGATGCTTGTCGTTCACGCCGGGGATCATCACCGAGTTCACTTTCACCAGCACGCCCTTGGCGACCAGCATCTCCAGCCCCTTCTGTTGCTGCGCTATGAGGATGGCTGCGCCCTCGCGGCCCTTGATGCGCTTGTTGTTCCAGAAGATCCACGGATAGATCTTCGCGCCCACGTCCGGGTCCACACAGTTGATGGTGATGGTCACGTGGTCGATGTTGTATTGGCACATCTCTTCGACGTTCTCCGGCAAGGCAAGGCCGTTGGTGGAGACGCACAGTTTGATGTCCGGTGCTTGCTCGTTCAGCATGCGGAAGGTGTCGAAGGTGCGCTGCGGATTGGCCAGCGCGTCGCCGGGACCGGCGATGCCCAGCACTGTCATCTGCGGGATGGTGGCGGCGACGGCCATCACCTTCTTCACCGCTTGCACTGGGTTGAGCACCTCGGACACCACGCCGGGGCGCGACTCGTTGGAGCAATCGTATTTGCGGTTGCAGTAGTTGCACTGGATGTTGCAGGCCGGTGCGACGGCGACGTGCATGCGCGCAAAATAATGGTGTGCTTCTTCGGAATAGCAGGGATGGTTCTTCACCTTGTCGCGGATGCTATCCGGCAGGTGGTTCATCTGGTCGTCGGTCGAGCCGCACGATCTCTCGGAACATCCGCCCTTGGCGGCTTCGCTTGCTGTGTTGTTCAAGACTGGTAGTTCCACAATATGTCCTCCGATAAGATCCGCCCGACTATCAGCAAGCCGCGTGCCTGAAATATCGGCACGCTTAACTCGTTGTTTTGTTGGGTGCCTGCGTTGGTGTTGTGGGCTTACCTGTTGCAAATTGCACATGACATGCGCGAAAGCTTGTGACGAAGGCGACAAAAACCACAGCACAGGCAATGCAGGGGGCGAGGGTAGGAGCGGGCATGCAGATGAATATCCCGTGCGCACAATGGCTTACAAGAATAGTGTGGTATCCCTTGCGGGCTGGCATCCAACTTGCCTATACAAAGGCATGAAACTCCATCTCGACTGGTCAGCTTACGAAACCGCCGGACAGGGCGATGCCTACGCGGGCATCCCTGCGAGCGGCGGCGACTTCGCCAAGGCCGTCGCGGTGTGCATCAGCGACAAACAATGTCAGCGCAAACCCAAGGGCGTGATGTGTCCCAGCTTCCGCGCCACCGACGAGACTGCACATTCGCCCGGCGGCAGGGTGCAGGTGCTGAAGGCGGCGTTGAACGGCGAGCTGGGTGAAGATGCATTCA
The DNA here is from genome assembly GCA_011620315.1 of Sideroxydans sp. Lineage (GTDB taxonomy): Bacteria > Pseudomonadota > Gammaproteobacteria > Burkholderiales > Gallionellaceae > Sideroxyarcus. The sequence goes on along the minus strand of WOZO01000063.1, from coordinate 37,093 downwards.
CCGGCCAGCAACTCGCCGACGCGATGGAACTGTGTGTCGGCTGCAAAGGCTGCAAACGCGAATGCGCCAACCAGGTCGATATGGCCACCATCAAGATCGAATATCAGGCACAGCGCAATGAGAAGTCGGGCGTGCCCTTGCGCGAACGATTGTTCGCCGACCTGCCGCAGCAACTGCATCGTTATCCTGTGATGCGACGAATCATCCGCTGGCGCAACCGTGCGCCGTGGCTGGCGAAGCTGGGCGAAAGATTGTTCGGTATCTCCGCCAAACGGAAATTGCCTGAGCCTTCCACTACTCCGTTCGTGCTGAGTAGCGAAGCGTATCGAAGCATGAACGATTTCGGAGCGCTGTCTAAGGCAGACAGCAAAGACGTCATCCTGTTCGTCGATACCTTCGCCCTCCACTTCGATCCCGAGATCGCACACGCCGCGCATCAGGTGTTGAGTGCCGCCGGTTATCGCGTCACCACTTTGCAGCCGGACTTGTTCGATGAAGAACCGGAACGCGCGCTGTGCTGCGGCCGCACTTATCTTTCTCTCGGCCAAGTGGAACAAGCGAAGCGCGAAGCGCGCCGCATGCAACTCGCGCTGCGTCCCGCGCTGGCGGCGGGCACGCCCATCGTCGGTCTCGAACCTTCATGCATCCTTTCCTTGCGCGACGATCATCTGAAACTCGGTCTGGGTGAAGAGGCGGTCGCCTTGTCGAAACAGGTCTACCTGTTCGAAGAGTTCATCGCGCGCGAACATGACCGCAAACGTCTCGCACTCGATCTCAAACCGCTGCCGGGCAAGACGCTGGTGCACGGCCACTGTCACCAGAAATCCGTCGGCGCGATGAAGTCGCTGCGCAAGGTGTTGCGCATGATCCCCGAGTTCGATTTCGAATTCATCGAAGCCAGTTGTTGCGGCATGGCCGGCAGTTTCGGCGTGGAAGCGGAGCATGCCGACCTCTCGATGCAGATGGCCGAACTCGATCTGCTGCCCGCACTGCGCGCCGCCCCCGATGCTGCCATCCTCGCCAACGGTTTTTCGTGCAGGCACCAGATACACGAAGGCACACAACGCAAAGCCCAACACGTCGCCCTGCTGCTGCGCGACGCACTCAAGGAGAAGACATGCTGACCGGCGCACTACTCGGGCTGATGGAACAGCTCGCCCTGAACATCATCACGCTCACCGAAGAAAGCAGCGAGCGCGAATTCTTCGACAGCCGCATCACGCGTGCGCAGACGCTGATGACGCTGGGTAATCTGGCCAAGTCCGCCGCCAACCTGCCGCCTGCGGCATGCGCGCGACTGCCGCAGATCGACTGGGTGGCCTGGCATGCCGTCAGGATCGCGCTCGCCAAGCCCGAGCAGCATCCGCTGCAGATATGGGTGGCGATCAAGGAACTGACGCCGATGACCTTGCACCATCTGTACGACTACAAACGCACGCAGCCGAAATTGTTCTTGATGGTGATGTGAGCGGGCACGGATGTTGCATTGAAATATTGCAACAGCAATCGGGTCGATAGCGCCGATTGCTTATCAACAGCAGATATGTAACTAAACCGACGGAGGTGATGAGATGAACGAATTTCTGATAATGATGGCGATGATCGTGGCGGGCACGGTGATTCTGATGGCGGGCATCCGTCTCAACAGGAACGAAGCACGCAGTCTGGACGGCAGCATGACTGAAGCCGTGAGCTGGGGTTCGGGATTCTTCGTGACCTTCACCAGCCATGCGGCGCTGATCTCGTTTTTCTGAGGATGCACTGATTAATTCGTCATTCCCGCCTGCGCGGGGATGACGAGTGTTGCTTATCTTGAAGTGAGCCGATACACCTTGTACTCGGCGCGTATGTCGGGCAGCGCTGCCGATGCCGGATCGGCCTCGAACACGCTCTCGACATAAGTCAGGGCGATATCGAAATCGCGCGCGTACAAGCTGGCGATCTCTTTATCCACGCCGGTCGCCTGCTGCATCGTCGCGTCCTCGGCGGCATCTTCCACTGTCAGCAGAAACACCACGGCAGTATCCGAGATAAGACGATTTAATTGCGCGACATAGAGTCCGCGTATCTCCTCCGGCAAAGCAGTGAGTGCTGAACGGTCATAGACCGTATCGATCATGCCCAGCTCGTTCGTTGTCAGAGCGAAGTAATCGCCGCACAGGATGCTGATGGGGCCGTCGCGCCACAAAGTGAATGCACCGACCTGTTGTTGCGTCGGCTGCAAATCGTTCTCGCTGAAGAACGCTGCGACCGCCACCGGACTCAGTTCGATCCCGATTACCTCGTGTCCCTGTTGCGCCAGCCACAGCATGTCCAGACTTTTGCCGCACAGCGGCACGAACACACGGCTGCCTTGCGCCAGAGCCAGTGCGGGCCAGAATTTTGTCAGGAGGGGGTTGACGGCGGACTGGTGGAAATCGCTGCGCTGATCGCGCCAGAATTCCAGCCACAAGTGGTTGTCCTGGTCGATGCGTGGCGCATCGGAAGACCGGGTTGCTGCAGAGTTCATGCGGACTTTCGGTGGCATGCATCGCGGGATGCATCGTTGCCGCAGTCTAACTGATTCACCGTGACGGGAATGCTCAGATTCCGCAGGCGCGCTAGCGCCGCCGCAGACGGAACAGGCCGTTGGCTTCGCTGTCGCTGCTGAAATACAGCGCGCCATCCGGCCCGAACGCGACTCCGGCCGGTCGTGCCCAGCGCTCGCCGTCCGGCAACTGGAAGCCACTGACCAGCTCGTCCACACGCACCGCCTTGTCACCGTCGAAGCGCACCGCCGCCAGCGCGGGCGGGCGGCGCGTGGCGTTCGGCCCGAAGAAACCGCCGCTTGGCTGTTTGCCCCACGAGCCGTGCAACGCCACCACTGCATCGAATTCAAGCCGCGCATCGAGCGCGCCCTTGGGAACGAAAGCCATGCCCAGCGGCGCGTTGCGCGAGGGGAAGGTGGCGACCGGCAGTGTCACTTCGGCGATGGGGCGCGGCGGCGGACTCGACACGCAATCGTCACGCTGCATCTGTTTGCCGTCGAACTGGAACCACGGCATGCCGTGGAAGGAATCGGCATCGAGCCGGCTGAAATATTCCGGCGGTTGCCCGAAGCCGAGATGATCCGGCCCGTTGTTGTTCGCGTAGAGCGCGCCGCTCTTCGGATGCCAGTCGAAGCCGACCGGGTTGCGCAGCCCCGAGGCGTAGCTCTGCCACGTTGCCTGGCCGCCGCTTTCGTGCAGCACCAGCACGCCGCCGCGCCGCTTGTCGAAATCGTAACCCGCGCCCAGGTATTGGTCGCTGCAGTTGCGCTGGATGCCGAGGCTCACATACACGCGCCCGTCCGGTCCCACGCCCACGGTGCGGCTGTTGTGCCCGCCGCCTCCGGGCAGTGCGGCCAGCAATCGCAGGGCCTGCGGATCGAGGCGCGTCTGCCCGGCGCGGTAGAGTGCGTGATACACGCCGTCCGTCTTCGCGATCAAAATCTCGCCCGGCCGGAACGCCACACTGTGCGGATAGTCGCCGCTGTCGACCAACACTTCCGCCAGCGTGTATGGCGGCGGCAGGCGATACACCTTGCCCGCGCGCGAACCTGCGTACAGGTCGCCGTTGGCGGCGAAGGTCAGCATGCGCGGCCCGTCCATGGCGGCCAGCCGTTCCAGCAGGTAACCCTTGGGCACGCGCGCGACGCGGCGTTCGCCATCCACCAGCAAGGTTTGCTGTTCATATGTCAGCGGCTGGGTGCAGGCCTGTGACGGGTTGCCGATGAGCACCACTGCCAGCGGCAGCACCCGTCGCAGCAGGGAGAGCATCGAGTGATCGTGATGGACAGTCATGGCCTGTTCCCGCGTCGGAGATTCAGCGCAAGGTCTGCGGAACGAAATAGGGATTCTGGACCAGGCCGAAGCGGTTGCCGAACAGATCCTGCACCGCAGCCACCTTGATGCCCTCGCCGACCTCGACCACCGGCTCCAGCGCGGTCGCGCCCAGTCCCAGCAGGCGCGCGTATTCCGCTTCGATGTCGGTCGCACCCCGCAATGGCCGCGGCGCGGCGGTCGCGGGTTGCGCGCTTGGCGGCGTCCAGAACGGGAGCGGGGTAAATGGCGGTGCGCAGGCCGAGGATCATGGTGTTTCTCCTTTGCGATGCTGCGGGATTGGATGCGGGAGGAGGGGCTTGCCCCTCCCCCTGCGAGGCAGGGTAGGCAATTCTCGGACGTGTGCAATACCGTCCGCGCCCGATGTTCAGCTACTGCGCGCCAAGCGCCACAACGAAGTAATTTCCGCCGCACGTGCCGCATACAACGGATCGGTCTTGTCGGCGGACTTGGGATGGTGCGGACGGATGTCCATGCGTTCGATCACTTGCAAACCGGATGCCTCGAACAGCGCCAGCAGTTCCTCGCGCGTGCGCAGGCCCAGATGTTCGGCGATGTCGGAGAGGATCAGCCAGCCTTCGCCCTTGGGGGAGAGGTGCGCCGCCAGTCCGCCGAGGAAGCCGCGCAGCATGCGGCTGTCCGGATCGTAGATCGCGTGTTCCACCGGCGAGCTGGGGCGCGCCGGGATCCACGGCGGGTTGCACACGATGAGCGGTGCTTTGCCATCGGGGAACAGGTCGGCTTCCACGACTTCCACTTTTTCGTTCAGGGCCAGGCGTATCAGGTTGTCGCGTGCGCAGCTCAGTGCGCGCGGGTCCTGATCGGTGGAGACGATGTGTTGCACGCCGCGCTGTGCCAACAGGGCAGCGATCACGCCGGTGCCGGTGCCGATATCGAACGCCAGTTCGGTCGCAGGCAACGGCGCCTGGTTCACCAGTTCCAGATATTCGCCACGCACCGGTGAGAACACGCCGTAATGCGGATGGATGCGCGCATTCAACAGCGGGATCTCCACGCCTTTCTTGCGCCACTCGTGCGCGCCGAACAAGCCGAGCAACTCGCGCAGGGAAGCGACCGACGGTTTGCTGCTGCGGCCGTAAGCCTCGTTGCACGCCTGCTGCATATCCGGCGCGCGGCGCAGGGGGATGGCGTAATCGGCATCCAGCGGAATGAGGATCATCGCCAGCGTGCGCGCGCGTTGCGACATCGCCTGCCGATGCAGGTGGAACGCTTCGCCGAGCAGTTCGGCGGTCTTGCGTGAACGCTCCGCCTTGCGCGTGTTGCGGCGAGACATCGCCTGCAGCAACTGCTTCGCGTTCTGGAAATCGCCGCGCCACAACAGCGCCGTGCCCTCGCATGCCAGACGGTAAGCCTCGTCCGCCTTCATCGTGTCGTCCGCGATGCGCACGCGCTTGGGCGGCGGCATGCCGCTCTCGGAACGCCATTTGGCCTTGCACGGTTTGTTCGATTCGTTCCAGGTGATGAGGGGCTGCATGGGATTCCTGTGGGGGATTGCGGTGCAAGAAGATCGCGCACCGGCGCGGATGATACCCGAAGCGCCATATGCCGCGTAGCTGTGCACGCTGCGCATCTGTCGATGCTCAGGATGGTGCCGCCGCGATTGATGATGCCGCTGACATCGCGCGGGCCGAGCGCGTGGATGTCGCCCTCGATCAAGCCTTTGTAGCCGCGCTCGATACCGAACACTTCGAGCCCGTTGAAGGTGGCCGCGCGCACCACGGCGCGTATCGCCGCGTTCATGCCGGGCGAGTCGCCGCCGCTGGTGAGTAAGCCGATGCGTTTCATTTGCTTTACCTGATTTGGGATGCCTTGATTCTAATGGATGTCGGGTTGTCGGCAGGACGCGTCATGGGGTGTCGCGCGAATGTCATGCACGCATCACGCAGTTGCAACAACTTGGCGCTAGTTTACAGGGGTCGGCGGTGGTGGACATGCCGCGCGCAACGAACGACGGAGGGTATGAGATGGATGAACTCTTTTCGATGATGACTTTGGCGTTGGCCGGTGCTGCGGTCATGATAGTCGGCATCCTGCTGAGCAAGGATGCAAGGCAGAGCATGGCGCACGCGCTGACGGAAAGCATAAGCTGGGGCGCGGGCTATTTCCTGTTGCTGGGCGGCCAGGCGCTGGTGATCGCTAACTTCTGAGGCCGCGACTCAAGCCTGCCACACCCCGAACCCCGCACTGCGCAGGTCGATGCCGACCTCGACTTCCTTGTCGCAGGCGTCGTCGTAACTCATCGGGTTGAAGGCTTCGTACAGGTCGGGCAGCAGACGCAGGCCGTACTGCTTTGCATAGCGGTTGGACTGGATGTCGGCCTTGTGTTTGTCGAAGCGGATGTCGGGGTCGAGTCCGGTCATGCCGACGTAGACGCAGGGCATGCCGGGGCGGTAGTACGGGTTGCACTTCTTGAACTTGGCTTCGTACAGCACGTCCTTCGACAGTTCGATGACATAGACGTGGTAATGTTTGCGGCGCGATTTCATGCGCGGAATGTAGCGGAGTCGGCGCGCTTTGACCATGCGCTCGGCGCTTGCGGTTCCATCTTCCTTCCCGTGTAGTACAGTGGGCCATCGGTTGCGGGCGGCTGGCGCAGCCTCGACCCGACTGGAAGGGGCGTGATGAACCATACTGATGCAAAGGCAGTGCCCGCCGACCAGCATCGCATCCCGCTGGAGGCCTTGCAGCAGCGCCTGCATTGCAGCGGGGAAGGGCTGAGCGCGGCCGAGGCGGCGCGCCGTCTGGCCGAGTTCGGCGGCAACGAATTGCGCGTGCGCAAGGAGACGCCGGAGTTCGTCAAATTCCTGCGCCAGTTCACCAACTTCTTTGCGCTGCTGCTCATTGCCGGTTCCTCGCTGGCGTTCTTTGCCGATTACCTCCGACCGGGCGAAGGCAACTTCTACATCGGCGTCGCGCTGCTGGCAGTGGTGCTGCTCAACGCGCTGTTCACCTACGTGCAGGAGCGCGAGAGTGAACGCATCATGGAGAGCTTCCGCAACATGCTGCCGCAGATGATCACGGTCCGGCGCGACGGGCAGGTCGCGCGTATCGAAGCGCGGTTGGTGGTGCCGGGCGATGTGATCCTGCTGCAAGAAGGCGACCGCGTGCCGGCCGACGGGCGCTTGCTGGAAGTGAACCGGCTCAAGGTCGACCATTCTTCGCTGACCGGCGAGAGCGAACCGCAGTTGCGCAAGCTGGCCTGTACCCACGACAATCTGCTGGAGAGCCGCAACATGGTGTTCTCCGGCACGCTGGTGCAAAGCGGCAACGGTCGCGCGCTGGTGTATGGCACCGGCATGAACACGCAGATCGGCCGCATCGTGCAGCTCACCAAAGAGGCGGACACGGTGGACACGCCGATCCGCAAAGAGCTGCGCCATTTTATCCGCGTCATTTCCGCCATCGCCATCGCGCTCGGTCTGCTGTTCTTCGCGCTCAGTGTGCTGCTCGGCAATCCCTTCACCGACAGCCTGATCTTCGCCATCGGCATCATCGTCGCCAACGTGCCGGAAGGCTTGCTGCCCACGGTAACGCTGGCGCTGACCATGGCCTCCAAACGCATGGCGAAGAAGAACGCGCTGATCAAGAATCTGGAAGCGGTGGAGACACTGGGCTCGACCACCGTGATCTGCACCGACAAGACCGGCACCATCACGCAGAACCAGATGCGGGTCGCCACGCTGGTGCTGGGACTGCGCGTGTGGTCTGCCTACCAGAGCGGGCTGGCGCAGGCGGAAGGCTTCAGCGATGCATGGACGGCCATGGTGTTGTGCAACAACGCGCGCCTCACCGACCATCATTACCTCGGCGACCCCACCGAGGGCGCGCTGCTGGTGCTGGCGCAGCGTCTGCACGCAATAGGCGATCTGGCGGAACGTTTCCCGCGTCTGCACGAAAGCCCGTTCGATTCCGCCACCAAGCGCATGATCACCACGCACCAGGGCGCGGCGGGCCAGCCCAACATCGCCTACATGAAAGGTGCGCCGGAGATCGTTCTCAAAAAATGCACGCATCGTATGCAGCGGGGCGAGCAGGTCGCGTTCGACGAGGAAGCGCACAGCAAAGCTATGGAGTTGTACGAAGTGCTGGCCGCGCGCGGCGAACGCGTGCTGGCGCTGGCTTACAAGACCACCGATGCCGAGGCAGCCAGCGAAGACGGCTTCATCTATCTGGGGCTGGTCGGCATGCTCGATCCGCCGCGCCCCGAGATCGCCGATGCGGTGGACAAATGTCGCAGCGCGGGAATCCGCGTGTTCATGATCACCGGCGACTACCACACCACCGCCGAATCCATCGCCCGCCAGGTCGGCCTGTTCACCGGCGACGGGCGGGTGGTCGTGGGCGAGCAGTTGCAGACGATGAGCAAGGAAGAACTGTCCGACTTGCTGGATAGCCGCGAACTGGTGTTCGCGCGCACCACGCCGTTGCAGAAGCTGCAGATCGTCAAAGCGCTGCAGAAGAAGGGCGAGATCGTCACCGTCACCGGCGACGGCGTGAACGACGCGCCCGCGCTGAAGAACGCCGACATGGGCGTGGCGATGGGACTATCCGGCACCGAGGTGGCGAAGGAAGCGGCAGACATGGTGCTGATGGACGACAACTTCGCCACCATCGTGCACGCCATCGAAGAAGGCCGCACCGTCTTCTCCAACATCAAGAAGTTCATCGCCTACATCCTCACCAGCAACGTGCCCGAGATATTGCCCTTCATCGCCTTTGTCGCCATCGACGCGCCGCTGGCGTTGACCGTGGTGCTGATCCTCAGTATCGACCTGGGCACCGACCTGCTGCCCGCGCTGGGATTGGGACGCGAGCTGCCGGAGCATGATGTGATGAAACAGCCGCCGCGCCGCCGCGACGAAAGACTGCTCACCTGGCCGCTGCTGGGCAGGAGCTACGGCATCGTCGGCATGATCCAGGCGGCCGCCGGGTTCTTTGTATTTTTTGTAGTGCTGCATCGGGGCGACTGGACATGGGGCGCGGAATTGCCGACGGACAGCCTGCTGTACCGCACCGCCGTCACGGCATTCTTCGCGGCGGTGGTGATCTGCCAGATACCCAATGTGCTGATCTGCCGCACGCGCCGCGAAAGCATGCTGTCCGCCGGCATCTTCCGCAACAAACTGATTTGGGTGGGCATCGCGGCGGAGCTGGGACTGGTGGCCGCGATCTCGCGCGCGCCCTACCTGCAACCCTTCTTCGGCACCGCGCCAATAGGCTGGTTCGAGGTGTCGCTGGTCTTGCCGTTCGCCGCTGTGATTCTGCTGGGCGACGAGTGGAGAAGATGGCTGATCCGCCGCGACAATCGCTTTGTGCGGCGTTGGCTGACCTGGTGATGCTGAAGGAATGCTTCTAATACATCGCCTTACTCAAAAACAGTAGCGATTGACGATGCTAATGCGGGGGGGGGGATTTGCACTGCCAAGTCATTATTTAGAACGCCGCAAATTACCGCCTGATATTCAGGGAATAGCCCGGCGAAATCCTGCCTTCATCCCGGATCGTCCATTAGGCCGTCATACCGGCCCTTCGATCAACTCAGGACAGACTGACCTCCGGTCAGGCCGGTATCCGGCGATGAAAAATACGCCGCGCAGCGGACAACGCCATGATTCCGGCCTGCGCCGGAATGACGTGATTTTTCTAACGGACAATCTGGGTTCATCGAACCCATGGGACTGACACGTTAGTTGTCCAGCTTGCGCGTGATGATTTTGTACGGCGTGTCGTAACGGCCCGGCAGCGCGCTGCCGTAGATAGTGATGTTGCCGTTGTCGGCCATGGCCGGGTGGCGACCGTCAGGGGGGGGGCAGCGTTTTGCGTTCATTTCATACTCCTGTTGTGTGATTGGATTTCGTTATGTAAATTGCGACATAACGCAACAGCGTTTTAGCAAGTGGCGTGCCAATCACATTGAAGGCTGTTGTGCGTGGGATTGAGGGATAAGGCTGGGTAGCGTTATGTAATTTGGGTTGTAACGAACGCGCCAAATTGTGCAAAAGCCTACAGCTGAAGCCCGACATAACGCTGTGCAGGTGGCAGGTCGATATGAGGGAACCCCGTACGGGATGGGGTTATGCGGCGCGATGGCAGGCTGGCATCGCTCTTGCATGACGTTAGGTGGCGCAAGCGATAACGGGCATGGCACATGTGAAACGGATGATTTTGAGGCTTGCCATGCCCGCTTCCCCCTTTCCAACTTTCTCCCGCAAGCGGGAGAAAGGGCGAACGAGTCGCTAGGCGAGATTTTCGATTACGAGTGAGGACAACATGGCTCAGACAGCAGCAGCAAGCAAAGCAGCGAAGCAGACCGACGGCAGCGTTGTCTCCAAACTGAAGATCGCCCGCGGGCGGCGCTGGGACCATCTGGAATTGCTGGAACGTATCGATGCGACCGGCTCCATTTCGGCGGCGGCGAGTGCCATGGGCATGAGCTACAAGGCGGCGTGGGAAGCGGTGGACAGCATCAACAATCTTTCCGAGCAACCCCTGGTGGAGCGCAAGACCGGCGGAGCTAAAGGCGGCGGCACCACGCTGACCACCTACGGCCGCCGGGTGGCGGGCGCCTATCGGCGGCTGGAGCAGGAGCGCGAGCAGGTGCTCAAGCGGCTGGCCGAGGTGATGGACGACTTCGATGAGTACTACCAACTAATCAGGAGATTCGACATGAAGACGAGTGCGCGTAACCAGTTCCTCGGCACTATCAAGAGCATCAAGCTGGGACAGATCAACGCGGAAGTGGTGATGGATATTGGTAGCGGCGACACGCTGGCGGCGGTGATCACCAACGAGAGCGTGCAGCATCTTGGTTTGAAGGTGGGTGGCGAGGCGTATGCGCTGGTGAAAGCGCCGTGGGTGATCGTGACCACCTCGGAAGGTTTCAAGACCAGCGCGCGCAACGAGTTGCACGGCACGGTGGTGCGTTGTCAGGAAGGCGCGGTGAACGGCGAGGTCATCATCGAGCTGGCGGGCGGCAAGAGCGTGGCCGCCATCGTCACCAACGACAGCATCAAATCACTGGGATTGAAGGAAGGGGTCAAAGCCGCGGCGTTGATCAAGGCGTCGCACATAATCTTGGCAGTTACAGCATAAGGAGCAGGAAATGAAATCGATCAAACTGGGTTTGTTGGGCGCGCTGTTGATGATGGCGCAAGTGGCGCAGGCGGGCGAGGTGCGCGTGGCGGTGGCGGCGAACTTCACCGCGCCGATGCAGGAGATCGTGCCGCTGTTCGAGCAGGCGAGCGGACACAAGGTATCGGTCAGCTTCGGCTCCACCGGCAAGTTCTACGCGCAGATCAAACAGGGCGCGCCCTACGATGCATTCATCGCGGCCGACACCAGGACGCCGAAGAAACTGGATGGCGACGGTCTGACAGTGAACGGTTCGCGCTTCGTATATGCGCTGGGCAAGCTGGTGCTGTGGAGTGCGCAGCCGGGCTTGGTGGATGACAAGGGCGCGGTGCTGCGCAAAGGCGGCTACAACAAACTTTCCATCGGCGATCCCAAGCTCGCGGTGTACGGCACCGCCGCGCAGGAAGCGCTGGAAGAAATGGGACTGTGGAAAGTGCTGCAATCCAAACTGGTGAAAGGCGACAACATCACACAGACCTATCAGTTCGCCGCCAGCGGCAATGCGGAGCTGGGTTTCATCGCGCTGTCGCAGATCACCAAGGGCGGCAAGGTGGGCGAAGGTTCATGGTGGATCGTGCCGGCTCACTACTACAACCCCATCGAACAGAGCGCCGTGATGTTGTCGAGTGCACAAGATACCGAAGCGACCAAAGCATTCCTCGCATTCCTCAAAGGCCCGCAGGCCGCAACCGTGATACGCAGCTACGGCTACGAACTGCCATGATTGATCCGTCATTCCCGCGCAGGCGGGAATCCAGTGGTTCAACATTCCCCGCGCAGCGGGACATAACCAGAACATGTTGTCCGCTTCGCGGAATTGTTTTGATGGCTGGATTCCCGCCTGCGCGGGATAACCAGCCACTTGCCAGCTTGCTGGCTTAGTGGATTGGCTAGTAGTTCCATCAATGACGGTGTAGAAAGAGAGTAAGGAAAATATTGTGACACCCGAAGACCTGCAAGCCGTAACACTCACACTCAAGCTGGCGAGCCTCACCACGCTTGTGTTGCTGTGCATCGCCACGCCGCTGGCCTGGTGGCTGGCGCACAGCCGCAGCTGGTACAAGGGACTGGTGTCGGCGCTGGTGGCGCTGCCGCTGGTACTGCCGCCGACGGTGCTGGGCTTCTATCTGCTGTTGCTGATGGGGCCGCAGGGCGCGGTGGGTGAATTGACGCGCGCGCTCGGCATCGGTGCACTGCCGTTCACCTTCGCCGGACTGGTGGTCGGCTCGGTGCTGTTCTCTCTGCCGTTCGCGGTGCAGCCGATACAGAACGCGTTCGAGGCGATGGGCAAACGTCCGCTGGAAGTGGCGGCTACCCTGCGCGCGACACCGTGGGATCGATTCATCAGTGTCGCCTTGCCATTGGCGCGTCCCGGTTTCCTCACCGCCATCATCCTGGCCTTCGCGCACACGGTCGGCGAGTTCGGCGTGGTGCTGATGTTGGGCGGCAGCATCCCCGGCGAGACGCAGGTGCTCTCGGTCGCCATCTACACCCACGTCGAGGCGATGGAATACAGCGAGGCACATTGGCTGTCGGGCGGCATGGTGCTGTTCTCCTTCCTCGTGCTGGTCGGACTGTATCGCGTGGGCGGCAATTGGTCCAAGGGGGCGCGATGAGCTGGCTGCGCGTACACCTCAAGATGCAGCAGGGTAGCTTCGAACTGGATGCCCAGTTCAGCGCGCCGCCGCTCGGCGTCACCGCATTGTTCGGCTCCTCCGGTTCCGGCAAGACCACGCTGCTGCGCTGCATCGCCGGACTGGAGCGCGCGCAGGGCTGGCTGCGCGTGAACGGCGAGCCGTGGCAGAACGAGACGACCTTCATGCCGGTGCACAAGCGGCCGCTGGGCTATGTGTTCCAGGAGGCCAGCCTGTTCCCGCACCTGTCGGTGCGTGCCAATCTGGAATACGGCTACCGGCGCATCGCGCCTGCGCTACGCCGCGTGCAACCGGAACAAGTGATCGAATGGCTGGGGCTGGACCGCATCATCGGGCGCGGCGATCCGGCCAGCCTGTCCGGCGGTGAGCGCCAGCGCGTCGCCATCGGCCGCGCGCTGCTGGTCAGCCCCGAACTGCTGCTGATGGACGAGCCGCTGTCCGCGCTCGACACGCAGAGCAAGCAGGAGATCCTGCCCTACCTCGAACGCCTGCACCGCGAACTGCAGATCCCCGTTCTGTACGTCAGCCATGCGATGGACGAGGTGGCGCGGCTGGCCGACCATCTGGTATTGCTGCAGCAGGGCAAGGTCATCGCCAGCGGCGCGCTGGGTGAGACGCTGGCGCGGCTGGACCTGCCCATCGCGCATTTCGACGACGCCGGCGCGGTGATCGAAGCGTCGGTGGCGCGGCACGACGAGGCCTATCATCTGACGCAGCTCGATTTCCCCGGCGGCCACCTGTGGGTGGGCAAGGTGGATCAGACGGCAGGCTATCGCGTGCGTGCCCGCGTGCTGGCACGCGACGTGAGCATCGCCACGCAGGCGCCGCAAGGCTCCAGCATCAACAACATCCTCAATGCGCGCATCGAAGAGATACGCGACGAGGGGCCGGACAAGGTGATCGTGCGCATGCAGGTGGGCGAGTCGCATATGCTGCTGTCGCGCATCACGCGCCGTTCGCGCGACCATCTGGGCCTGGTCGCGGGGATGTACGTGTGCGCACAGGTGAAGAGCGTGGCGCTGATGTAGGAACGTGCCCTTCGATACGTTCGCGATGCGAACTACTCAGGGCGAACGGTTGCATTTTTCCAGTCCGTTCGTCCAGAGTAGGTGCGTAGCACCGTATCGAGGGATGAAAAGCTAACCGAGAGAACCATGAATACTGCTATCGACTTCGCTACCGCTGAGGACCTGCCGCACCTCGCCGACCTTCTCGCCGGGCTGTTCGCGCTTGAGAGCGATTTCACCCCCGAGCGCGACAAACAACTGCGCGGCCTGCAACTCATCCTCGACGAACCGCAACTGGGCAGACTGTTCGTGCTGCGCATAGCCGGGCAGGTGGCGGGCATGGCCAACGCGCTCATCACCGTCAGCACCGCCGAGGGCCGCAAGGTGTTGCTGCTGGAGGATGTGATCGTCAGCCGCGCGCATCGCGGCGGCGGTTACGGGCGCAAGCTGGTCGAGCATGTGCTGGACTGGGCGCGCGAGCAGGGCATGACGCGCGTCACCCTGCTGGCCGACCGCGACAACGCCACCGCGCTGGATTTCTACCGCGCGCTCGGATTCGACGGTTCGCACATGACGGTGCTGCGCAAGAATCTATAAGATGCAGGAAGGGCTCCACCCAACGATTTGTTTTGTCGCAATCGCTACAAACTCCTGTTTGTATCCCGCAGTCAGAATCGCTAACCCTCTGTCATGGCTTGATAAATTACCCGCGCAGCAGATTGGCACGGGTGTTGCAGTCACTCAGGCGATGTCTATTTTGAAAGCAGGGACCCACATGCCAGAAAGTCACCCGGAGGCAGCGCCGCCGTCCGCCCTCGCGGATTGCGCGACTTGTCCGCACCGCGCGCTACTGGCGGAAGGCCGCTGTGTGCCGGGCGACATCTGCGTGACCGCGCACAGCGGGCGGCAGATCGACCGCTTTTTGCGGCGCAACAAGGAATTCGCCGAAGGCTATCTGCACGATGCTTTCTGGGAAAGGCGCGCCATCGCCGCGCAACATGCGCCGCTGGCAGCCTTGCGCCCGCTGGCGCGCGACGAGGACGAGGTGGTGCGGCGCGTGATGGTGATGCGCCTGCCCATCGACGGGCTGGGGGACTATCTGCACGATACCGACCGCGAAGTGCGCATGACGGCGGCGGATCGCCTGGTACCGGAAGAACTGGGCGTATTGCAGAACGACGAAGATTATCTGGTGCGCATGCAGGTGGCGAAACGCCTGCCGCACGGGCAGTTGCCGAAGATGGCGCACGACGAGGAGCGCGAAGTGCGCAAGGTGGTGGCGCGCCGTTTGCCGCCGTTCGCGCTGGGGCGCATGGCGCAGGATGAAGATGTGGAAGTGCGGCGCATCGTGGCCGAGCGCGTACTGGCGGACGATGCCGTAAAGATGCTGCACGACGAGGACTGGGTGGTGCGGCTGCGCGCGGCGGAGCATGCACCGCTTGAGTCTATCGCCGAACTAGCGGACGATGCCGAGCCTGACGTGCGCACCGTGGTGCGCCAGCGATTGAACGAATACCTGATGGGAGCAGAGAAATGACGATCATGACGCCCGACGAAACAGCGCTGCAGGAACTCGCGCGCAAGATCGAAGCGTTGTCGCCGCGCCCGCATCACGCCGGGTTGCTGGAGATCGCCAACCGCATCCATCCCGGCTGCACCTTTGAATACGCGCTGAACCGTGGCGGCTGGTATCGCCCGGGCGGCGTCATCGCGCCGAACGGCGACCGGCTCTCGGACGAACTGGAACGCTGGGCGCGCAGCGAGCTGGAAGCTTGCGATGGCGACATGGCAGAACTGGTCGAGCGCTATCTCGACAAGGGTCTGCAAGTCACCCGCCATTCCGGCCGCACACATTATTTCGTCTGCGCCTACGGCCCGGCCCCCGCCGATTTCATGCAACTGGAAGTGGAAGAACTGCAGGAAGTGCTGGACCGCGAACTGATCGATCCGGACGCATTGCCCGAAGACATGCAGGAACTCATCGACCCCATCTCACCGCTGCTGCTGGAAGGGCAGGCCGTGGGTTCGCCGCGTTACAAATTCCGCCGCCTGCTCGACATGAAGCAGACCGTCGCGCGCGCAGGGCTGGCGACCGGGCGCGGCAACGGCCTGCCGCGCCTGCTCAAAGAATGGTCGCACAGCAGCGCCGCCACGCGCGGCCACTTCAGCGACCACTGGATCGTCGCCCTGCGCGAACATCTGGACCGCTACCGCAACCCGGTGGCAACCGCTTCGCTGGTGTCGCGCCACGCGCGCGAACTCAAATCGTTCCACTGGAACGCCGAACTCTCCGGCGTCGAGATGTCGCACCAGTTGCAAGCCTTCGACCGCGCGGCAGGCTATCCCTCCGCCTGGTATTTCCACCTCGTCTCCAACACCATCACCCCGCCCGCCGTCGCCTACGCCGTCGTGCGCGATCTGGAAGCCGGCTTCAGCTATCTGCCGGACACCGAAGCGGCATTGGTGCAAGGCTGGGCGGCGGCACCGTATTCCGTTTGATACGGCAGGCGGTATGATCCTGACCTCGTAAAGAGCGAAAGGAACCGCCATGCCCACCCCCGACAAATTCCGTCTGCAAGCCGCACACTCCCTGCTGCTGGTCATCGACGTGCAGGAACGCCTCAGTGCCGCCATGGATCAGGACGAACTGCAGCGCGTGGTGAAGAACGCCGGCATCCTGCTCGAAAGCGCACACGCGCTGTCCGTCCCCGTCATCGTCACCGAGCAATACGTCAAAGGCCTCGGCCCCACCGTCGCCGCGCTCAAGGAAAAAACCGGCAACGCCACCTTCCACGAAAAGATCAGCTTCAGCTGCTGCGGCAATGACGACTTCCTGTCGCAACTGCGCCAGAGTGGACGCACGCAGATCGTGGTGTGCGGCATGGAGACGCATGTGTGCGTGCAACAGACCGTGCTCGATCTGCTGCATGAAGGCTTCGTCGTGCATGTTGTGCAAGACGCCGTGCTGAGCCGCGCCCCCGCCAACCGCAATACCGCTATCGAAGCCATGACCCTTGCCGGTGCCGTGCCGACCGGCACCGAAACAGTGGCGTTCCAGTGGCTCAAGGTCGCGGGGACGGATGTGTTCAAGCAGGTGTCGAAGCTGGTGAAGTAAGCCCAAGCGCAGGGCTGTTATCTCTGGGGGTAACCATGAGCGGCGGAACCAAGGAGAAAGCGCCGGAGAAATTATTCGGTGACGCCCTCTCCTAAAAACGCTTCCCCCAAATAAAACCCAATCCAACGCCGAGCGCATCCGCCGCTAGGTCATGCGTGTCAAACCCGTCGCCATTCGTGCTTTTCGAATCATAAGTTTCCTTCGCCAATCCCACGCTCAAGCCAAATATGACGGATGTTTTAACATCCATTGGTAATGGCATAAGCAGTGCTAAAGGTAAGGACAGAAGCAAGGATGTGCCGCTTCTTGTCCAAGTCCAGTGCGTGGGACTGGATCGGCAGCAAGGTCGGCAGAATAAGAATAAGGACACGCTTCATATCAACCTTTCTTGGTTCAGAGTGATAAGGCTGCGGTGTGGCGGGTAACGCCAGTCGATAAGCGGGATGAATGCACTCTTGAGCTTAGCCTGCGCCAAACCATAGAGAGCTCGAATTTCGGGATGAGCGCTGCCGAATCGCGCGCTGCGAACAACCACTCAATAAACGGGCTGCATGCCCAAGCGTCTTCGTTCTGCGTTGACGCGCTCTTGCTCCATGCGTATTCGCTCTTGTTCCTGGTAGGCACGTTTTAGTTCTTCCTGTTCTTTTTGTTGCGCTTCTTGTTGCTCTATCTGCTCCACTTGACGCGAAACGTTCTCCCCTATGCGTCGGCTCTCTTCGACGAAACGCTCATATTCCCTTTGTTTTGCTTCTTCTTCGCGCTGGGCTTGAAGCTCGATACGACGCTCTTCCTCCTTGCGTTTTTCCTCGGCTTGCAGTGCCTCGACTTCGCTGCGTGAAGAAGCGCGATAGCCCGTTTCCCGAAAGTATTCTTCGATGATTATTTTGTCCTCGCTCATCCTGCTCATGGCTTCCAAGTTGCCAGGGGCGGTGTGCGCCTGGATGGCGGTGAACGAGAACATCATCTTGAACAAGAAGACAATACCGAGGAAACCCAACAAGAACTTGAGGCCAGTGGAAGTCCAGCTCGACATGATGGCGAATTTCTGCCGTCTTTTCGCCCAAAGCGGGGATTCACCATCGATCTCTGACCAAATGACTGGAGGAGGGGCAATCATGATAGAGGGGGCGCGCGAGCTGCCCGTTTCGCTGCCTGCATCGACGGAAGAATAAGCGTGCATGGCAGCGTGCAACGAGGAGAGCTTGTACTCCGCCAATGACGCTGAAAGACCGTGTGCCCCCGATTCAAAATGCCTGCACAATGCCTGATACGCGGTCACCACCTCGGCGCGGGTCGCATTTGGGGGGAGACCAAGCAGCTCGAATATCGTTTTAGGTTGCGCGATGGTATAAGCCATAATCCTGTTTGAGCATGTGAAGTCGGTGGCAGATTAATCACCGCCCGATACCAAGTCAATAACTAAGGGTATTTCGATGCGACTGAGAGAGGATGCCCCGATCTTCCCGGAAAGCAATACGTAAACGAGCGGATTATCGAATGAGTCATTACGACACTCTGGAAGTTAGCTGCAAAGCCAGCGCCGAGACTATTCGGGCAGCCTACAAGAGCCTGATGCAGCGCTACCATCCGGACCGGAATATCGGGGATGCAGAAGCAGCAGCGCGGGCCGTGTCGATACAGCAGGCCTATGAAGTGCTATCCGATACGGACAAGCGTGCTGTGTACGACCTCGGGCTGGAACGGATGCGCATGCACGATTCTCAACCCGCAGCGCAGCCTTTGCCAAGATACATCCCCGAATCTGAAACGGGCATATCCTCAATGGCGATGATCGGCGTGGCCGTCATAGTCGTGGCTGGCGTAACGGCCGGATATCTGATGCGCGAGCAGCCGCAGCCTGTCGCTATGGAAGCGCCCCTGAGCAGTGAACAGGGCATGCCCCAGAACTCGAACCGCATGATCGAACTGATAGACGAAGTGGAAGTCATCCCGTTGCTGAAAGACGATGCGTACCGCACCTTCACCGGCCACACCCTGGCCATTCCAAAACTGAAGATACTTATTGGGAGTGAGGATGTGGATCGGTCGCGAGAATTCATCCTCGTCCATAGCGACGACCTGCGGGAGCAACTGCGCGACGCCTTGTCGCAGATACCTTACGAGACGCTGCTGAAAGACACCGGCGAGGAATACATTAAGGCAAGAGCCAAAGAAGCATTGAACGAATACATCAGCCTCACTTCGGCCATCAGTCCCGTGCCGGGCGTTACGCTCACTCCCCTGCTAGGTGGCGTTGAAAAGGTAACGCTACCTGATTCGTTCGACGTGAAATGAAACGTTGAGACGGCGGCTTTGCACTGGCAACATCGGCTTTGCCAGTCAGTTTCATGCCGCAATAGAAGAGGTGCGGAAGGTAGAAAGCGGATGGCGTCTGAAGAGTATTCGCACCCCATTTGATTGGGGCGCGAATCGAAATCAGCAGCCGGTCAAGTTCGCATCGACGCAATGAAGTGTGCGCGGTGGCCGACTGCACCGAGCAGCGAGATGGCGAACTTCGGATTCGCGCTCACCATCTTCAGAAACACATCGCGGTTGATGGATAGCAGTTCGCAGTCTGTCTTGGCGGTGGCACTGGCAAGGCGCTCCGTACGCGAGATCAGCGCCATCTCGCCGAGCATCCCGCCCGGCCCGATCTTGCCCAGTGTGTTGCCCTGAATGGCGATCTCCACCGTGCCTTTCAGCACCACATACATGAGTACGCCGGGTTGCCCCTCTTGGATGATCACCTTGTCTTCCGGGCAACGTATGCGCGCACTGCGGTCGAACTCGTCTGCCAGATCATCCAGTAGTTTCTTGTCGATGATGGCCGAGTCTTTCAGCATCCCATCACTGGTCATGTTCCCCTGCGATTTCAACTGTGCGATGGCGTCGCGTAAACGCGCGATCATGAAGTGCATCAGCAACAGCGCGAACTCGGGCGCAGTCTGCAACGCCGCCTGAAGCTGCTCCTTGTCCAGCATGATGAGTCGGCAATCCGTTTTCGCCCTGGCCGTCGCCGTGCGAGGCAAGCCGGTGATTAGCGTCATCTCGCCGAACAACTCGCCCGCGCGCACCAGCCCAACCGTCTCACCGTTCGCCGTCAGCTCCACCGCGCCTTCCAGCAGGTAAAACATCTTGTCATTTTGCAGCAGCAGCGGGCTGGCACGGCTGTTCTCCTTGAACAGCGTCTTGCCTGCTTTCACATACTTTGTTTCGCCCGCCGCCTCGAAAAACTGCAACGCGCCTTTCGCATCGTAGGTGGACTTGGAAGGGGGAATCGTGAGATCGAAATTGCGCATGGCCGGATGATCACCAGATAGGAAGTTGCAGCGCAGCGGACTGCAACGGTTGGCGCATTATCCCCGCGCAGAGATTCGCGTCAATACGGCAAGCGCCAATATGCGGGCAGCTTTGCGATCATTGAAAAAATCAGGCGTCTGGAGCAAACCATGAACAAGAAATCGGCAGAGGGCGATGCACATCGAAGGCTTCATCGTGCACACCGTGAAAACGCCGTGATGGGCCGCGCCGCCGCCAACCGCGACACCGCCCTCGAAGTCATGACCTGCGCCGGAGCCGTACCTGCCAGCACGGAGGCCGTGGCGTACCATTGGCTCAAGATCGCGGGGGCTGAGGTGTTCAGGCAGGTGTCGAAGCTGGTCAAATAAGGTCGAGTGCCAATTATTGCTTCTTGAGCAGACATTGCCCGGCAATAACATATTTGTTACTGCGCGGTCGCGACTTACACCATTACCTATTACAACGCAGCCCTGCAGCAAGAGAACATGGCTTTGCCGTCGACCTTGCAGGCGCTACATCGGGCTGACTACAAAGATAATGGTCTACGGTGCCAATCTCGGTAGTCCGCATACTGCGGCATTCGGCAGCGGGCTGTTCGAGTTGAGGTACAAAGGCGCAGAGGGCACCGCACGCGTGTTCTATTGCACGTTGGTCGGCAAGCAAATCGTCATGCTAAAGGAATCAAAGGGGCCAGCCTCGCAATATATTTCCGCATGTCATTTCTCCCGTTCAAAATCCAAAACACGGACCTCATTGATTGCATTGATTCTCCTTGATTCTTTGATTCTCTGCTCCAGTCGGTGGACGCCTCGCTCTATCAGGCCAAGCGCGGCGGTCGCGACAGGGTGGTGACGGGGCAATATGGAAGGTTCTAACAGGCTGTGGGGCGCGGATCAACGCGTGTGATCTGCCCAGTTGTTGGGCGTCTCGTACAGGCGCACGCGTTCCAGTCGCAGATGGTTGCCGTAGGTGTCCTGATACGCACCGTCGAGCAGATCGAACGCCACGCGCGCCAGATTCTCGGCGGTCGGCACCACATCCAGCATCACCGTCTTGTGTCCCGGCAAAGTCCCCAGAAAATCCAGCACCGTCCGGTCGTTGCGATACACGATGAACGCGTGGTCCCACGCATCCACCACCTGCTCCTTGGCGATACGCTTCACATCCGAGAAATCCATCACCATGCCCTGTTCCGACACGCCTTCGGTCGTCACCACTTCACCGGATAAAGTGATCTCGATGGCATAACGGTGGCCGTGCATATGTCTGCACTGGCTGTTGTGGTTGGGGATGCGGTGACCGGCATCGAATTCCAGTCTGCGGGTGATTCGCATGATGCGGGCCTCTTTGAAAGTAGCGCGGATTATAGCTTGAAGCACGCCATCGCAATGGGGCTGCGCACGATGCCCTCCTCTTCC
Source organism: Sideroxydans sp. (assembly GCA_011620315.1). Classification (GTDB taxonomy): domain Bacteria; phylum Pseudomonadota; class Gammaproteobacteria; order Burkholderiales; family Gallionellaceae; genus Sideroxyarcus. Next base: position 15,586 of record WOZO01000063.1, on the reverse strand, counting down.
GACGATACCTGTCGCTGGAATTTCCCTCGGTGTAAGGGAATTCCTATGCCGCTCATCAACGAAATATATAGGTCGAGCCGAAAGATACGTTGGAGAAACTTCCGGTCTGGACCATGAAACGGATCGACGAACTCCTGCCGCTCAAACCATCTGCACAAATCGGCTGAATCAAACAGGTGGGGCGGCTGGACGCTTACCGATGTCGAACTTTGCTTTGCCTGCGATGCGTTTCATCGCGGCGAAGTGGTGGTAGGGGGTGTCGTCGCGCGCGAAGAAGGTGATCTTCACGCCGTCGACGACGTGGTCGCGGCTTTGCGCGAGCAGGTCGATGCCGTTGATGCGCACCTGCGAAATATTCCATGCCGGGATGGCGAATTTCTGCTGCATGCCTTGCGCGACCAGTTTGTCGAGGATGGCATCGACGCGTTCCTTGGACATGGCGGCGGCGGGCAGCCAGAAGTCCAGGTCTTCGCTCAGGCGGTGGCCGAGTTGTATCGAGAGCGCGGGGCCGCCGATCAACACAAAGCCTTGCATCAGCGGTTCTTTCGCCAGCGCTTGAAACACGCGGCGGGTGCGTTCGGGCATGAATTCCGGCTTGATGGCGATCTTTTCCATAATGGCTACCCTCTCCCCTCCCCCGCAAGCGGGGGAGGGGAGTTTTGTTGTATGGCTTGTTCGATGTTGGCGAGCATGCGCGTCAGGCCGGGCGCGGCGGCGCTGTTGCGTGTGGTGAATGCGGTGACGGCGCGGCGCAGGAGGCGACGCCGAAGCGCACGGCGATCTTGGCCATGTCTTCGAATAAACCGCGCTCGACCACTTTGCCGATCAGCACGCTGTCGCTCATGGCGGGATTGCTCCAGTCGTAGGGGAAAGACAGTTTGAGGTCTGCCGATTTGCGTTGCGATGGGGCGGGGGTTGCGACGGGTCGCTGCGCGATGCGGCTGGCGGCGACGATGCGGTTGAGCAGGATTACGCCGATCTCGTTGAGGGGGCCGTTCTCAAGGCCGACGATGGTGGCGCGCGACACATCGGCCTGGCTGATGCCGAGCTGTTGGCGCGTGTGGCGTATCTGCTGGCCTGCGGTTTTGAGGTCGATCAACATGGCGGAGATGCTAACGGGCGGTTTATGAATGTGTCCAATATATTGGACATGCCAAGCGGGGCGTTGAATTTGTTGGATGGGTGCGCATTGTATGCTTTCCTACAAATCGCATCCCCATAAACTACCAATAAATCAACCATGTGTCGGTTGGCATGTTTCCTGCGAGTAGGAGGGCGTCAATACTCGTGAGCTACTGCCATGCAAGCCAAGGACATCGCCGAACTGCTGAACGAACCGGCCTGCGCGCATAACAAGAAGGAGAAATCCGGTTGTGCGCGACCCAAGCCCGGGGCGACGGCGGGCGGCTGCTCGTTCGACGGGGCGCAGATCGCTTTGCTGCCTATCGCCGACGTCGCGCATATCGTGCACGGGCCGATCGCTTGTGCGGGCAGTTCGTGGGACAACCGCGGCACGCGCTCTTCCGGGCCGACTTTGTATCGCATCGGTATGACCACCGATCTGACCGAGCAGGACGTGATCATGGGGCGCGGCGAGAAGCGTTTGTTCCATGCAATCAAGCAGGCGGTCGATTCCTATTCCCCCAAGGCGGTGTTCGTCTACAACACCTGCGTGCCCGCGCTGACCGGCGATGACATCGGCGCGGTGTGCAAGGCCGCTGCCGAGAAGACCGGCGTGCCGGTGGTGCCGGTGGACTGTGCCGGTTTCTACGGCACCAAGAATCTGGGCAACCGCATCGCGGGTGAGGCGATGTTCAAATATGTGGTGGGTACGGGCGAACCTTTGCCGGTGCCTGATGAATTGCAGCGCCCAGGCATCACCGTGCACGATGTGAACCTGATCGGCGAATACAACATCGCGGGTGAGTTCTGGAACGTGGCACCGTTGTTCGACGAACTGGGGCTGCGCATCCTGTGCACCTTGTCCGGCGATGCGCGCTTCCACGAAGTGCAGACCATGCACCGCGCCGAAGCCAGCATGGTGGTGTGCGCGAAAGCCTTGCTCAACATCGCGCGCAAACTGCAAACCGATCACAAGGTGCCGTTCTTCGAAGGCAGCTTCTACGGCGTGACCGATACCTCGAATGCCTTCCGCGATTTTGCCAAGCTGCTGAACGATCCTTCTCTGACCGAACGCACCGAAGCGATGATCGCGAGGGAAGAGGCGAAGATCAACGCCGAGCTGGAACCGTGGCGCGAACGCCTGCGCGGCAAGCGCGTGTTGCTATACACCGGCGGCGTGAAGTCGTGGTCCATCGTCTCCGCGCTGCAAGACCTGGGCATGGAAGTCGTTGCCACCGGCACCAGTAAATCCACCGAGGAAGACAAAGCGCGCATCCGCGAGATCATGGGCGAGAAGACCAAGATGATCACCGACGGCAGCCCCAAGGCGCTGCTCGGCGTGGTGAAGGAATACGAAGCGGACATCCTCATCGCGGGCGGTCGCAACATGTACACCGCGCTCAAGGCGCGCATCCCTTTCCTCGACATCAATCAGGAACGCGAATTCGGTTACGAGGGTTACAGCGGCATGGTGGAACTGGCGCGGCAACTGGCGCTGACGATACAGAGTCCGGTGTGGCCGGGCGTGCGCAAACCTGCGCCGTGGGCGAAGTCGTCCCTGCCCGGCATTGAATTGGGAGCGTGACATGGCCGAGATACTGAAACGCAACAAAGCACTCGCGGTGAATCCTCTCAAGGCCAGCCAGCCGGTCGGCGCGTCGCTCGCCTTCCTCGGCATCAACAAAGCCATTCCGATGCTGCACGGTTCGCAGGGTTGCACCGCATTCGGCAAGGTGTATTTCGTGCGCCACTTCCGCGAGCCGATCCCGTTGCAGACCACGGCGATGGATCAGGTGTCCACGGTGATGAATGCGGACGAGAACGTGATCGAAGGTTTGCGTGCGGTGTGCGAGAAGAGCAAGCCCGCGATGATCGGTCTGCCGACCACGGGGCTTTCCGAAACGCAGGGCACGGACATCAAACGTCTGGTGAAAGATTTCTACACCAAGTATCCCGAGTACGCACACGTGGCCGTGGTGCCGGTGAACACGCCGGACTTCACCGGCTGTCTGGAGAGCGGTTATGCGCTGGCGGTGAAGGCGACACTGGAAACGGTGCTGGCGAAAAACGGCCCTCTCCCGGGGGGGGAGGGGACGAACGTGGGAAGCAATGTTGGTCGCCGCAAGAAGCAGGTCAACGTGCTGGCCGGCTCCTTCCTCACACCCGGCGATGTGGAACACATCAAGGAACTGATCGAGGCATTCGGCCTGCGTCCGCTGGTGCTGCCTGACATCGGCGATTCGCTCGACGGTCACCTCACCGAGATGGAAAGCTTGCCGCTCACCGTGGGCGGCACGCCGGTGAGCGACATCGCCAGCATGGGCGAATCCATCGCGACCTTGGTGTTGGGGAATTCTTTGTTCGATGCGGCGGATTTTCTCAAAGCGCAAACACAGGTGCCGGACTATCGCTTCGATTGTTTGATGGGCCTGGAGGCGGTGGATAGTTTTGTTTCCGCGCTGGCCGACATCAGCGGCAAGCCGGTGCCGGAGAAGATCGAACGCCAGCGCGCGCAGTTGCAGGACGCGATGGTGGATGCGCACTTCATGCTGGGTTTTGCGCGCGTCGCCGTCGCGGCGGATGCCGATCTGCTTTACGGCATGTCGCGACTGGTGACGGAGATGGGTTGCGAAGTGGTGGCGGCCGTCGCCCCGGCCCGCGCGCACATTCTGGAAAGTGTGCTGGCGGAGCAGGTGGGCATCGGCGATCTGGAAGACCTGGAGAACAGCGCGCGTAGCCGTGGCGCGCAGCTCGTAATCAGCAATTCGCATGCGGTGGAGACGGCGCGCCGCCTCGGCGTGCCGCTGCTGCGCGCGGGCTTCCCGCAATACGACCTGCTCGGCGGCTATCAGCGCCTGTGGGTAGGCTATCGCGGCACGCGCCAATCGCTGTTCGATCTGGCGAACCTGCTGGTGGAGCACGGTTACATCGAGCCGGAGCCGTATGTCTCCATCTATGCACAGCGGACAGGCAATGCGGAGCATTTCCCCCACCCCGACCCTCCCCAGGAGGGAGAAGGGGCAAACGCGAGAAGCAATTTTGAAAGGGTGAGTCGTGCGACACCTGCGTCTGGTCAAACCCACTGAGGAGACAGCGATGACAGTGAAGATCGCATTCGCCACCAGCGATCGCAAGGCGGTGAACCAGCACTTCGGCGCGGCGGAATCTTTCGCCATCTACGAAGTGAGCGAGACAGAAGCGAAATTGATCGAAGTGGCCGAATTCATCGAAACAGCGATGGACGGACATGAAGGCAAGCTGGCGGCGAAGGTGGAACTGCTGGGCGATTGCGCGGCGGTGTATTGCAACGCGGCGGGTGCATCGGCCATCCAGCAATTATTGGCGGGCGGCATCCAGCCGATGCGCGTGGGCGAAGGCATGTGTATCGACGGTCTGCTGAGCGGTTTGCAGCAGAGCATGGTCAGCGAGCCGCCGGTGTGGCTGACGAAATATCTGAAGAAACAGTCGAGCAAGAGCTTCGCGGACGACGAGGAGTGGCAGGAATGATCAGCGCGCTGGTTCGCGTGATCGCGGTGCAGGGCCGCGTGGCGCAGGTGATGCCGACCGAGAAATCCGGCTGCGGCGGTTGCGCATCGCGCGAGTCGTGCGGCGTGTCGGGGCTGGGTAAATATTTTTCGTCGCGGCGCAAGACCATCGGCGTGGCCTGCGATGCGCAGGTGTGCGCGGGTGATGAGTTGCAGTTGTCGCTGAGCGAGGGTGATCTGGTCAAGGCCGGGCTGCTGGCTTATCTGTTGCCGTGCGTGACGGCGGTGGCCGGCGCTGCACTCGCTTCGGGATATGGGGATGTCGGTTCAGCAATGGGCGCGGCCGTCGGCGCAGCAAGTGGTTTCGTTTTGGCGCGCGTGTCCGGATGGACGCCGCGTGTAGTCGTGCAAACAAGTTCAACCAAAGGAGAAACACCATGAATCAAGCAGTCGCAGCAGACCCGTTGATGTCCACCGATTTCATCCAGGAGATGGTCAAGCAGATGCGCGCCGTCGACAGCTACGGCACGTATGACGGCTGGCCCGCCGAGCGCGTGCTGGCACCGTATGTTCTGACCAAGGAACAGAAACGCGAGATCCCGATCATCGGCGATCCGGACGAGATCCTGTTGTCGCGCATCAAGTGTTTCTACAACGCGGTCGCTTCGCTGATCGAAAAGGAGTGCGGCCTGATGGCGGTGCCGATGATCAACATCACGCACGAAGGTTTTGGCCGCGGCGTGATCACCGTCGGCAAGCTGGTGGTGATGGACAAGACATTGCGCGACGTGCACCGCTACGGATACGAGAGCCTTTCCAAGATGAAGGACGAGGGCGACAAGGTGCTCTCCGTGGCACTGGAGATCATCGGCAAGCATCCGGAAGTGGCGGGGATGTAAAACAGGATACGGGATTCAGGATTCGGGAATCAGGGAAGTGCGGAGCAGCGGGTTTAACTGAATCATGTATCCAGAATCCTGAATCCTCTCCGAAGGAGAATTAAATGACTGAAGACGAACTGAAAGCCCTCGACAAGGAAGTGAAGAAACTGAAGCGCATCTCTACGGAGTGGGCGGGGCAGTTGCACGATCTGGTCGAGGACAAGTTGCCGGCGGGCTACAAGGAGCTGCCGGGCATCGCGCAATCCACTTACGATGCTTGCCAGGCATGGGCCGAAGCGAGCGCAAGATTATCCGAAGCACAGAAGGAAGTATGACCATGTCAAACATCACCGGCGTAACCCGGGGCGGCACCCCTTACGAACCGACTTTCATCACCGAACTGAATCCGGCCAACTGCATCGGCTGCGGTCGTTGTTTCAAGGTCTGCCCGCGCAGCGTGTTCGAGCTGCTGGAGCGCGACGAGGATGACGAGAACTACGACGAAGACGAGGACAACATGATGGTGATGTCCATCGCCAACGCGCTGGATTGCATCGGCTGCGGATCGTGCGCGCGTGTCTGTCCGAAACAATGCCACACGCATCAAGCGATGCCGGCAGGAGCATAAAGATGCCAAAACCAACCAGACATGTTTTCGTGTGTTCGCAGAATCGTCCCGCCGGTCATCCGCGCGGATCATGCGGCGCAAAGGGTTGCGCGGCCGTGGTGGACGAGTTCATGCAGCAGTGGCAGCAGCGCCAGTGTTTCGCCGAAGTGGCCGTGACACCGACCGGCTGCATCGGCCCGTGCGGGATGGGGCCGAACGTGCTGGTCTATCCGGAAGGCGTGATGTACTGCAATGTGACCAAGGAAGATGTGAGCGCGATATTCGACGAGCATCTGCTGGGCGGCAAAGTGGTCGAGCGTCTGCAGGCACCGGCTGACGTATGGTAGTACTGGACACATCGCGGCAATTGCCTGCTGCGCTGGAGCCGATGGCGAGACGTATCGTCATCGCTTTGCAGTTGGAGGCCGAGCGGTTCACCGCGACCGGCGCTGCCCCATACATAGACCTTGCCGCTGCGCAGTTCACGCGCGTGGTCGATCCGGCGAACCAGTTGCCGGGATACGAAGGCGTGTGGCGCAACGCGTGCAAGGAGCGTTGCGGCAGCATCACTTTCAACAGCGATGGCAGCTTCTTCGCCGAGTACGACATCTTCTGTCCGCACCCGCGCGATGCGCGCTGGTTCGTGGAGATGGTCACCACCTGGGGCAGCGCCGATCACATCAGCAGCGAAGCGACGCTGATCCCCGCCCTGTAGCCGACGCGCCACGAAAGTTTGGCGAACGGCTATGATGCGCACCGTTCGCGGCGAGCTTGCCGCAGAGTTGGAAGGTGCGCATCGTGGCTGAAGAGAACCGTGAGATGAATACCGAGGAGGCGCGCGAGGAATTGCACGTCTCTTTGCCTATGGAGGCGTTCAAGGCGACGCTGCCTTATCTGCTCGCCTTGCTGGTGATCGCCGGATTGGGCTATTGGCTGATCGATCCCGCGCCGCCGAAGAAGATGGTGATCTCCATCAGCAAGGAAGACGGCAACTATCAGGCGTATGCCAGTTTGTACGGCGCGCTGTTGCAGCAGGACGGCATCACGCTGGAGATACGCGAGACGGAAGGGCCGATGCAGAGTCTGGAGGAATTGCGCCAGCCGGATTCCGGTGTCGATCTGGCCTTCGTGCCGGGCGGCATGGCGGGCGGGCAATCCACGGTGGGTTTGGAGTCACTGGGCAGTCTGTACTATGAACCGCTGTGGATCTTCCGCAAGGGCAAGCAGAAGATCGAACACCTGTCGCAGCTCAAGGGCTTGCGCGTCGGGGTGGGGCGGCCGGAGAGCAGCACCCGTCTGATAACCAAAGTGTTGCTGGATGCGGCCGGGGTGAACGAACAGAATGCGACGCTGTACGAGATCGGTCTGGACGATTCCATGGAAGCGTTGCGGCACGACATCGTGGATGTGATCTTCCTGACCGGGGTGCCGAATTCGCCGCTGGTCGCCGTGGTGGCAAACATGCGCGGCGTGTCGCTGGTCGATCTGGATGATTCGGAGGCCATCGCACGTCAGTACAGCTTCTTGCATCACCTGGTGTTGCCGGAGAGCGCGCTCAGCTTGCAGGGCAATATCCCGCCGCGCCGCGCGCATCTGTTGGCACCCACTGTCACGCTGGTGGCGCGCGACACACTGCATCCGGCGCTGACCTATCTGCTGCTCAAGGTACTCACCCGCGTGCACGGCAATGCGGGCATGCTGCAACAGGAGCATGAGTTCCCGTCCGACAAGGATTCCGACTTCGAGTTGAGCAGCCAGGCCGAGTATTTCTACCAGTCCGGCCCGCCGTTTCTCGACCGCTACCTGCCGTTCTGGGCGGCGACTTTCGTCAGCCGCGTGCTGATCATTCTGCTGCCGTTGTTGGCGCTCGCTATCCCGCTGAGCCGCCTGGCACCGGCGGTCTACAACTGGCTGGTCAAATCGCGCATCCACAAGCTGTACGGCGAGCTGCGCTTCCTGGAATTGCAACTGCACACCTCGCCGCCGCCGGTCGATCTGGACAGGTTCCGGCGCGAGCTGGACGCGATAGAGAACAAAGTCAATCACTTGCGATTGCCGGTGGCGTTTTCCAGCCACCTGTACGAACTGCGCAGCCATATCGGGCTGGTGCGTGCCCGCATCGAGAAGTACGCAACGGCCTAAGCATTTATCGCGGCAGGCCGATACATTGTTCACAGGGGCGCGTTGTCGCGCCGCAGTGAAGGAGGTGTGAAATGACAATCGTGATGAATATGGGCAGCTACGAGACCGAGCGCGCGGCTGAGGTCGTCGAGCATTATGGCGACGAGGTGATGTACGCGCGCTGGAACCCGCAACTGGCACAGACCGGGGGCGCGCGCATCGCTCCGGCGCATCTGGCTTTCCCGCCTTCGCTGGGCGAGGCGGACATCGGAACCTTTCTGCACAAGATGTACGCGAACCAGCGCTGAGCAGCTTCACCGCCGCAAGTAACGCCCACGCCCGTGGGCGTTTTGCCTGAACCGCGCCTGCCGCAGACTCGGCGGAACTTATTCAGACAAAATCAGACCAACCCCCCCGCGCCGAATCGCTGCGCTGTGTGGTTAAATATGGCCGTATGTCGAAACGCTTCATCCATTCCCTGCTGATCCTGATCTTCGCATTCCTGCAATGCGTGTCGCCGCTCGTGCACGCGCACGCGGAGGGCGAGCAGAGCGGCTTGCTGCATATCGCCACAGTCGCCCCGGCGCAGCTTGCCGATCTGGATAGCCTGACCGCAGATTCGTCCGCGATCATCAGCCTTTCGGACGATCTCCATCGTTACGCGCAGCTTGCGCTGCCGCAGTCTCCATTGTTGCCGCTGTCCGTACAGTTGCCGACGGTGCCAACGCACGACCTGCCTTATCTCTCTGTTATCCGCAGCCAGCGTGCCGCCTGTTGCACGCCGCCGCCTCAGGCTCCGCCCGTCCTGAGCTGATCCATCGGGCATTCCGCCCGAACCCTGCACGTTTGCCATATCGCCCCGTTCGCGCGGGTGCCCGCCACGCGCGTATTGCGCGGCAATGCGTCGGCTGTCGGCGTTGCTATGGCGCAAGTGCCGACTGGGATCGAACCAAAATTCAAACGAATCCCGGGGCAGCGCCGTTCCGCTGCATGCAATGCAAGCCCTCTGCACACTGGCAGAAGGGAACATGAAGAAGAAAGGAAGTACCATGAAGTTGAAGCACATAGTCGTTTTGTCCGCAGCCCTGATGCTGGCCGGTAACGCCGCAGCCGACGAGGCATTGTTCAAGAAGAGCACCTGCTCGGCTTGCCACAATGCGAACAAGAAAGTGGTTGGCCCGGCACTGAAAGACATCGCCGCCAAATACGCCGGTGATGCAACGGCGCAAGCCCGTCTGGTGGCCAAGGTCCGTTCCGGCGGCAAGGGGGTGTGGGGCGCTGTCGGGATGCCGGCCGCACCGAAAAGCGTCAGCGACGAAGATATCAATACGCTGGTGAGCTGGATCCTTTCCATGAAGTGATCCGGAGTTGCAGTACAGCCAGGAGGTGAATACCTCCTGGTTACAATCCCTGTATTTGCAAGCCATATATTGGAAGTGTTCATTTACTTTCATGTTGTTTTTCCTGCTGTTTCCATCAGCTCAACGCGGCCATGCCAAGCCTGTTTGAAGAGGCGGCTGTGTTATCCTCTACGCGAGTTTTTCAAGGTTTCCTCATGCGTTCAATTTGCCTATTCCTGCTGCTGTTGCCCCTGCCTTCCCTTGCCGATGAAGCAAAGGATTTCATGGCTGTGCGCGCGGCATTCGCCGTCGGCAAGGAGGCGGGTATGCAGGATGCGCTGCAGCGTCTGCAGGATTCGCCGCTGGAACCCTACACCACTTATTACCGCCTGCGTCTGCACTGGGACGACAAGGACACAAGCGCCATCCACGAGTTTCTGGCGCGCGAGGAAGATACGCCGGTGATCGACCAGTTCCGTGGCGAATGGTTGAAAGAGATGGCGAAGCAGAAACGCTGGGACGAATTCGCCGCCGAATACCCCTACCTCATCAATGCCGACGCCGAGCTGACCTGCTACGCACTGGATTGGCAACGCATGCAAGATGAGGCGCTGGCATTGCGTGCCGCGCGCAAACTCTGGTTCGGGGGCGACGCGGATGCGGGCAGTTGCGATGCCATATTCGATGTCGCGATCAAACTCGGCGTGATCACCGAACAGGATGTTGCGCAACGTATCGGCAATCTGCTTGAGACGGGCGAGTTGAAAGAAGCCAAGAAACTGGTGCACTACTTGCCGCCAGCCGGGCGTTTGCCGTTGGCGGAACTGGATGAGGCAAGCCGCAATCCGCAACGCTATTTGGGTCGCGTGAAGTTGGACAAGGCCGGCATCGGCCGTCGCAAGACGGCGATGTTCGCATTGCAGCGTCTGGCGCGTCAGGCCGCGAAGCCTGCCTATGTGCAGTGGCAGCGACTGGGTAAATATTTCTTGCCGGAAGAGCGGCAATATTTCTATTCATGGCTCGGCTACGAGGCGGCGCGTCAGCACGACTCGCGCGCGCTGGAATGGTATGCGGCAGCCGGAGACACCAGTCTGAATCCGCAACAACTCGCCTGGCGCGTGCGCGCCGCCTTGCGCGAGCAGAACTGGCATGCGGTGTGGGAAGGCATCGGTTCGATGTCGGTGGAGCAGCAGAACGAACGCAGCTGGCGCTACTGGAAGGCGCGTGCATTGATCGCGCTGGGACATGAGCGCGATGCGGAGGCGATACTGATGCCGTTGAGTCGCGAGTATCGCTTCTACGGCCAGCTGGCTGCGGAAGAGCTGGGGGCCGCGCCGGCGGCGGGGATCGTGACGGCGAGGTTCGTGCCGGATGAGCCGGAACTGGAAGCGATGCAGGCCCGTCCCGAGATACAGCGCACCGTGCTGTTGTACCAGATGGGGCTGCGCACGGAGGCCGCGAAAGAATGGGACTGGGCGATGCGCGGGCTGGACGACCGCGAGCTGCTGGTGGCAGCCGAAGTCGCGCGCCGCAACGAGATGTACGACCGATCCATCAACGCCGCCGTCCGCACCGTCTCGCTGCACGATTTCAACCTGCGCTATCCCGCGCCTTATCGCGATGTCCTGAAAGCATCTATCGACGAACACGGTGTCGAGGAAGCATGGGTGTACGGTCTGATGCGGCAGGAGAGCCGCTTCGTCACGTTTGCAAAATCGAATGTCGGTGCGGCCGGCCTGATGCAGATCATGCCGGAGACCGCGCGCTGGGCCGCGCACCGCATCGGACTGAAGGGCTATCGCAAAGGTCTCATCCATCAATTGGATGTGAACCTGCGGCTCGGAACCTATTACATGAAGAGCGTGTACAGTCGCTTTGACGACAACCCCGTGCTCGCTTCCGCCGCCTACAACGCCGGGCCGACGCGCGCCAATCGCTGGCGCGGCGAAGTGCCGCTGGAAGGCGCGATCTACGCCGAGACCATCCCCTTCGACGAGACGCGCGATTACGTGATGAAGGTGATGAGCAACACCATCTATTACGCCAAACTGTTCGGACATCCATCCGAATCGCTCAAACAGCGACTGGGCGTGGTCGGCACCAACAAACCGCAGCAGGCACCGGCTCATGCCTCCGCGATGTGAGGGATTGAAGGTCTACTGCGTCGGCGGCGCGGTGCGCGACCGATTGCTCGGCCTGCCGGTGCAGGATCATGACTGGGTCGTGGTCGGCAGCACGCCGCAAGAGATGGAAGCGCGCGGCTTCAAAGCGGTGGGCGCGGACTTTCCCGTATTCCTGCATCCCGATACGCACGAGGAATACGCGCTGGCGCGCACCGAGCGCAAGACGGCTGCCGGCTACAAAGGTTTCAACATCTACGCATCGCCCGATGTCACGCTGGAAGAAGATCTGCTGCGGCGCGACTTCACCGTCAACGCCATCGCGCAGGATGAAGATGGCAATCTCATCGACCCCCGCCACGGCCAGGCCGATCTGCAAGCGGGCGTGCTGCGCCACGTCAGCGACGCCTTCGCCGAAGACCCGGTACGCATCCTGCGCGGTGCAAGATTCGCCGCACGTTTCGGCTTTACCATCGCGCCCGAGACGCTTGAGCTGATGCGCGCCATGGTGACGAACGGCGAGGTGGATGCGCTGGTGGCCGAACGCGTGTGGCAGGAACTGTCGCGCGGCCTGATGGAAAGGCATCCCTCGCGCTTCTTCCTCACGCTGCGCGAATGCGGCGCGCTGCAAAAGATATTGCCGGAAGTGGATGCCCTGTTCGGCGTGCCGCAACCCGTGCACCATCATCCCGAGATCGACTGCGGTGTGCACGTGATGATGGTGCTGGACGATACCGCCAAACTCGAACGCTCGCTCGAAGTGCGCTTCGCCGCACTGGGCCACGACCTGGGCAAAGCCACCACGCCGGAAGAGACGCTGCCCCGACATATCGGCCACGAACAACGCAGCATCGATCTGGTGAAAGCCGTCTGCACGCGTTTGCGCGTCCCGGCCGACTGTCGCGATCTGGCGTTGCTGGTCGCGCAATATCACAGCAACATCCACCGCGCCCGCGACCTGCGCCCCGACACCATCGTCAAGCTGTTTGACCGCTGCGACCTGTGGCGCAAACCGGAACGCTTCGCCGAGATTTTGCATGCCTGCGAATCCGACGCCCACGGCCGCACCGGCCACGAGAACGACGCTTACCCGCAGGCCGCTTATCTGCTGCAATGCGCCAAAGCCGCGCAGGCAGTGAACGCGGGTGTTATCGCACGTGCCTGCGCCGACAAGAACCTCATCGCCGACAAGGTGCGCGAGGCGAGGATCGTGGCGGTGGAAGAGGCGGCCAAGAGTTTGTGAGCCCGGGTGGCGCCAATCGGCCGAGGACGGACATCAGCAGTTACATCGCTCCTTATGCGAAGTCGTTGTCCTGCCAAGCCAGCCACCTGCCATCACGCGAAGCGCTGCTGCAAGTACTGGATGATGTCGCCGGACTCATACATCCACTGCACCCGGCCATCGTCGCCGGTGATGCGCAGGCAGGGCGTCTGCACCTTGCCGCCGCCTTGCAGTAAAGCTTCCTTATGTTCCGCGTCATGCTGCGCATCGCGCAATTCTATCGGCAGCGACAAGCGGCCCATCTCATGCCGCACCTTGATGCAGAACGGGCAGGTCTTGAAGTGGTACAGCGCCATCTTTGCGCATTCGCGCTCGACCTGCTGCTGGCCATCCGCACTGCGCACCACGCCCTCCGGCATCGCCAGCTTCGCCCATAGCAGCATGAACGGCATCAACACCAGACGCAGTGTGCGGAAAAACATTCTTAGCAAAGTTCTCATGATCTATTCCTGAAGTGGTTGAGATATCCGGGGAAAAACTGTTGCCGCTTCAACCGCCCCCGTAGCTCGGCAAGAAACTGATGCCCGTGCGTTTCACCAATTCAGTGTAGCTGATCGGCCGGCCGACTTTGGCAAGATCCTGATTGTCGATCCAGTGTGCCCATGCCTTGTTCGCGGACGGGTCGTAAACAAGTTTGAACAATTGTTTCGGTACCCAGACGCGGTTGCTGCCGATGGTGGATGGCGCGGCGTCGAACACCGGGCCGGTGATCACGTACACGTCCCCCTGTGCACGCAACACGTATTTGCGCGTCGCTTTCTCGATCTTGGCCCATACCTTGCGATTGTTGGCCGGTGCCTGCGGCACCATGTTGGCGAGCGAGAAACTCTGCGCCATGGCTTCCGGCGTGGTCATGTCTGCGGCGGGTGCCATATGGCCGCGGTCGTAACCGGAACCTTTATAGTCGTCCAGTTCGGCTCGTTCCGAGCGGGGCAGCCGGGCATCGGCGAAGAACTTGTCCTTGCGTTTCTCATGCGCAGCCTGCAACGTTTTGCGGTTCAGTTTCTCGGCGACGTAGAGCGGCGTGCGACTTTGAGCGGAATGCAACACGGCAAAGGAGGCGAAGCAGAGTGCGCGTGTCTCCCTGGCTTGCGCTTGAAGAACGACAGGCGGATTCTGGTCGGCGAATATCTGGCGGCATTGTTCAAAATCATGCTGATCGGCAGAGGCGAGGGACGAAAAAACGAACGAGGCGGCAAAGACAAGTGCGTAGAAGTAGCGCTGCATAAGACTCTTGGTGAAAAATGACGCGCGAGTCTATAACAATAAGCGGGGGCGGCTCACCGAATGAGCCGTCCCCGAGTGCCAGTAGTCACAATCCTCCTGCGGTTTTTATCCCGCTATCACCCGGCGTCCGCCCCACTGATGCAGCCCCAGGCCGAGCACGATGCCGGCCATGCCCAGCCACACCTGCGGCAGGATGGCTTCGTTGTTCAGCGCGTGGCCGAGCAGCAGGAACAGCGGCAGCGATACGGCCAGCGTGCTGCAGGTCATCGCCAGCGGCGGACTGTCGTCGCCGATGCGTTTGATCCACACCAGTCCCAGCGACTGCGCGGTGACCGCGCACAGCAGAGTGACGATGCCGATGCCCGCGTTCGAGCCGAGGTCGAGCCCGCCGTAGAACACCATCAGCAGGCAGAGTACGCCGAGCAGCATGTCCGCGATTTTGTTGCGGCTGAGCGATTCCTCCTCCAGCCACAGCATGGCCCCCAGGCTGGTGATCAGCGGCGATAGCCCGAACAACACGGCGATCATGCCCGAGCTGACGTATTGCGCCGACCAGTAGGTGAGCGCCATCGTGGCGAACATGCTCACGCCGCCCGCGACATAGGCCATACGCGCTTTGCGGTGCAGCGGGAAGCGGATGCGGAACAGCGCCAGCAGGGCGATGCACAGCAGGACGCTGATCGCCATACGCGCGAAGACCGCAAAGCTGAACCCGATACCGAGCGAACTCCACTTGATGGCGAGTGGCGTGGTGGACCAGATCAGGACGACAGAAAAAAATGCTGCCGGTAAGGACATGATTTTCTCCAAGGCTCTACTTACAAGCCGTGCGCCAGAGCCAAGAGGCGAGCGGTGAAAAAACAAAAAGGCCACAGAGGGTTGTCTGTGGCCTTGGGGAGATGCAGTTACGAACAATCTGCAACTACTGCGAACCTCCCGCGCCACCGCGCGCAATACGCCATACCGCGCGCTTCATCGCGCACGGAAATGCGCATGCCGCTCTCCACGACCTGGCCGTTGAACGCGTCGTCGCTGGCGATGGGGCTCATGTAGATTTCGCGCTCGGGACTGATGTCGCGACGGACGGCGAGCAATGCCAGTGACAGATTGGAGGCCTCGGCAGGGGTGAAGCGCAGCTCGATGTCATCGGCGAAACGCAGGCGAATCTGCCGCCCCGGCACGCGCTGCGGAACACTCGCCACCGGGAAACCTCGCTCAGGCATATTCGGTTTTGCGGGCATCCTTGAGCAGGCGCAAGCAATACAGATCGGCAGCCAGTTCCAGCGCGGTGAAATCGTCGTACGTGGCCAGCTCGGTGTTCGCGCCCGCTTCCAGTAACAGTTTCACTAGCAGCCTGTCGGACTACCCCACCAAAACTATCATAAAGACAGCAGCAAACCG
>WOZO01000217.1 GCA_011620315.1 Sideroxydans sp. | reverse complement strand
CGCAGAG
Organism: Sideroxydans sp.; assembly: GCA_011620315.1. Lineage (GTDB taxonomy): Bacteria > Pseudomonadota > Gammaproteobacteria > Burkholderiales > Gallionellaceae > Sideroxyarcus. The sequence continues at coordinate 3,695 of WOZO01000217.1, read as the reverse complement.
CAGCAGCGCATGGCTGTGCGCGAAAGTGTGCGTGCGGAGGTTCTTGCTGCAACGTCGGCCGAGATGGGGCGTTACCAGGACATGATACGCGGCAAGATCAGGCATAACATCGTGATGCCGCCCGATGTCTCGCCTACGGCTGCCGCAGAATTCAAGGTGACGCTGTTGCCGGATGGTTCAGTGCTCGATGCGGTGTTGCTTAAAAGCAGTGAAAATGCGGCCTATGACGAGGCGACCGAGCGCGCGATCTACAAGGCGCAACCGCTGCCCATACCGACTGACCCTGTGCTGAAGAAGCGCTTTCGCGAATTACGCCTGACGATCAGGCCGGAGGATAAGTAAAGAATGAAACGCTGGATATGGTTGTGCTTGATGGTTTTTGCGGCACCGGCGCATGCCGTGCTGAATATCGAGATCACCGGTGCGGGAGAACATCAGACCCCGGTTTCGCTGGTGCGTTTTGCCGGGGATGCCGCCGTTGCGCAGGGCTTGCTGGATATTGTGGGTAATGACTTGAGCAGGACCGGTTTGTTCAAACTGGTCGATCCGGCCGGAAAGTCCCCGCATGATCCGCGTGACATCCGGTCTGCCGAATGGGCGGGTGTGGAAGCGGTGCTGATCGGTACTATTGAGCCGCAGGATGAGGGCAAGGTGGCGGTCAAATTCCGCCTGCTCGATCTGGTGCGCAACGCGGAACTGCTGTCGCAAGTGGTGACAGCGAAAGAAGATCAGGTGCGCGCGATCAGTCATCGCATTGCCGATCTGGTGTATGAGCGGCTGACGGGCAGTCCGGGCGTGTTCAGCACGCGCATCGCGTATGTGAGTCGCGATGAGGGCGTGTATCGGCTGGTCGTGGCGGACAGCGACGGTGACAACGAACAGGCTTTGCTTACGTCAAAGGAACCGATCATGTCTCCGGCTTGGTCGCCGGACGGCAGGCAGATCGCTTACGTCAGTTTTGAGAAGCGGCGCGCCATGGTCTATGTGCAATCGCTGACTTCCCGTCAGCGCACGCTGATCGCGGATTTCCCGGGGAGCAACAGTGCGCCTGCATGGTCGCCGGATGGCAGCAGGATCGCCATGGTGCTGACGCGTGATGACGAGTCGCAGATATATATTGCCGACAGCAACGGTAACCACCTGCGTCGCGTCACCTACAGCGAGGCGATCGATACCGAGCCGTGTTTTTCGCCGGACGGGGAATCGCTGCTGTTCACCTCGGATCGGGGCGGTAGCCCGCAGATATATCGTGTGTCGGTCAAAGGGGGCGGGGCGGAGCGGTTGACCTTCGAATCCGGCAATGCGTTCTCGCCGCGTTTCCATCCCGATGGTAAAAGTTTTGTGTTCGCGCATTTCAATGAAGGGATATTCCATATCGCGGTGTACGACCTGGAAAGCAGGCAAATGCAGATACTTACTGCGGGCGGGTGGGAGAAGAAGCCAAGCTATGCGCCTAACGGCAAGATGATCCTGTTTGCAACTGAGGTGCAGGGTCGTGGTATATTGGCGACCGTGTCAAGCGATGGTCGAGTGAAGCAGAAGATGGTTGCCCAGCGTGGGGATATCCGCGAACCAATGTGGGGCCCGTTCCTGAAATAGATAATTTAGAAGGAGTATGCAAGATGAAAAAACTGATCCTCAGTGTGTTGCTGTTGAACCTGTTGGCTGCATGTGGCAGCAATCCGCCGAAAGAAGAAGTCGTGGAGCCTGCAACTACTTCTGCTGCTGAAACAGCCGCTCCTGCCGCAGAAGCCGCTGCCGATGCGCAGGCTGCCGCCGATGCGCAAGCTGCCGCCGATGCGCAAGCTGCCGCCGATGCAGAAACTGCCATGCTGGAGAAAAATAGCGTGTATTTCCCCTTCGACGTAGATGCCGTGCAGGATGCGGACCGCGAAACCATCATGAATCATGCCGAGTATCTGGCGAGCCATCCTGATGCCAGGGTGCGCGTCGAAGGTAATGCCGACGAGCGCGGCAGCAGCGAATACAACCTCGGCCTTGGGCAGCGCCGTGCCAAGAATACCAAACGTGCTTTGGTATTGGGTGGTGCTTCCGACGCACAGATCGAGACTGTCAGCTACGGCGAAGAGAAGCCTCGTTGCAGCGATCATAACGAAGCGTGCTGGGCGCAGAATCGTCGCGCAGATATCATCTACAGCGCCAAGTAAACATGAAGATCGCAGCCTCCCGATTGCTGGGTGGTCTGTTGCTGGTGTGCAGCCCCGCTTATGCGGGGCTGTTCGCTGATGACGACGCGCGGCAGCAGGTCCAGAAACTGGAGGCGCGTGTCGTAACGTTGGAGAAGCAACTTGCTGAAATCGAGTTGCAGAACAAACTCGCGGTTCGATCCCTGCTCAGCTTGCAGATGCAGCTTGAGATGCAATCCGGCGAGATGCGCAAGCAGCGGGGTTTGTTCGAAGAATTTGGGCATATCCAGCAGGATGCGGAGAAGCGGCAGAAAGACTTCTACATCGACCTTGATTCCCGTCTGAGGCAACTGGAGGCGGGCGGTGGCGGCGGAACGGTGCGTGCTGCTGCGGCACTATCGGGCGGCGAGCCTGCTGCAGGGCAGTCAGGTGAGAACCGGGCTTTTGAGACTGCCTATGGATTTTACAGGGCCGAGAGTTATCGTGAGGCAGCGCTTGCCTTCCGTGATTTTTTGCGTCAATACCCGCAGTCTGTGCATGAAGCCAATGTGTACTACTGGCTGGGAAATGCCAATTTCCTCTCGCGTGAATACGCGGACAGTTTTGCGGCCTACCGCAATCTTCTGGATAGGTACCCTGATCACCCGCGCGCACCTGAGGCCATGTTGAATATGGCGGAATGCCAGATGTCGCTCAAGAAGAAAGCTGCTGCCAAGACCACCCTAAAGAAACTCATCTCTCAGTTCCCGGGAAGTGATGCCTCGGATAAAGCCAAGAAACGTCTGGCCACCATAAAGTAATTTTTGCAGTTCATGAATCCAGCTTCCGGCAGCATGCTGCGTATCAGCGAAATCTTCTTCTCGTTGCAAGGAGAAAGTACGCGTATCGGTTTGCCGACGGTGTTCGTGCGACTGACGGGATGTCCTTTGCGCTGCACTTATTGCGATAGTACGCATGCTTTCAGCGGCGGCCAGAGCATGTCTGTGCAGTCCATCCTGGATGCGGTTGCAAAGTACGGAACACGCTATGTCTGCGTCACGGGCGGAGAGCCACTCGCACAGAAACACAGCCTGGCTTTGTTGCGCGCCTTGTGTGATGCGGGTTATGCGGTGTCGCTGGAAACCAGCGGGGCGTTGGATGTCAGTGGTGTGGATGCGCGCGTGATGAAAGTGCTCGATATCAAGACGCCGGGATCCGGCGAGGTTGCCAAAAACCTGTGGGGTAATCTGGAACACCTCGCCAAAAGCGATGAGCTCAAGTTTGTGTTGTGCGACGAGGCCGACTATCAGTGGGCGAAACATATGCTGAGCGATCACGGGCTGGATGCCCGCTGTGAGGTGCTGTTCTCGCCGGTTCATGACCGCCTTGCATCGAGAGATCTGGCGGAATGGATATTGCGGGATCATCTTCCGGTGCGCATGCAGGTGCAGTTGCACAAGATATTGTGGGGTAATGAGGTGGGGCGTTGAACGATAAACGAGCGGTCGTATTGTTGTCCGGCGGTCTGGACTCGGCCACGGTGCTGGCGCAGGCGCGCGCGCAGGGCTT
>WOZO01000174.1 GCA_011620315.1 Sideroxydans sp. | reverse complement strand
TGCAATTCAGGGGCGGGTTGCTTGGGGTGGAGGAAGTCCGACAGGCTGCTAGCCCAACAATCTTCAATACATCATAGAACCGAGTCTAAGCAGGCGGTCAGTCTATTCGTTGATATCCTGTGATGTCATGTATAGATCCTTTCAAGGAGCGCAATTTGCTTCGCTTAAAATAGACCATGCAAAAATTCTGAATTTTTGGTCTCCATCATGTTGTTTTATTTTGTACTTGTGTTTTGCATGCTAAAAGTACAAATTGCGATGACGAACGAACGACGGTGAACATTCAACGAATGTTGACGGAAGGATTTTTCAAATGAAGTTCCGTGAGAGTCTCAATCGTGCACACACCACATGTCGCGATCAAGCAAACTGCCGGTAAAGGAAGCTGTATAATCGAGACAGTTGCGGGGGTATGTATGGGGGTTCTCCATAAGCACCCCTGATGAAATGCTAGTTACTAAATAGGGTTGTTTGCCATTGTGTGTCCCGCCCCCCACCAAATTTAAAGGCAGGTGATCCTGCCTTTGTTTCTTTCTGAGGTCGCAACATGATCTGGAAACCCAACGCCACTGTCGCATCCGTCCTCGAACAGGACGGCAAATTCCTGCTGGTCGAGGAAGAGACCACACAGGGGCTCCGCTTCAACCAGCCTGCCGGCCATTGGGAGCCGAACGAGACCTTGGCCGCCGGTGCGGCGCGCGAAGTATTGGAAGAATCCGCCTACGAATTCGAACCCGAATATCTGATCGGCGTGTACCGCTGGCATGCGACCGCCTCCGACATCACTTTTCTGCGCTTTGCCTTTGGCGGTCGCATCCTCGCGCACCACCCCGAACGCAAGCTGGATGACGGCATCCTGCGCGCGGTGTGGATGACGCCGGACGAGATCCGTGCCACACAGGATAAGCACCGTAGTCCGCTGATATTGCGCTGCGTGGAAGACTATCTCGCCGGCAAACGTTATCCACTCGATCTCATCACGCACTATGAGTAAGAAGCATTCCCCCACCCGACCCCTCCCCCGGAGGAAGAGGAGCCAATCGTGAACAGTAATCGTAAAACTACTGTCGTCGTCGGCATGTCCGGCGGCGTGGACTCTTCCATCTCCGCCCTCCTTCTGAAGCAGCAAGGCTATGAAGTCATCGGTCTGTTCATGAAGAATTGGGAAGACGATGACGACAGCGAATACTGCTCCTCGCGCCAGGACCTGATCGACGCGGTGGCGGTGGCGGACACCATCGGCATCCCCATCGAGGCGGTGAACTTCGCCAAGGAATACAAGGACCGCGTGTTCAGCTATTTCCTGCGCGAGTACGAAGCGGGACGAACGCCCAATCCGGACATACTGTGCAATTCCGAGATCAAGTTCAAAGCCTTCCTCGACCACGCCATCCGTCTCGGTGCCGAGAAGATCGCCACCGGGCATTACGCCGGTGTGCGCGAACAGGATGGTTTGTTCCAGTTGCTCAAGGCCAGCGATGCCAGCAAGGATCAGAGCTACTTCCTGCACCGCCTGAACCAGCAGCAATTGTCCAAAGCAATGTTCCCGCTGAGCAACATCCCCAAGAGTCGGGTGCGCGAGATCGCGCACCAGCACGGACTGTCCAACGCGGCAAAGAAGGACAGCACCGGCATCTGCTTCATCGGCGAGCGCCCGTTCCGCGAATTCCTTAACCGCTACCTGCCGACCAATCCCGGCGACATGGTCACACCCGAAGGCCGCGTGATGGGGCAGCACATGGGCCTGTCGTTCTACACCTACGGTCAGCGGCAAGGCTTGGGAATTGGCGGCGGCAAGGACAGCAGCGGCGAGCCGTGGTTCGTCGCCGACAAGGACATGGCGCACAACCGCCTGATCGTGGTGCAGGGTCACGACCATCCGCTATTGCTGAACCCGGAGCTGGACGCGCTGGACATGCACTGGATCAGCGGTAGCGCGCCCGATGTGACGCGCGCTTATGCCGCCAAGACGCGTTACCGCCAACAGGACGCAACTTGCCGCATCGCGCTGTCCGGTGAGCACGGCGTACACTTCACCTTTGACGAAGCGCAGTGGGCCGTCACCCCGGGCCAGTCAGTCGTGATCTACGACGGCGATATCTGCCTGGGCGGCGGCGGCATCGAATAGCCGCACGAAAAACGCCGACCGCACGCGTTAAAATACCGCAGTCATCATTGAAAGTTAAACTTATGTCCCTCTCTGCACTCACCGCCCTTTCCCCGCTCGACGGCCGCTATGCCGGCAAAGTCGACGCACTGCGCAACCACTTTAGCGAGTACGGTCTGATCCGTTTCCGCTTGCTGATCGAGATCGAATGGCTGAAGGCCCTGAGCGCGGAAGAGCACATCCGCGAACTGCCACCGTTCACCGTCGCCACCATCGCCCGCCTCGACCAGTTGGCCGCCCAGTTCAGCGAAGAGGATGCGGAAGAGATCAAGACCATCGAGCGCACCACCAACCATGACGTGAAAGCCATCGAATACTGGCTGCGCGAGAAGCTGGGCGGCGATGCCGCCACCAAAGACGCACTGGAATTCATCCACTTCGCCTGCACCTCGGAAGACATCAATAATCTGTCGCATGCGCTGATGCTGAGTCACGCGCGCAAGGAAGTGATGTTGCCGGTGCTGCAGTCTGTCATCGACAAACTGGCCGCGCTCGCCCACCAGCATGCCGACCTGCCCATGCTGTGCCGCACCCACGGCCAGACCGCCACGCCCAGCACGCTGGGCAAGGAGATGGCGAACGTGGTGTACCGCCTGCGCCGTGCCTACCAGCGCATCGCTGCTGTCGAGATCCTGGGCAAGATCAACGGCGCAGTGGGCAACTACAACGCGCATCTGTCGGCCTATCCCGAGATCGACTGGGAGCATTTCGCCAAGCGTTTCGTCGAGGCGCGCGGCATCAGCTTCAACCCCTACACCATCCAGATCGAACCGCACGATTGCATGGCCGAACTGTACGACGCGTTCGCCCGCGCCAACACCATCCTGATCGACCTCAACCGCGACATCTGGGGCTATATCTCGCTCGGCTTCTTCAAGCAGAAAGTGGTCGCAGGCGAAGTCGGATCTTCCACCATGCCGCACAAGGTCAACCCCATCGATTTCGAGAACTCGGAAGGCAACCTCGGCCTCGCCAATGCGTTGCTGAAGCACTTGTCCGAGAAATTGCCGATCTCCCGCTGGCAGCGCGACCTGACCGACTCCACGGTGCTGCGCAACATGGGTGTGGCCATGGGCTACACCCTGCTCGCCTACGAATCCTGCCTGAAGGGATTGAACAAACTGGAAGCCAATCCGCAGCGCCTGGCGGAAGACCTAAACAACAGCTGGGAAGTGCTGGCCGAGCCGATCCAGACCGTGATGCGCCGCTACAACATCGAGAACGCCTACGACAAGCTGAAGGAACTCACGCGCGGCAAGGGCGGCATCAACCGCGAGAGTCTGGCTACATTCATCCAGACTCTGGACATCCCGGAAAGCGAGAAACAGCGTCTGCAGGAATTGAGCCCCGAGACCTACATCGGCAAGGCGGCCGAACTGGCGAAACGCATCTAAGCCGGTTTCCATCTGCCGCACAAACGACAAGCCCCGCAGATGCGGGGCTTGTCGTTTCAGGCTGCCGAAGTTCAGGCCGCCGCCTGGATCGGGATGTTCTCGCGCTGACCGATGATGTCGTTGTTCTCGTCGAAATACACCAGCGCCGGATGGTATTTCTGCAGTTCCAGTTCCGAATAGCTGGCGAAGGTCGCGATGATGACGATATCGCCGACATTGGCCTTGTGCGCCGCCGCACCGTTCACAGAGATGGTGCGCGAGCCGCGCTCGGCACGGATGGCATAGGTGGTGAAACGTTCGCCATTGGTGACGTTCCAGATATCGATCTGCTGATATTCGCGGATACCGCTCGCATCCAGAAAATTCTCGTCGATGGCGCACGAACCCTCGTAATGCAGCTCGGCCTGCGTCACGCGCGCACGATGCAATTTGGCTTGAAGCATGGTTCGTTGCATGGTTACCTCCTATCAGCCCCTGTCTGTCGCAGGGGCGCGCATTATAAACGCCTGAGCCTCAAAGACAAACCTCAAGGTTATCGATCAGGCGCGTGACTCCCAACCTCGCTGCGGCCAGCACCACCAGTCGCCCCTCGCCCACTGGCGGCTTCCCCAGCCCGTGCTGACTGCGGATGGACACATACTCCACCCGCCAGCCGCGCTTGGCAAGCGCCGCTTCCGCCTCGTTCTCCAGCACAGTGAAATCGACCACTCCGCCAACAATGGCTTCCACCACCGTCTGTAGCGTTAGATGGAGTTGCGGCGCTTCAGTTCGCTCGGCTTGCGTCAGATACTGGTTGCGCGAACTTAATGCCAAGCCATCTTCGGCGCGCACCGTCTCGCCGCCGACGATGGCGACCGGCAGATTGAACTGCGTCACCATCTGGCGAATGATCGCCAACTGCTGATAATCCTTCTTGCCGAACAGAGCGACCTGCGGCTGCACCAGATTGAGCAGTTTGAGCACCACGGTCGCCATGCCACGGAAATGTCCCGGACGGTGGGTGCCGCACAACTCGGCGGCGATGGGCGGCAACTCGATATAGAAGCTCTGCTGCTCGGGATACATCTCGGCAACCGAAGGCGCAAACACTACATCTGCCAAACCCTGCAGCTTCGCGCAATCCGCCTCCAGCGTGCGCGGGTACTGGTCGAAATCCTCATTCGGCCCGAACTGCAAGGGATTGACGAAGATGCTCACCACCACGCAAGTGCCTTGCCGACGCGCCTGCTGCACCAGCGCGACGTGACCGGCATGCAGGTTGCCCATGGTTGGCACGAAAGCCATGGATTTTTCTTGCGCCAGTCTGGCGCGCAGCTCAGAAACGGAATGGATGACTTGCATTAGAAACAGGACTCTCGCGTTGACAACTTGCCGCATTTTACTTCGCGCAGCAGGTCTCGCACAGCAGCAGGGTTGAGATCACCCAAGGTCGCCCCATCGTTCAGTGCTGTCACATTCAGATTCACGGTGGCGAGGTTGGAGACTTCGTTCATGACGGCTGCACCGCAGCCGATGTTGCCTGAACCCATGCTTCGCGTTCTATCCTGCAATGTGTTAATGCAAGACCTGATCCCATGCTTCCTGTCAGTTTTCGCCGTGGGTGAGGAAGAATCTTTCCATTTCCTCGTCGCTGACGAATTGTCCGGCATCGGCTTCCGTGACGCGCTGTTTCAGTTTGGTGATGTAAAGCTGGGCGCGCTGCAAATAGGATTCCAGCGCTTCGTTGACCAGTTCCGATTCGCTGCGGTGCGTTTCAGTGGCAAGGCTGCCCAGCCGGGTTTGCAGGTCTGACCTGATTTCCAAAGTGGTGGTCATTTCTCATCTCCATTAGCAGGTTTCATCAGAAGCAATGTTCCTTGGCGGGGAATGTGCCCGCCTTCACTTCGGCAACATAGCGTGCCACAGCATCGGCGATGGAAGCGGCGCCGGGCATGAAATCCTTCACAAAGCGCGCCTTCCTGCCGGGATAGATGCCGAGCATGTCGTACACCACCAGCACCTGACCGGAACAAGCCGCGCCTGCGCCGATGCCGATAGTCGGTATGGAAAGTTGTTTGGTGACTGCAGCACCCAGCACTGCGGGTATCGCCTCCAGCACCAGCATGGCGGCACCGGCCTTCTGCAGCGCCAGCGCGTCCTTTTTCAATTTCTTTGCCGCCGCGCCTTCCCTGCCCTGCACCTTGTAGCCGCCGAGCTGATGCACCGACTGCGGCGTCAACCCGATATGCCCGCACACCGGGATGCCGCGCGAGGTGAGGAAAGCAACCGTCTCGGCCATCTCTGCACCGCCTTCGAGCTTGACCATCTCGGCACCGGCCTGCATCAGTTGCACCGCATGCCCGAAGGTCTCGCGCGCGGAGAACTGAGAGGTGCCGAACGGCATGTCGACAATGACGAAGGCGCGCTGCGCGCCGCTGACCACGCACGCGGTGTGATAAGCCATCTGCTCGATGGTGACCGGCAGCGTGCTTTCGCGCCCCTGTATCACCATGCCCAGCGAATCGCCGACCAGCAACACATCCACACCGTTGTTCTCCAGCAGTGTGGCGAAGCTGGCGTCGTAACAGGTCAGCATGGCGATCTTCTCGCCACGCTCGCGCATCGCCTGCAATTTGGTCAAAGTCGTTCGCATCATTCCGCCACGTTGAAGTATTCGCGCTGTCCGCGCATCCGGTCGATGCGCTCCAGCAACAATTTGAAGTCGTCATCATTATCCGCGAAATTGAGATTTTCGCTATTCACCACCAGTACCGGTGCTTCAACGTAATGATGGAAGAATTCGCCGTAGCTGTCGGCCAGTTTGGTCAGATAGTCGTCCTGGATGGTGCGCTCATGACGGTGGCCGCGCCGCCGCACGCGCGAGATCAGCGCCTCGGTCGAGGCTTGCAGATAGATCACCAGATCGGGCGTGGGGGCTTGCGGTGCGAGTCGCTGGTAGATCGATTGATATAAATGGTATTCGTCTTCGCTCAGATTGAGACGCGCGAACAATTCGTCTTTTTCAAACAGATAATCGGACACGGTGCGGCTCTGGAACATATCCATCTGGTTCAAGTCGCGCACTTCGTTGATGCGCTGGAACAGGAAAAACAATTGCGTCTGTAGCGCGTAACGTTCCGCGTCCTCGTAGAAGCGCGCCAGGAAAGGATTCTCCTGCGGCTTTTCCAGCAATGTTTCCGCACTGCAGTGTTCCGCCAGCCGCTTGGCCAGGCTGGTCTTGCCCACACCGATGGGACCTTCCACCACGATGTAGCGATATTTACTTAGCGGCATGTTCCAATCGTTCCAGTTGTTGTCCGGCGCAACCTGCCATCGCGTCCGCTGCTGCGCCCACGCCGGGAATGATGCAATCCGGCGCGATCTCCAACAAGGGCAGCAGCACAAACGCCCGCAGATGCATCTGCGGATGCGGTACGGTCAGGCCGTGCTCGTGGTGCAGCAGATCGTCATACATCAACACATCCAGATCCAGCGTGCGCGGTGCGTTCAGGAACTCGCGCGTACGCCCGCATTCCAGTTCCAGCGCCAGCAAGGCATCGAGCAGTGCGCGCGGTGCAAGTTCGGTTTCCACTTGCGCCACGGCATTGATGAAATCCGGTTGGTTCAGATAGCCCACGGGCGCGCTGCGGTACAAAGAGGATTTCTTCAGCAGTCGCGTCTGCGGCAACGCATCCAGCGCCGCCAACGCTTGCACGACCTGTGCCGCCGGATCAGCCAGGTTGCTGCCCAGCCCGACGTATGCGATGTGTTGGAAACGACCCATCAATCTATCGACAGTTCTGTTTGCCCTGCCGACTTTGGCTTACGGCTGCGTTTGCGGCGTTTCTTCGGCCCGGCACTATCGGACAACAGCATCTCGGCGCGGCGGTCTTCGTTGGTATGCTGGAACTCTTCCCACCACTTGCCGAGTTCCTTGTCTGCTTCCCCGCTCTCGCAGCGCAGCAACAGGAAATCATATGCCGCACGGAAACGCGGCAAAGCCAACAGGCGGAACGGGCGCTGACCGGCTCGTTGTTCAAAGCGCGGCTGCAACAGCCATATCTCTTTCATCACCGTGTCGTAGCGGCGCGGAATGGCGAGTTTCGCGCGTTGCCGCTCCAGTACCTCATCCATCGCCTCATGCAAAGCACCGATAGGCTTCTCGCCTGCCGCCTGCTTGGCGTTCCAGACGGTCAGCACTTCATGCCACAACAAGGCAGCGAACAGGAAAGCCGGAGAGGTGGGTTTTTCTTCGGCGATGCGCTGGTCGGTGTTCTGCAAAGCAGCCATCACGAACTTTTCGCCCATGGGTTGTTCCAGGATCACGTCCAGCATCGGCAGCATGCCGTGGTGCAGGTGCATGGCGCGCAGCTTCTTGATGCAGGCCAGTGCGTGGCCGGACAACAGCAGCTTGAGCATCTCGTCGAACAGGCGCGCCTCCGGCACGTTGCTCAACAGATCCTTCATCTTGGCGATGGGCGCGGCGGTGGCCGGATCCAGCTTCATGCCCAGCTTGGCCGACAGGCGCACCGCGCGCAGCATGCGCACCGGGTCTTCGCGGTAGCGCACTTCCGGTGCGCCGATCATGCGCAAGGTATTGGCGCGGATGTCGGCATAGCCGTTGTGGTAGTCGAATATCTCCTGCGAGCTGGGGTCGTAGAACAAGCCGTTGGCGGTGAAATCGCGGCGCGCCGCATCCTGCTCCTGGTCGCCGAATTCGTTGTCGCGCAGGATGCGTCCGTGCACATCGGTCTCGGCATCTTCCGCTTCGATGGCGCGACGGAAGGTGGAGACCTCTACCGTCTCTTCGCCGAAGATCACATGCACCAGGCGGAAGCGGCGACCGATGATGCGCGCCCGGCGAAACACGCGCTTCACTTCTTCCGGCGTGGCATCGGTCGCCACGTCGAAATCCTTGGGGTGGCGGTCCAGCAGCAGGTCGCGCACCGCACCGCCGACCACATAGGCCTGAAATCCTGCCGCCTGCAAGCCGTCGGTCACACGCCGCGCCGCGTAACTGATGCCTTCGCGCGCGACTTTGTGCTGCGAGAACGGAATCACATGCGCCTTGCTCGCTTTCGTGATCGGGCGTGATTTTCCGAATACCTTCTTGAATAGTCTTTTGATCATGGAGTCGTCAGGTTACGCGTCCGCCCCAAGCGGCGCGGCAATGGGCGCGGATTATAGCACCCGCACCAGAGGCCTCTTCTACGGTCATGCCGTGACCCTTCCCCTTATCCAACTTTCCCCCGCAAGCGGGAGAAAGGGCAAACGAATCGCCACGCGAACTTTTTGATCAGCGCAGGGAAATGACCGGCCATCCCTGCTGCTCGGCATGGGCGCGCAATGTCGCATCGGGATCGACCGCGACCGGACGTTTCACTTTGCAAAGCAGGGGCAGATCGTTCAATGAATCGCTGTAGAAACAGCTCCGTTCGAAACTATCCCAACCCCAGCCGCGCTCGCCCAGCCACTGCTCCATGCGCGTGACCTTGCCTTCACGGAAGCTGGGCACGCCCGCCACCCCGCCGGTGAATTCACCGTTTCTCTGTTCAGGATCGGTGGCGATCAGATGTTCGATACCGAACTCGCGCACGATGGGTGCGGTGACAAAACTGTTGGTGGCGGTGATCACCACACACACATCGCCGACGGCCAGATGCTCCTTCACCAATGCGCGCGCCTTGTCGCCCATCATGGGGCGCACTTTGATGCGCATGAACTCTTCATGCCATTGATCCAGCACCTTGCGCGCATGACGCGACAAGGGTTTCAGCTGAAAATCGAGGAACTCGCGGATGTCCAGTGTGCCCGCCTTGTATTGCTCGTAGAAGGCCAGGCTCTTCGCCTCGAACAGTTCGCGGTCGAGCACGCCCCGCTCGATGAGGAACTGCGACCACTCGAAGTCGCTGTCGCCCGTCAGCAGCGTATTGTCCAGATCGAATAAAGCCAGATTCACATGCACTCCTTGATGGAAAAGGCCTGCATCGCTGCAGGCCTTGTGCGTCCAGTCAAACTGGCGCTTTAGAACGTATAGCCGATGCCGATGGAAAGCACTGGGTAGTACTTGAAGTTGCTCAGGTCGCTGTTGAGCTGGTTCTGCGCGTCAGTTGCAAGTTGCGCGGTATCCGCCCCACCCCATGTGCCTGTCGTCGTAACTGTCGCATTAGGCGAACCCTGGAACAGAATGCCGATGTCGGTGCTGAAAGAAAAACCTTGCTTCTTGGGCTGACCGCTCCAACCTACCCCCAGATACGGAGAAACCTTGTTGAAATCAACAGCGGTAGTCACCGTATCACCACCTGCGCTGGTATAGCTCACACCATTGAAATGGTAGGTGCCTGCATTTGCGGTGGCATTCAGTTCCAGCTTGTTACTATTGAAGATCACGCCCGCGGTCAGGTGCATCACGCCATTCCAAGGACGCCAGTCCATCAATGCCGAGATACTGGATAGTTTTAGATCGCCTGTATAGTTAAGGCCACCTGAGTCGGTATTGCCGCTTACTTTGAATGTATTAAAACCCACGCGTGCCGTGTAACTCTCGCTCAGCGCAGTGCCGATTTCCAGACCGCCGCCCAAGGTTGATATATGCGCATCCAAACGTGCTGTTCCGTCCGCCGCGCAAGCTTGCGCAGGAAGTGCCGCCAGAACCAATACTGCCAAAACCGTCTTTCTCAACATCGTTTTTCCCTTTTTTCGAGTTTGCCCAGAATCCTGTACGGTCGCCGCCCCGCGCTAGCCCGGGCGGATTGTGCCAAATTCAACCTTGCCCTGCCATGACTTCTTTCAGCAACGGCACCGAGGCAGCGCGCTTCAGGCGCAGACAATGCTCGTCCAGCGCATCCAGCACCAGCAACAGCGAAGGCAGATCGCGCCGTCCGTGGCGCAGCAAGTATTGGGTGACTTCGTGCGGCAGTTCGAAGCCGCGCGCACCGGCGTGCTGACGCAGGGCTTCCGCCTTCTCCTCATCGCTGAGTGCATGCACCTGATACACCAAGCCCCAGCCGAGACGGGTGCGCAGATCGTCGCGCAATCCAAGATGGGCGGGCGCTTGCGTGCCGCTCACCAGCAACAAGCCGCCCTGCTCGCGCATGCGGTTATAGAGTTCGAACAGGGCGATCTGTGCCGCGCCATCCAGCGCTTCGACATCATCGACCGCGACCACACCGGCCGCCTCGGGCACCGCACGTACGGCGTAATGCGCGTGCTGTCCGGCCGACTGCACCGCCATCGCCTGCAGCAGATGGCTCTTGCCGCTGCCCTTCTCGCCCCACAGATACACGGCGCGCACTTCCGTGGCACCGGCCGCCGCCTGGCGCAGGGCTGCGATCAATTCGACATTGCGACCGACGACAAAATTATCCAGCGTCGGCATCCATTCGGGCGCGATGCCCAGCAGCATCTGGCTCACGGCTTGAGGTACATCGTGCTGGAAAGATATTGTTCGCGCAGATGGCGCAGCAGCACCAGCAGCACGGCGGACAGCGGCAATGCCAGCAGCAGACCGAAGAAGCCGAACAACTGGCCGAAGGCGAGCAGGGCGAAGATCACCGCCAGCGGATGCAGGCCGATGCGCTCGCCCACCAGCCACGGGGTGATGGCCATACCTTCCAGCAACTGGCCCGCGCCGAACACCGCCCACACCACCAACAGGTGACCACTGAAACCGAACTGCATCAAGGCCGCCAGCGTGGCCAGCAGCAGCCCCAGCACCATGCCCAGATACGGCACGAACACCAGCATACCGGCCACGATGCCGATGGGCAGCGCAAACTCCAGCCCGACCAGCCACAGCACCACCACATAGAACACGCTCATCAGCAGCATGACCGAGATCTGCCCACGCAGGAATTCGGCCAGTACTTTGTCCGATTCACCTGCCATCCTAAGTATCTGCTCATGCCAATGACGCGGCAGCAAGCCATTCACACGCGCCAGCAGATCGTCCCAGTCGCGCAGCAGATAGAACATCACCACCGGGATCAGCAGCAGATTGGCGAACAGAGCCAGCAAGGCGCTGCCGCTATTGCCCAACCAGGGCAGCAATATGCCCGAAGCCAGCCCGCCGGCGCGTTGCCAGTGGTCAATCAGCAATTGCTGGAGGGCGGCGTTGTCCCATTCCAGCTCTTTCCCGAACCATTGCTGCAAGATCGGCAACAGGTGCGCCCGCGCGGCATCCAGCCATTGCGGCAGGCGTTGCGCCAGCAACGACAGTTCCTGCTGCAACAGCGGCAACATGATCAACAGCAGCGCCAGCCCCAGCAGCGCTGCGCCCAGCATCACCAGCAACACGCCTGCGGTGCGCGGCAGCTTCCACGCACACAGACGATCCACCAGCGGATCGAACACATAGGCGAGGATAGCCGCCGCCACGAACGGGGCGAGGATAGGGGCCAACAGATACAGCAGCACGAAGGCGGCGGCGGTCAGGGCCAGCCACTGCATGGCAACAGAGCGGGAGACGGTCATTTCGGGTAAAATCCGCAGCGAAAACGTGCCGCACTTTACCTGCCAGAAAGCGAGAACTCAACTTGAGCCAGAATTCTTCCCTCTCCTACCGCGATGCCGGTGTCGATATCGACGCCGGCGACCAACTGGTCGAGAACATCAAACCCTTTGCCAAGCGCACCATGCGCCCCGAAGTGCTGTCCGGTATCGGCGGCTTCGGCGGACTGGTCGAGATCTCCAGGAAATTCAAGGAACCGGTGCTGGTGTCCGGCACCGACGGTGTCGGCACCAAGCTCAAGCTGGCCTTCGAGCTGAACCGCCACGACACGGTCGGCATCGATCTGGTCGCGATGAGTGTGAACGACATTCTGGTGCAGGGTGCCGAACCATTGTTCTTCCTCGACTACTTCGCCTGCGGCAAGCTGGACGTGCCCAGCGCGACCGAAGTCATCAAGGGCATCGCCAAAGGCTGTGAAGATTCCGGTTGCGCGCTGATCGGCGGCGAGACTGCCGAGATGCCGGGCATGTATCCGGAAGGCGAATACGACCTGGCCGGTTTCGCAGTGGGCGTGGTCGAGAAATCCAAGATCATCACCGGCGAACACATCAAGGCGGGCGACGTTGTGCTCGGCATGGCCTCCAACGGCGCGCACTCCAACGGCTACTCGCTGGTGCGCAAGATCATCGCCCGCAGCCAGCCGGACCTGAACGCCAAGTTCGACGGCGAACGCACACTGGCCGATTGCATCATGGCCCCCACCCGTTTGTACGTGAAACCGCTGCTGAGCCTGATGCAAAGCATCACCATCAAAGGCATGGCGCACATCACCGGCGGCGGCATCACCGAGAACGTGCCGCGCGTGCTGCCGGCCAATGTCGTGGCCGACATCGACAGCAAGACCTGGCAGATGCCGAAACTGTTCGAATGGTTGCGCGAAGGCGGCAACGTGGAAGCACAGGAAATGTTCCGCACCTTCAACTGCGGTATCGGCATGGTGGTGATCGTTGCCGCCGCCGACGCGGACGCCGCGATCAAGCAGTTGCAAGAGGCTGGCGAGACCGTATCGCGCATCGGCACCATCCGTGCACGCAACGGCTCCGAGCATCAGACGCAAGTTCGATAAACCATTCGTCCACGAAAAACACGAAATTCACGAAAAGGCAAAGCATCCCCACTCCCGGTTCGTGCCTTTCGTGTTTTTCGTGGAAAATGACTTTCTTAAAATATGACCGAGAAATCCATCGTCATCCTCATCTCCGGCCGCGGCAGCAACATGGAAGCGTTGCTGCGCGCCAAGCTGCCCTGCCGCATCGCCGCCGTAATCAGCAACAAGGCGGATGCACAGGGGCTGGAGACCGCACGCGCACATGGCATCGACACGGCCGTGGTGTCGCATCGCGACCATGCCGACCGCGCAGCATTCGATGACGCGCTGGCCCAAGTAATCGATCATTATCAACCCGACGTGGTCGTGCTGGCCGGCTTCATGCGCATCCTCACCGACGGTTTCGTGAACCGTTACATGGGCCGCATGATCAACATCCATCCTTCGCTGCTGCCCGCCTACACCGGCGTGGACACGCATGAACGCGCGCTGCGCGACGGCGTGAAAATCCACGGCTGCACCGTGCACTTTGTCACTCCCGCGCTGGACGGCGGCCCCGTCATCATCCAGGCCGCCGTGCCGGTATTAAGTGACGACACGCCGCAGACTTTGTCGGCGCGCGTGCTGCACGAAGAGCATCGCATCTTTCCACAGGCGGTACGCTGGCTGTGCCGCGACCAGGCGCGACTCGACGCCAATGGTCGCGTCTGCATCGACCGCATTGAACAGCTCGGCAGCACGCTGATCTCGCCGGGACTGGATTGAGATGCGCATCCTGCCCGCCCTGCTCATCGCCTGCCTTTCCTTCGGCCTGCACGCGGAGCCTTTGCCGCAACGCATCGATGCCAGTTATGACATCCTCAAACAGGGCATCAAGCTGGCTGAAGTCAATGAGGTATTCGAACGCAAGGATGGTCGTTTCCGCATCGTCAGTGTGACAAAACCGGTCGGCCTGCTGGCACTATTTCAACCCGAAACCATCGTGGTGACCAGCGAGGGCGAAATCACCGAACAGGGACTGCTGCCACAACATTCCACCCATCGCCGCACACTCAATGCCAAGAAGAACAGCAGCGCGGATTTTGATTGGGAACACCACGTTTTGACCCTGAACAACCAGGACGGCATCAAACTGCTCGCGCTGCAACCGTTCACGCAAGACCGCCTGAGCATGATGTATCAATTTGTCGCTCAACCGCCGCATGGCCGCCTTGAATTCCGCTTCGACATGACCAACGGCCACAAAGTGGACGAATACCGCTTTCAACTGAATCCGGCGCAGACGGTACAAGTGCCATTCGGCAATCTGCGCAGCTATTACCTCTACACGCCGCCGCAAAAAACCAAATGGAAGTCGGAGATATGGCTGGCCATCGATCACGGCTTCGTTCCCTGCAAAGTGGTGCTGACAGAAGACGACGGCGCGGAAGTGGTGCAGGTTCTGCGCACACTGAATATGGTGCCGTGAACATCGCATCCTTGCCGTCCGCCCGCAAGCGTTTCATCATCGCCCTGGCAGCATCTTTTGCTGTGCATGTGCTGCTGATGTGGCTGCCGCCCATCCAGCTCCCCGAAGCCGAACCGGATCTGCCCCCCCTGATCGCCCAATTGCTGCCGCTGCCGCAGGTACATACCCCGGCCCATCGTGCGGTTGCCCCCCGCAAGAAGCACGATGTGCCGCCTGCGCCCGGATCATTGGCGGCAATGGATGCGGCCAGCGCTGTTGCTGCCGCATCCAGTCCGGCGGCTACGCAAACGCCACCTCCGGCAGCTTCGGCCGTTGCCGCGAGCGAAGCTATCTCTGCAGCCAGCCGGGGCGCGGCAACCTCGTCGGTCGCGGCAGTTTCTTCAATTGCAGCCGCATCCCCGGTTACCGCAAGTTCTGCCGTTGTGGCGGCCTCTTCACCCGCCGCCGTGATTGCAGAAGCTGCACCACCGCGCCCCATGCTGCCCAAGCATGCCTTCCTGAAATTCCTGGTGCGCATCGGCAAGGACGGTATGGCAGTAGGCGATGCGCGACACGAATTGAAGATAGAGAACGGACGTTACACACTCACGGCGACCACGCGCACGGTCGGCCTGGCACGACTGGTCAAGTCCTACCAGCTGGTGCAAACCAGCAGCGGCGAGACCGACGGCATCGTGCTGCACACCGAGCAATACAGCGAAGACACACAGAACGACGGCGAACAGCGCAAAGACAGCGTCCGACTCGATTACGCGGCCCACCAGATGGTGTTCGCCTCCGGGCACAAATTGCCGCTCCAGGAACCCACGCAGGACATCCTGAGCATCCTTTACCAGTTCCCGCCATTGCCCGAGCCGGGCGATATATTGCCCATCGCCATCACCAACGGGCGCGGCTGGGAGAAATACAAATTCGAGGTCGCCACCAACGAAGTATTGATCACACCGCTGGGCAAGCTGCACACGGTACACTTCCGCAAATTGCATCCGCCCGGCAAGGAAGGGCTGGAAATATGGTTCGCGCAGGAATACCGTTTGCTGCCGGTCAAACTGCGCCACATAGAAGGCGACGGCAGCATCGCCGGCGAAGCTATCATCACCGATATCCGCATCGCGGAAAATTAAGGACATCCCATGCTACTCACAGAATACCGTCTCGACCTCACCATCCAGGCCGTGCGCGCCGCACTGAAGATGGAGCACCCGGCAGATGCCGTGCTGCGCAACTTCTTCCAGACCGAGCGCATCGGCTCCAACGAACGCAAGCTGGTGGCGGAAACGCTGTTCGGCGTGCTGCGCCATCGCCTGTTGCTGGACTACAGCTGCACCATGGAAGAAAAAGGCATCGCCTCCGCCCGCCGCATGGCGCTCGCCTACTGGGTGCGTTTCGGCGGCTATAACCTGCGCGAACTGAAGCCTTTGCTCCAGGTGAAAGAAGAAGAATGGCTGGTCAAAGTCAAAAGCATCGACACCGCGACCTTGCCGCTTTCCATCCAGGCCGAACTGCCGGAATGGGTGGTGGAGAAACTGCGCGCCTATCGCAGCGACGACGAGATCCTGGCGCTCGGCCTGTCCATGCAACAGTCCGCCCCGCTCGACCTGCGCGTCAATTCACAACTATCCAACCGCAACGAAGTGCTGCAATCGCTGCAGGCCGAAGGCTATGAAGCCACGGCCACACCGTTCTCGCCCTACGGCATCCGCCTCAAATACAAACCCGCGCTGAACAAACATGCGCTGTTCCTCTCCGGAAAGTTCGAAGTGCAGGACGAAGGTAGCCAGTTGCTCGGCTTGATGCTGGCACCCAAGCGCAATGACATGGTGGTGGATTTCTGTGCCGGTGCGGGCGGCAAGACGCTGATGCTGGGCGCGCTGATGAATTCGCAGGGCCGTTTGTATGCGTGGGACGTTTCGGAAAAACGCCTGACCAATCTCAAGCCGCGCCTGAAACGTTCCGGCCTGTCCAACGTGCAACCGCAACTCATCGCGCACGAAAACGACCAGAAAGTGAAACGCCTCGCCGACAAAATAGACCGCGTGCTGGTGGATGCGCCGTGCAGCGGGCTCGGCACCTTGCGCCGCAACCCCGATCTGAAGTTCCGCCAGTCGGCGCAAAGCGTGGAAGAACTGAAAGTGAAACAGCGCGCCATTCTGGATTCGGCCGCGCGTCTGGTGAAAAAAGGCGGCCGTCTGGTGTACGCGACCTGCAGCGTGTTGCAGGAAGAGAATCAGGACATCGTCAGCGCATTCCTGTCCGCGCATCCCGAGTTCTCATTGCTGCCCGCCAGCGAAGTGTTGACACAACATCACATCGACCTGCCGATGGGCGACCACCTGCAACTGACGCCGCAACAGCACAACACAGACGGCTTCTTCGCCGCCGTGCTGGAAAGAAATGGGGAATGAGCAAAGGTTGAAAGCAATTCACCTCAGAGACACGGAAAAAGACAAAGAACCGGTCACTCGTTTTGCTTTTCTCTGTGCGCCCTCTGTGTCTCCGGGGCGCTGTGGAAAAAGGTCTTGACCTTGGTTCTTTCAGCCACGTGCAGTAATTGCTTACAACAAGCCCATCGCCACCAGCGCAATGAAAGCGGCGAACAGCGCAAAGTGACTGATGCCTTCGATGGCATTGGTCTCGCCGTCGTGCAGGTTGTTCATCACTGTCAGAAAGGTCAGCAATAACAAGCCGCCCTGCACCGGCGTCAGCGCCATCTCGATACGCTCGCCCGTGAACAGCGAGATCGCCTCGATCACCGGCAAGGTCAGCAGCACCGTCGCCAGCGACGCACCGAGCGCGATGTTGACCGTGGTCTGCATGCGGTTCTGCTGTGCGGCCTTGAGCGCGGTGAGTATCTCCGGGCTGGCCGAGATCAGCGCCACCAGCACCGCCGGGATCGCCTTGGGCAGGCTGCTGCCTGCCAGGCCCGCATCCAGCAACACCGACAGCACTTCGGACAGCAGTCCGACCAGCGCGATAGCGCCGACCATGATGCCGACATGCAATGCATTCGGGCTGTGCGCCGTGTCATGCGCCTCCTCTTCGGTGGAAGCGGAATACTCGAAGAAGGTGCGATGCTCCACTGTTTGCAAACGCAGGAAGGCGACATACATCACCGACATGGTGAGCACCGAGAAGGTGGAATAGACCTGCCATTGCGCATCCGGCACGAAATCCGGGATGAACATGCCGATGCCGATGGCGACCAGCAGCATGGCGACGAAGGAGTTAGCCGAGGAGATGTTGTACTTGGTCTGCCCGTGCTTCAGACCGCCGACGATGGCGGCCAGACCGAGGATGCCGTTGATGTCGAACATCACCGCCGCGAACACGGTATCGCGTGCCAGCGTGGAATTCGGCGCGCCCTGCAGCAGCACCACCAGGATCACCACCTCCACCGACACCGCCGCCAGCGTGAGAATCAGCGTGCCATAGGGTTCGCCCAGCCGCACCGCCAGCACTTCCGCATGATGCGCGATGCGGAAGGCGACACCGATGATGGCAGCCAGTATCACTGCAAGCAGTCCCCACAGCATGTAGCCACCGTGTTCGACGGCACCGTGTTCCAGCGCAAAACCCGAGCCCAGCACAAGCGCGGCGATGATGATGGGGAGTTCGTTCTTCAAAATTTTCATGTCTGCACCTTAGTTAAAATGGGTTATAGTGGACACATCCGTCAAGACAGAATTCAGTCTAGTTTAAGCTGGTCTGTCCGTCCT
>WOZO01000141.1 GCA_011620315.1 Sideroxydans sp. | reverse complement strand
GTAAGCTTCCATCAAACGCCGTTCTTCGAGCAACTTCTTTTGGCGCAACTCTTTGGCGCTGGGCTGCGGTTTTGTTTCCTTGCGCACTTTTTTGTCGCGCAGCTCGATATCGGCCTTTTGCGGCGCAGAAGCACTTGCAGATTTTTTCTCAACAGGCGGCTTTGGCTGTTCGGCTTCCTGCACCGGCTCTGTCACTGGTTCCTGTACCGGCAAACTATCCCACAACTCGACTGAAAAACGATCCGGCTGCTGGCTCTGCCAGCGCACCCCCAGCATCAGCATGGCGATAAATACAATATGCGCCGCCATCGCCAACATACCGGCAGAGAAACGATAGGGCTCACGATAATGAAAAGTCGCGCTCATCGCACCTTGGTGAGCAGGCCGACTTTCTTGACGTTCTGCTGCTGCAGCATATCCATTACGTTGATAACTTCCTCGTAGCGTATCTTCTTGTCGGCGGAGATCACCACCGACTGCTCGGGATTCTTCGCCAGCTTTTGCTTGATCAGCGAAGCCAGTTCTGTCGCCGACACCGGCTTTTCAACACCGCCCTGCGCATGATCGCGCAACACCAGCGTCGAATCTTTCTTGATCATCACTTCCAGCGGCGCAACGGGTGGTGCCAGCGACTTGCCCACGCTGGGCAGGTCGATCTGGCCGGGATTCATCATCGGCGCAGTGACCATAAAGATCACCAGCAGCACCAGCATCACGTCGATGTAGGGCACCACATTGATCTGGCTCAACGGCCGGTGCGCCACACGACGAGAATTCATCATGGCTGCACCTCCGTTGAGTTAGTTACAAGATATATAGATCGGCGGCGGAGGTGCACCGCAGCCATTGGTTCCGGCATAACGCGCTTCGCGCATGAGCCTTCACCGCAACTTTGTTGTCCCACACCTTGCGCTATTGCGCGCCGCGTCATGGCTGCCTCTGCAACACGTTGGAGAATTCTTCGATGAAGCTTTCGAAACGCGACGACAGCCGCGCCACGTCATGCACATAGCGGTTGTATGCCACCACAGCCGGTATCGCGGCGAACAAACCCATCGCCGTCGCCACCAGCGCCTCGGCGATACCCGGTGCCACCTGAGCCAGTGTCGCCTGCCCCACGCTGGACAAACCACGGAACGCATTCATGATACCCCACACCGTACCCAGCAAGCCGACATAGGGGCTGACCGAACCGACCGTCGCCAGAAATGACAGGTGCGATTCCAAATGATCCATCTCGCGCTGGTAGCGCGCGCGCATCGCCCGGCGAGTACCTTCCATCAGCGCCGCACTGTCTACACCGTGCGCCTTCTTCAGCTTGACGAACTCCGCGAAGCCGGCGGCGAAGATATGCTCCAGCGCCCCCTGATCATGGCGCAACTTGCTGCCCGCCTGCTGGTACAAAGCCACCAGGTTCGGGTTGCCCCAGAAAGCATCCTCGAACTCTCTGGTTTGCGTTTTCGCAGCACGCACGGCGAACATCTTGAGGAAGATGTACCACCACGACATCAGCGACCCCCCCAACAGCAAGCTCATCACCAACTGCACCGGCAGACTGGCATTGCCGATGAGCTGCACCAGCGACAAATCCCGTATCAGATCCATGCGTTCATTCCCATTGTTTGCGTAACATTTCCGGCACGCTGACCGGCTTGAAACTTTCCTTGCCGACACACACCAGATGCACATCCGCCTGCGTCAGCAGTTCTTCCCCGCGCCTGACTTCCTGCGCCAGCGTCATCTGGTTGCGCCCCACCTTGGTGAGATGCGCCGTCACTTCCAGCATATCGTCCAGCAAGGCCGGCTTGAGGTAATCAATCCTGATCGAACGCACCACAAACATCACGCCCAGTTCTTTCATCAGTCCGGCGTTACTGTGACCGAAGCTGCGCAACCACTCTGTGCGCGCGCGTTCCATAAAGTTCACATAGTTGGTGTGATACACCACGCCGCCTGCATCGGTGTCCTGGTAATACACGCGCACCGGCCAAGTGAACGGCTTGTGCGACTTACTCATCCCACAACTCCTTGTTACCGCTCTTCACCACCGCCAGACCGAAATGCTCGTAGGCATTGGCGGTCGCCATGCGACCGCGCGGTGTACGTTGCAGGTAGCCCTGCTGGATCAAATAAGGCTCCAGCACATCCTCGATGGTGTCGCGCTCTTCGCCGATGGCGGCCGCGAGATTGTCCACGCCGACCGGCCCGCCCATGAATTTCTCGATCACGGTCTGCAACAACTTTCTATCCATCACGTCCAGCCCACGCGAATCCACATCCAGCATGGTCAGAGCTGCATCCGCCACTTCGCGTGTGGCATTGCCGTCGGCGCGCACATCGGCGTAGTCGCGCACACGGCGCAGCAAACGGTTGGCGATACGCGGCGTGCCGCGCGAACGTTTGGCGATCTCCAGCGCACCGTCCTCTGAGATGGGCAGATCCAGCAGACCGGAGGAACGCGTGACGATGCGCTGCAATTCTTCCGCCGTGTAGAACTCCAGCCGCGCCACGATACCGAAACGATCACGCAAGGGATTGGTGAGCATGCCCGCGCGGGTGGTAGCACCGACCAGCGTGAACGGCGGCAGGTCGATCTTCACCGAACGCGCGCCCGGTCCCTCGCCGATCATGATGTCGATCTGGTAGTCCTCCAGCGCGGGGTAGAGGATTTCTTCAACAACCGGGGACAGGCGGTGGATCTCGTCGATGAACAGCACATCGTGCGGTTCAAGATTGGTGAGCAGTGCAGCCAGGTCGCCCGCGCGCTCCAGCACAGGGCCGGAGGTATGCCGGATGTTGACACCCATCTCGCGCGCGATGATCTGCGCCAGCGTGGTCTTGCCCAGTCCGGGCGGACCGAACAGCAGCACGTGGTCGAGCGGTTCTTTGCGCTTCTTCGCAGCCTGAATGAATATCTCCAGCTGCCCGCGTATCTTTTCCTGTCCGACGTATTCTTCGAGCTGCTTCGGGCGCAGCGCGCGCTCCAGCGCCTCTTCCTGCGGTGAGGCGGGCGCGGCGGAGATGATGCGCGGTGCGGCGGTAAGGTCGTCGTGCTGGATCATGCCTTGGATAATAACTTAAGCGCTTGGCGGATGCCGTCCGAGAGGCTCACATCCTTGGGCAATTGCTTGGCCGCCCATTCCGCCTCTTTGTCCTTGTAGCCCAGCCCCTGCAATGCATTGACGATATCATTGCCCGCCGACTCCATTGCTACCGATGGCGAAGCGCCGCCAACACTGGCCACGAACTTGCCTTGCAGTTCCAGCAACAGGCGTTCGGCGGTTTTCTTGCCCACGCCGGGGATCTTGGTCAGACGCGTCGCATCCTTGTTCGCCACGGCCGTGGTCAGGTCGGCCATGCTCAAACCGGACAGCACCGACAAGGCCAGCTTGGGGCCGACGCCGCTGATCTTCAGCAATTGGCGGAAAGCGATGCGTTCTTCATGCGTCAGGAAGCCGAACAGCAAGTGCGCATCCTCGCGCACGATGAACTCGGTGAGCAACACCACCTTCTCATTCAAAGACGGCAGGTTGTAAAACGTGCTCATCGGCACGTCCACTTCGTAGCCGACGCCCTGCACGTCCAGCAGGATTTGCGGCGGATTCTTTTCCAGCAATGTACCGTTCAGTCTTCCGATCATCTCAATTTCTCTCCAAACAGAATGCGGCTATTTGATCCCTAGCAGCCTGTCTGGCTTCCCGTTAATTTCAACAACAACCCGGACTTGCCGGGC
>WOZO01000054.1 GCA_011620315.1 Sideroxydans sp. | reverse complement strand
CAGACCAGCTTAAACTAGACTGAATTCTGTCTTGACGGATGGGTCCACTATACTTGAGCAAGGTGCTACTGATGTGCTTCGTACTGCGCTTGAAAATACACTTCGAGGATAGGTTGATATATTCGCGTGGTGTGTGGGCCGTTTTTTTCTACAATTTCGCCACGTTTTCTTGATTGCCGTTATTTTTATCGTTTAAAACTCTTTTTTATTGCTCATCCCATTTGTTCCCGCTTCAAACCGTCTCATCCCACATTTATCTCGATTTTCCTCTAGTAGTTATCTCAGGTCGGTTCACCCTTGAATATTTGGTTTGATTCTAACAAAACGTAACCACACCAGGCACGTCGACAAGTACAGACATCCAACCTTAAAGTAGCTTTTTTATAGTGGTAGAAGGAGACATCGGCGAAAACCGAATAGCTGCCCTATTGCCGATGACTTCCCACTAGAAACCTGTCGAGTTCGCCGTCTACCTACCTTCAAGCAGATGAGGCTCACGCGCCGTGCTTGATGACCGCGCTTTCCACTTTGCTTGCCAGTTGCGTGATGGACAATGCCGCCGGACAGCCCGGATCGGATTGCGCCAGCAATTGGCGTTTCATGATGGCTTGACGCACCGCGGGGTCTGCGGGGATGTCGCCCATGTGGATCAGTTTCAGCGGGTGTTCGGAATCCTTGTTCACGAAGCGGTCCAGCACTTGCTGCAACTGTGAGGTGATGGCGGTGCCGTCTCCGGTGCGCGCCACCTGATTGATGACGACGCGTATGAGCTGCCGCTTCTGTTGCGCGCCCAGCACCTTGATGGTGGCGTAGGCATCGGTCAGCGCGGTCGGCTCGGGTGTGGCGACCAGTAGCACTTCGGAAGCCATGGACACCGCGAACAACACCACGTCCGAGATACCCGCGCCGGTGTCGAGCAGCACGATGTCGTAGTTCGGCACCAGACTTTCCATGATGCGCAGGAAATCGTCGCGCACTTCGGGGGCCAAACGCGAATATTCCACCATGCCGGAACCGGCCAGCAACACGGAGAAGCCGCCCGGTGCCTTGTAGATCGCGTCTTCCAGTTTGGACTTGCCGGTGAAGACATCGTGCAGGGTGATCTTGGGATAGAGATTGAGCACCACGTCCAGATTGGCCAGACCCAGATCGGCATCCAGCACCAGCACGCGCAGGCCGCGCTTGGCCAGCGCCGAGGCAAGGTTGGCCGAGACGAAGGTCTTGCCGACACCGCCCTTGCCGCTGGTGACGGCGATCACCTTGCTGCGCGACTTGAGCGCCAGCACGGGTTCTGCTGTGTCGTCTTGTGGTGGATTCGATACTTCGCTCATCTTCAATACGCCCTGTTCATTTCACTGTCTGCCACTGCATTGCCCGCTGCGTCGGCGACGCCTTCGGACGCGGGATCTCCGAACAGGTGATGCCCGAACAACATGCCTTTCTCATCTGCACTAACGGCAACGCCGCGCTGTTCTTCAATGAAAACGCGATTTCGTCCCGCCGTCTTGGCGCGGTAGAGCTGTTCGTCCGCGCGCTCGGTCCACAGCTCTATGGTCGAACGCACCCATTCCGGCGCATAGGCACCGCCGATGCTGATGGTGACTTGTATCGTTTCCGACGGTGACACGGTGATGGCCAGCGCGGCCACCGCCTCGCGGATACGCTCCGCCACGACAGGGCCGAAGGTACTCGGGCAATTGGGCAGGATGGCGGCGAACTCTTCACCGCCGAAGCGCGACACAGTATCCATCGGTCGCACACAGGCTTCCAGACATTTGGAGACCGCCTGCAACACCAGATCGCCCGCATGGTGACCGTAGGTGTCGTTGACCTTCTTGAAGTGGTCGATATCCATGATCAGCAGCAGCACCGACTCGCCGGAGCGCGCGACCGATTCGATCTCGCGGTTGAGCAGATTGTTGAAATGACGCCGATTGGACAGCCCCGTGAGCGGATCGCGCAAGGAAAGCTCGCACAGACCGTCCAGGATGCTCTGCATGTAAACGGCGGGAGAGGCTTCCGGCGAAGGGAGTTCGCTCGACGGATCATGTTCGAGCAAGGCACGCGCGTCGTCCAGGCGCAGGTCGCTCAATCGAATCACGGAAGAATCAGTCGCAGAAGCCACAGAGTACGAGATGTGTAAAAAATTCGCGGAGGGAACATCCCACCGCACGGCCCGAAGTATCCTTGCCCATGCACGCCCAGTCAATGCCAATCGCTATCGCATATTCCCCTGCTGCGCCTTCAGTGAGCAGCGCAGCAATTGTTTTCGATCAACGGGCGGGAAGCGCATGAGGCGGGCCGTTGCGGATGCGCTCGTTGTACGACATCCAGGCATCCGAATCACGCGGCCAGTTACTATCGAACATCTTCAACCAGCGCGGCACATCGAAATGGATGGGCAGCGCGTCGATATAGACCTCTCTGATCTTCACTCCTCCCAATGTTTCAACTGGTGCTGGCTGCATGCTGATACGCGTCAGCAATCCGTAGTGTGTATCGGAATAGTTCGGCATACCGGCTGAGCCGTTATTGATCACTGCCTGATTTCCGTAATCACGCATGACCGGCAAACAGGTATGGGTGCTGGCGAACACATCGACTTCCGCTTGGGCGAATACCTGTTGTAACCAGGCATCACTCGTGATGTCTTGCGTCAGCGAGGTATCGAAGCGCCAACCCGCCAATGACTCTGCATCACCGTGCACCACACCGACACGAACACTGCCGACCGTATAGCGCGCGAACATGGGCAAGGCATCCAACGCCGCCAGCAGATCGGGATGCTGCGCGGCGGTCTGTTTCAGACGGGCGTGGATGCGGTTGGAACGTTCGACGGTAGCGGCATCTACTTCATCCGGATAAGCACAGCCGCAACCTGCGGCATCTTCAGTGGCTTGCAGCTCGGCTTCCACATTACCCAGGATCGCATCGTGTCGCAGCACGCGTTCATTGACGGCACGGAACCCTGCGTCATCCACATTGAACCAATTGAAGTCGCCGTTGAAGCACAACGTCACCGGCTGCTGCTCGCGTGCGCACATCGCTTCGATGGCATCCAGCGCGGGCAAGTTACCGTACAGGCCGCCGATGACATACAGCGTTTCGACAGGCTTCAGCGGCGCACGGGCGATGGCCGTCGCACCGTAGCGATAGCGCACAGGACACGTGCGGCCCGCTGCACTCATGCATTGCCTCTGGCCAGGATGTTGCGACGGCTCGGCAACAATAGCGGCAGGAAGAATCCCACTGTGCACAGGATCAATCCATACAGATTGGTGCCCAGCAGCGCACCGTATTTACCGTCGCCGATCGCCCATGCCGCCGGCAACATGTTCAGCGCATGCAGCACGCCCAGACTCATCCCCGTCCAGAACGCGAGATGGAACGACAGCGGCGAATAAGTCACCCAGCGCGAGAACAGGAAGATCGGTGCCAGCCCGATCACCATGGTGCCGCTGATGGTGGTGGCTTTCAGGATGTCGGTGCCGGCGATCATCGGCAGGTTACCCAACGCGGCGAACATCACCATGGTGATCGCGCCCACAGTCATCGCCTTGGGCGAAGCCGCTCTGCCAGCCAGCAACGGCAATTCCTGCGCAACGGATTTGGACAGCGAGGTGAAGGTCGAATCCAGCGTGGAAGCGGCCGACGAGATCATCACCGCCACCATCGCAAAGAAGCCCGCGACGCCCAGCGTGCGCGCGACCTCGACCGGGATGTTGCTGCCCTTGATGCCTTCCAGACGCGCATGCACGCCGATCAAACTGAATGCCACGATGGCGAAGAAGCCCAATACGCCCGCCACGATGAAGGCGCGCAACATGGTCTTCTCGCGCGTGATGAACGCGCGATCGGTCAGCACTGGATCATGGAAGGGATAGGACAACACTTGCAGCAAGGCGACCAGCAACAGGTCCATGCCGCCGTTGAGTGCGAAATTTCCTTCGCTCAATAACTTTGCCGGGCCGTGTGCGGGCAACACCATGAACAGCACCACGCCGAGGAACAGCATGAACACCCACGCCTGGATCACATCGGTGAAGATGGAACTGCGCAGCCCGCCTTTCAGGCTGTACAACAACACCACCAGCGTGAACAACAGCGCAGCGCCGATGAATTCGACAGAACCGCTGTTGCCGAAATAGCCACCGACCACGGCGGTGTTGCTCCACACCTCATTGAACAGACGCACCAGTATCGCCAACGAGAAAGCCAGCGCCGCCGCACGACCGTATTTGCCGATCAGGAACGGCACCAGTCCGGTCGCGCCTTCGCGCGTGCGCAAGCGATAGATCACCAGCCCCGCCACGGGGATAGACAGCCAGTAAGTGGCATAGGCCAGCCCGCCGACGATGCCGTAGCTCGCGCCGAGGTTGGCGGCATTGGTCACCGACTTGGCGAAGATCCAACTGATGAAGATGCTCATCATCAGTGCCCATTCGCTGGCCGGTCGGCCCTGTGCGTCATGGCCTTTGAAAAAGCCGCCCTCGTCCGTGGTCTTCGGCGAAACCAGATACATGGTCACCCCGAACGCAACCAAGAACCCCCAGAAAAACACACCTTGTAGTTGTTCCATCTTATCCTGCCTTTCTTCCCTATTTATCGCTTAGTCGCCGCAGCGACTGATTTCTTTCAACTCACTCAGCGAAACACGCAGCGTCTTTTTCAACGAACTGAAAATCGGCGAATCCGGCATGCGCGGTCTCACCGGTGTTGTCGGTATCGGATGCCACGGCGAGTTGGATCAAACGCGCCTGCGGCGAAGCGAATTCGGTGATGAAGTCTTGCAGCACATCGTGGCGTTCGACGACCCACTTACCCGCCTGGCTCGCCCCCGATTGCGCCACGATCATGCGTGTGCGGTCGGTGTAGGCATTCGGCTTGCGTGTGCCGACCGGATAGCGGTTGTCCCACACATAATTGAGTGCGGCATCGGGCACGGCATCGCCCCAGATCGCGCGCGCCAGCGCGAGCTTGCCGCGCAACACCCAGCCGATCTCGTCCGGTGGCAAAGCGAACGACACATACACGCGGGCGGCATAGTCGTCGCCCGCCTTGGTCGCCATATCCGCTTTGAGCAGCGGCGTATCGATACGCCAGCGCCAACACAACACCGGCGTGCGATGCAGATCGACCTCGACCGGACGCGCCAACAAGGCTATGCTGTGATCGGCTTCGGCGGCGATACCCAACACGCCATCCGCGCGCGTCACGCTGTAACGCGTGGCAGCCACTTTCTTGTCCAGATGAATCACTCGCCAAGGTGTTGGCACGTCGGCGGATTCGACATCGAACTGCGTCAATCTTTCCTGCGCATGTGCACCGGCCGCGCAAAGCAAGATGCAGACGAACAAAACGCTACGCCGCAGCATGTGCGCTCCAATGGACAGGCAGGTGTTTCAAGTCTTGCGGTTCGTCCACGTCGTGCAGCATCTCTGCCACATGCGTGTGCCAGCCCAGTTGGCCGAGCCGTGCCAACGTGCGGCTGGCGACGGCATCCGTGCTCCAGGGCATATCGGAGAACAGCAAAGCGTCGAACCTGTCCAATCCCAGCAGTGCATATCCACCATCCGTCGTGCAATGGATGACCGCGTCGTAATCGAACAGCGACTGCGCAGCCTGTTGCAACAGGCACGCCGACATCTCCACACAATCCGTGCCGATCAGCAGCATGCGTTCGCCAGCCTCACTCGCACGCTGCGCCGCGCGCGCCATGCGTGCACCGAGGTCGCCCTCACCTTGCGCGCTGAAGACGATGCCGTCCGGCAAGGGCACGTCGCGCCACGCGGCAGTATCGATGTCCGGCGTCGCGCACAGTTCTACCGTGCCGACCTGTGCATCCAGTCCAGCCTGCAAGGTGTGCAGCAACATCGCACGCGCCAAGGCGGCAGCGCCCTGCTCACCCAAGGCGGGGATGAGCCGCGTCTTGGCGAGTCCGGGTTGCGGTGCCTTGGCGAAGACGATGATGCGCAGCGGTTTGTTCACATCGGCGCTCATCGGTACAGCCCCGCCAGTTCACTCGCATCCGCCCCGCGCCAGTAGGCCCAGCGCAGACGCCACATCAGAAAGATGGTCGGCCACACGCCGCGCGTCTCCCAGCGGCGACCGGAAGTATTGACGCAATGATGGATGCAGGCGGGCTGCGAGAAAGTCTTCAGACGTTTGCTCAGTTCGATGTCTTCCATCAGCGGCTGCTCGGGGAAACCCTGCACACGCAGGAACACTTCTCGCCGCATGAACATGGCCTGATCGCCGGTGGCGATGCCGGACAGACAGGAACGCCAATTCATCATGTGTGCGATCACGCGCAGCATGAACGGCCGCCCGGTGATGCACACGTCGAACCTGCCCCATAGGACAGCGCCACTCAGTGCCTGCGCGATATGGTGCGGCGCACCTTGCGGCAAACGCGTATCGGCATGCAGGAACAGCAGCACCTCGCCGCTGACGGCAGCCGCGCCCGCGTTCATCTGACGGGCCCTGCCGCACGCCGACATCACCACCTGAAAACCCGCGACGCGCGCCAGTTCCGGCGAGGCATCCGTACTGCCACCGTCGACGAACACGATCTCACAGCCCGCCCGCTGCAAAGGCAGCAGATGCGCGAACAGATCGGGTAATTGCGCAGCTTCGTTGAGCATGGGGATGATGATGGAGATGTTCACCTCACCCCCGCTTCCACGCATGATATTTCTCCAGCCAGCGCAACACGCCCTGCGGCGCATGGGCGCGTTTCCATTCGCCCGCCGCGTATTTGTTGGCTTCGGACAGTGTCGGATAGGTGTGGATGGTGCCGAGTATCTTGTTCAATCCTAGCCCGTACTTCATCGCCAGCACGAACTCGGCGAGCAGGTCACCCGCGTGTTCGCCCACGAGGGTGACGCCCAGTATCTTGTCCTTGCCCGGCACGGTGAGCACTTTGACGAAACCGTGCGCTGTGCCATCGGCGATGGCGCGGTCAAGTTCTTCATTATTGAACTTCACCACTTCGTAAGGCACACCCTGCTCTTTCGCTTCCTGCTCGTTGAGGCCGACGCGCGCCACTTCCGGCTCGATGAAAGTCGCCCAAGGGATGACGGAATAATCGGCCTTGAATTTCTTGAAGTCGCCGAACAAGGCGTTCACGGCCGCGTACCAGGCCTGATGTGCCGCCGTGTGGGTGAACTGGTACGGCCCGGCCACATCGCCCGCCGCGTAGATGTTGGGATACAGGGTCTCCAGATAGTCGTTGGTGGTGACAGTGCGCTGGGTCGGTATGCCCAGCTCTTCCAGACCGAAACCTTTCAGGCGCGCACTACGGCCAACGGCGCAGATCAGCGCGTCGAATTCGATGCGGCGTGTCTCACCGTCATGCTCCACCACGATGTATTTGTGTTCGCCCTCTTTCTCGCAGCGTATCGCTTTGTGGTCAGTCAATACTTCCACGCCGTCAGCACTCAGCGAGTCACGCGCCAACTCAGACACTTCGATGTCTTCACGGATCATGATGCGTGGTGCCATCTCGATCTGCGTCACGCCGGAACCCAGCCGCGCGAAACTCTGCGCCAATTCGCAACCGATAGGCCCGCCGCCCAACACCACCAAACGCTTGGGTGCGCTATCCATCTCGGCGAAGGTCGACCACAAGGTGTCGCTGGTGACATAGCCCACTTCATCCAGCCCCGGCAGCGGCGGCACGAACGGACGCGCGCCGGTGGCGATGACGATGCTGCGTGTAGTCAGTGTCTGTGTCGTGCCGTCGGCCAGTTTGATCTCCACCGTCCACGGATCGGTGATGCGCGCATAACCTTGCACCACATCAACACCCAGCCCTGTGTAACGCTCCACACTGTCATGCGGGGCGACGGCGCTGACCACGTCATGCACGCGCGCCATCACTTTGCGGAAGCTGAATTCGGGGGCTGCCACGTTCAAACCATAGTGTTCGCCGTGGCGGATCTGGTTGGCCAGCTTGGCGCTCTTGATCAGCGCCTTGCTCGGCACGCAGCCGTAGTTCAAACAATCGCCGCCCATCTTGTGCGCTTCGATCAAAGTGACTTTGGCTTTCACCGCGGCCGCGATATACGCCGACACCAAGCCCGCCGCACCGCCGCCAATGACGATCAAGTTGCGGTCGAACTTGGCGGGACGCTGCCATTTGGCATACACACGACGGCTTTGCAGCCAGGCAGTGACTTGCTTGGCAAGCAAGGGGAATACGCCCAACAAGGCGAACGACAGCAACAGGCCGGGCGAAAGGATGCCGGACAGACTTTGCAAAGCGGCCAACTGCGTGCCCGCATTCACGAACACCAAGGTGCCCGCCAACATGCCAACCTGACTCACCCAATAGAAGGTGCGCGTCTTCATCGGCGTCAGCCCCAGCAGCAGGTTGATGAGGAAGAACGGAAACACCGGCACCAGACGCAGCGTGAACAGATACAAGGCGCCGTCGCGTGCGATACCTTCGTTGATGGCTTTGAGCTTGTCACCGAAGCGCTGCTGCACCGCGTCACGCAACACGAAGCGCGAGACGAGGAAAGCCAGCGTCGCGCCTATCGTTGAAGCGAACGACACCAGCAGCGTGCCCCACAACAAACCGAATAGCGCACCCATCGCCAGCGTCATCACCAGCGCACCGGGTAATGACAGCGCGGTGACCAGCACATAGGCGACAAAAGCGGCAGCCGCCACCAGCAAGGGCGACTGCGTTTTGAAAGCGGCGAAATCCTGCTGGCTTTGTTTCAGCGATTCCAGCGTCAGGTATCTATCCAGATCGAATGCAAAGAACAGCGCCACTAGCACGACGATGATCACAACAGTCAGGCTGCGCTTCACGATGCAGCTCCGCAACGCGCTTGCTCGACGGGTTGTTCAGTGGCGATCACACCGCCGCAACTGCTGCCCTGCCCTGCGGTACAGCCGTAGCAATGGTCGGCCACGCGTATTGATTGGTTATGAATATCCTGTTGCAACAGCGAGCGCAGATGGGGTCGGCCTGTGCCGGGCAAGGCAAGAGCCAGTTGCTGGTTGAAGTCGCAGTCATACAGATAGCCCTGCCAATCCACGCTAACCAGCGTGCGGCACATCACCGTTTCCAGATTGGCCGCAGAGAAACTCTCGTGCAGCAGTTGCATGTAGTCGCTGAACTGACCTTTGGAGATCAGCATCGAGCCGAAGCGCTGGATCGGCATGTTGGCGATGGCCAACAGTTGGTTGAACTGGATGCCGAAGTGATCGAACAACTCGCGCTTGTAATCCGCTTGCAGCGCGGCCTGATCGGGTGGCAGCGAAGCGCCTTGTGGATTGAACACCAGATTCAGCACCAGCCCGCTGTCGGGCATGCCATAACCCAGCGCGTTGAGCTTTTGTAGCGCGAGGATGCTTTTGTCGAACGCGCCCTTGCCGCGTTGCTTGTCCACATTGTCCAGCGAGTAACAAGGCAGTGATGCAACGATCTCAACCTGCTGTTCGGCCAGGAACTCGGCCAAGTCCTCATGCCCCGGTTCGAACAACACCGTCAGGTTGCAGCGGTCTATCACCTTGCAAGCCTGCGCCCGCGCCGCCCGCACCAGATCACGAAAACCTTCATGCAACTCCGGCGCGCCACCGGTAAGGTCCAGCGTATGCAGATCACGCGCGGCCAGCACCTGCGGGATCAGCGCCATCGTCTCGGCATCCATCATCTCGGTACGGTTCGGCCCGGCGTTGACGTGGCAATGCTGGCAGCTCATGTTGCACTTGTAGCCAAGATTGACCTGCAGTGTCTCCAATGTGCTGCGGCGCAAAGCGGGGAATTCGGTGTGCTGCAACAAGGGCAAGGTAGCGTGCATGATTTTCCTGTCTGGTTGGATTTGCAGATGAGTCGTGCCAGCACTGCCGATTCTTACAGTTATCTACAGAAAGCGCTGCATCTTGCAGGTCGGGCTTCAGCCCGGCTATCCGGTTTTGTCGTTCCCGCAAACGCGGGAACCCAGTTGATCAATACCACTGGATCACCGCCTTCGCGGGGATGACGAAAGAATCAGCATCTGCCTAGTGCGCGCCCCACAACGCCTCGACCCGCGCATCGCGACCGCAACTATAGCGGTAGTAACCATAACGCACGGGGTTCTTCTTGTAGTAATCCTGATGGTATTCCTCGGCGAGGTAGAACGTGGCGGCGGGCTCGATCTCGGTGTGGATCTGCTTGAATCGCCCGCTCTGCAGCAACGCCTGCTTGCTGGCCCGCGCGGCTTTTTCCTCGGCGGCATTCTGGTAATAGATCGCGCTGCGATATTGCGAACCCACATCGCAGAACTGCCGGTCTTTCACCGTGGGATCGATATGCCGCCAGAAATAATCCAGCAGCGTCTCATAGCTGACCTTGCGCGGGTCATAGCGCACGCGCACCGCCTCTGCATGACCCGTGCCGCCGCGGCTCACCTGCTGGTAAGTCGGCTCGGCCACCTTGCCGGCGGTGTAGCCGGATTCGACCCCGATCACACCGTCCAGCTTTTCGAAGTCGGCCTCGATACACCAGAAGCAGCCGCCCGCGAAAATGGCACTGGCGGAAGTGGTCTCGGCAGCCCGCGCACCCGTCGCGAACAGCAGCCCGCACATAGCCAGCAGCAGACTCAGGCGCGTATTCATGATCGCAACGCCGGCAGCGGCGCCCCATCGACCACGAACTCCAGTGCCAGACCGTTGTTGCAATAACGCAGCCCGGTCGGTTGCGGGCCGTCATCGAACACATGGCCCTGATGCCCGCCGCAACGCGCGCAGTGATATTCGGTGCGCGGCCATATCAGCTTGTAATCGGTCTTGGTGGCCACCGCATCCGGCAGCGGCTGCCAGAAACTCGGCCAGCCGGTACCGCTGTCGTATTTATGCTTGGAGGAGAACAAGGGCAGCGCGCAAGCCGCGCAGATGAAAGTACCGCTGCGCTTCTCCTTATCCAGCGGGCTGCTGTGCGCAGGCTCGGTGCCCTCCTCGAACAGGATCGCATACCGGTCGGCCGGCAACAGCCCGCGCCATGCCGCTTTGCTTTTCACCAACGGTTTCCAGGCCGCCATCATCATCTCCCCGGCCATGACCGGTAGCGCCATCAGGATCGACAAGCCAGTCAGGCCCTGCAAGAAGTCTCTTCGTTTCATCATCGCCTCCGATTCAAATAGCAAAAGGTCTTTGCACCTTTTGATTCGGACGGGGGCAGAAAAGGGTTACATGCACAGGCAGAATTTTCCTGCCCCGTTCGCACAGCAGGTGTGATGCGAATGATCATACCCGCGACACCCACCGCTTAACCATCGCCCAAGCCTCCCAATCCATCCACTACCCGATCTTGCCAGTCGTGCAGCAACGCGATGCGGATAGTCCAGATTGTCCCGGCTGCATAGAAGAGATATTCAAACTGCGTCATCACAGACTGTTCATCCCGAGAGATTTCAACGTGCCGCCGTATTTCCAGCTCATCAAACCGACACAGCGCAACGGCTTACATCACCATCAACTGGTAGCTGCTGTTCAGCTGCGTTCTGTTTAAGGGCGGATTCTCGGCCAAAGCTGACTTCTGAATGATTTACTGACTGAGTCTGCTCTCAAACCTAAGCGGCCACACAGAACTACATGTGTAGCCGCTTCATACACACGCTAGATTTCTGTTTGCTCAGAAATTTCCAGTGCGTCATCTACTTCGATTCCGAGATAGCGAACCGTACTTTCAAGCTTGGTATGACCAAGCAATAACTGTACAGCCCTCAGATTCTTCGTTCGCTTGTAAATCAGCGTCGCTTTGGTTCGCCGCATGGAGTGAGTTCCATATGCCGATGAATCCAGTCCTGCTGTTTCAATCCACTTGTGAACAAGTCGAGCATACTGTCGCGTGGAGATGTGGGACGAGCCTGCAATTCGGCTCGGGAATAGACTCTCATCGCTGCGTAGATGTGCTTTTTCTATCCAAGCGACTACAGCCGTCCGAGTTGGTTCGGTAAGTTCAAACTGAACAGGGCGCTGCGTTTTTCGCTGGATAACCATTGCCCGAGGGAGAATCTGACTCCCGTGGGTGACATCACGAACATGCAGACTGACAAGATCGCAACCGCGCAGCTTGCTATCGATTGCCAAGTTAAACATGGCCAGATCACGAATTGCATGTCTATTCTGTAGGTGGAATCGGATAGCCCATATGTCCTTAGGCTTTAGCGGCGGCTTCTGGCCGATGAGCTTGCCCTTGTTCCATGCTTCCGAATTGTGAATGGTTTCCATGACAGACTCCTTGTGTGTTGATCGGAGTCAAATTGTTCGATGAACAGGGAATTTACGGTAGGGAATTAATTTCAATATCCTGCGCATGTGGTCAGCCATTTTCTGGCAATCGTATGTACTTGAAACAGGTCTCCCATCCATCCTGCGTTCCTAGCTGATATTTTCCAGCTATGTAAGTTCTGCAGACTCTAAGCGACTAACCCTTGCATCCGCCAATTCGGCCATGCCTTACATTCAAGGAGAACCACCATGAAATTCGACACCCTCGCAAAGACCCTGATCTCTTCCGGCGCACTGGCGGCTGCCATGAGCGGTGCCGCTCTTGCCGCCCCCTGTGGCGCGGCCAATCCCTGTGCGGCGCGTTCGCACAAGACCAGCAAAGCCAATCCCTGCGCAGGCATGAACCCCTGTGCCGGCAAACACCCGTGCATGGCGAAATCCAAAAAGAAAGCCAGCCCTTGCGCGGCGAAGAATCCCTGTGCAGCCAAGAACCCGTGTGCAGCCAAGCATCCTTGCGCTGCCAAGAACCCATGCGCAGCGCATTAAGTTCGCCAGCAGCCAAGACCGGCCTCGAAGCGAGGTTGGTTGTTGCGCCCGATCTGACCCGTCTGCCGCTGGCGCAGTTGCAGGCCATGCGGCAGGCAGGCCGCGAGATCGTGGACATGTATCGCGTGCTGAAGAAAGCCGAACTGAACATCGTTGGCGAAGTGTTGCGCGACAGCCTGAACCGGGGCGAGACGTTCTACGAATTCAACCACTACCCCGATGACGACGTATACGACCGCGAGAGCCATGCGCAGTATTACTACCACGCCCATCGCAGCGAAGCGGGTGAACACGGCCACTTCCACTGCTTCCTGCGCCCCAAGGGCATGCCCGTCGGTGTCTCACCCATCGAATATCCCGCCACCGATCCGTGGCCGCAAGGCGACGAAGCACTGTCACACTTGGTCGCCATCGCCATGGACGGCTACGGTTTCCCGACCACCCTGTTCACAACCAACCGCTGGGTGACCGCCGAAGCCTGGTATCCCGCCGAACAAGTGATCCGCATGCTGGACCACTTCGTCATCGACCATGCCTTCCCATCGCTGCCGGTGAACCGCTGGATCAGCGCCATGTTCGTGCTCTACCGCC
Organism: Sideroxydans sp.; assembly: GCA_011620315.1. Taxonomy (GTDB): domain Bacteria; phylum Pseudomonadota; class Gammaproteobacteria; order Burkholderiales; family Gallionellaceae; genus Sideroxyarcus. The sequence continues at coordinate 5,199 of WOZO01000054.1, read as the reverse complement.
CGCACATCGAAGCACTACTGCAGAAGCGCGACGAGATCGTGTGGACATGGGCTGAAGCGCATCCCGGAGAGGATGTGTTCGAGGACAGGGAACTGGACATCACCAGCCAGATGGATATTTCAGTCGAGGACACGCTGTGGATGGTGGAGCTGGCACTCGCCGGGCGTTAATTATTTCAAATATTCAAAGCCAGTAATTCCCTTTCCATGCACCGCGCACGAAATCAAGCTTGACTAACTTCGGCGCGATCTTGCGCGCGTTTAGTGTGTCGAGTTCTATCTCCGGTTGTCGACCCAAGCGGTCTGCCACTTCGAATGAGCAGGCTGTGGATGTGACCGGACGGAAGAAGACGGCGAGCTTGTCGCTGACGGCGACGGTGTCGCGTTGCGGTGCCGATTCGTGGAAGTGGACGAACTTCTTCACCAGGCAGGAAAAATACAGTTCCAGTTCGACCACCAGTGGTTGCGCGCGCCGCGCCAGTTCGCGCGCGGCGGATTTAGTCCATTCGACCGATACTTGCCTGCCGTTGATCTCGACAGTACCGTTTAATGCTGCATTCATGATTTCACCTCACAGCACATGCGGCGCGATGTCTTCCACCATTGCACCGATCAAATCGGAATCAGAATCCGGTGCCAGCACCGAGGCATCACCCTTCTCTCCGGTCATCTCGATCTTGCGATCATCGCCATGTTTGCTCAGTCGCGATTCACCACCGCAGCAGTGGCAATACACATGGTCGCCGTCGCGCTGTGCGCTGCGTATCGCCAGCGGTGCGCCGCAACCGCACTGCAATAGCGGCAAGCCCGGTTCGCTGTGGCCGATGATGTGCGCCAGCTCGCTTGTGCCGCTCAGTGCCAGGAAGTGTTTCGCCAGCGGCGCATCGAACTGCCGACCGGTCTCTTCGCGGATGATGTCGAGTGCTTTTTCCATGCGCATGCCTTTGCGGTAGGCGCGCGTGCTGGTCATGGCGTCGAAGGCATCGGCGATGCTGACGATGCGCGCGACTTCCGGAATGACATCGCCTGCGATGCGGTTCGGGTAGCCGTTTCCGTCCGGGCGTTCGTGGTGACCGACCACGGCATCGAACGCGAGGTTCGCCAGCGGATGGTTGGACAGCAGTTTCCCGCCTACTGCGGGATGGGTCTTGATGACGTCGTACTCTCCATCGGTGAGCCTATCCGGTTTGTTGAGGATGGCATCGGGCACACCGACTTTTCCGAGGTCGTGCAAGAAACCACCGACTTCGCTCAGCGCGATGTCGCGACGCGACAGACCCGCTTGCTGCGCCAGCAGCTTGGAGAATTGCGACACGCGCCACAGATGACCGCCGGTGTAGGGATCGCGTGCCTCGACGATCATGGATAGCCCGAGCAGTGTGTTCAACAGGGATTCTTTTTCAGACATATACGTATCCTCGATAGCCAAGTTAATAGCGCGTCGTCAGGTTTACCATCCATTCAGGCATCGCGTTCACTGCCCACTTTTCGAATCCTTTATCCGCGCCCGTCATTACCAGCACGCCAATCAACAGCAACGCCACACCGAACAACTTCTTGGCTTTCTGGCCGGCATCCATCATACGCCCGCGCCATTTACCCATCGCTTGGCGAGACAGCATGCCAAGCGCGAGCAGCGGCATGCCTGCACCGAGGCTGAACATCAACATCACCGCTGTGACTTGCGCCAGTGCTTGTCCCTGACTGGCCAGCGTGACCGCCACACCCAACGTGGGGCCGACGCACGGACTCCACACCACTCCGAGCAGCAGACCAAGCAGGAACTGGCCGTGCAATCCGTTCAGATTGAAACGCGCAAGCATGCCCTGTCCTACGCCCAGCCGACTGACCGCCGCGCTGAAACGATCTTGCAACCAAGTGGAGACCAGCACCGCCCCGAACAACAGCAGCAACACGCCGCCCACGATGCGCAGACTATCCTGCTCCAGTCCGATGTTGCCGCCCAGCGAACCCAGCCCCACGCCGATGAGCGTGAACGAGAGCATCAGCCCGACCACCAACGCGAACGGGCCGTAGCGATGCGTACCCGCTGCCGAGCCCATCAGGATGGGCACCAGCGGTAGCACGCACGGCGACAGCGTGGATAGCACGCCGGCGAGGAATGACAGACCGTAGCTGGCTGCGCTCAGTTCCATCTTTACAGCGCCTTTCGCAACAGCACGGCGATCTTGTCGCTGTCTGTTTCGCCGGTCACGCGTGCGACCTCGTGACCGTTCTTAAATACGATCAGCGTGCTCTGGTAGCGCACACCGAATTCCTTGACCACGGCTTGCTGGCTGTCGAAATCAACCTTCAGCGTGGTGATAGGCTTGAACTCATCGGTCGGTAACAGCTTCTCCAGCACGGCATCCTGCGCGCGGCAAGTCGGACACCATGGGGCATGGATGAACACCAGCACCGGTTGGCCAGATTTGTTCAGCGCATCCAGCTTGGCCTGGGTGTAAGGCTCGCCAACGGCATGGGCAAACAATGGGAACAACAGGGCCAGCGATAGGAATAGTTTCTGGAACATGGCAATCTCCTTTTGATTTAGCGGATGAGGCGATGCTGATTGGTCGCTGACATCCTCCATTCCTTACAGATATTTTTCAAGTTGTAAGGTTTTCCATTCCCGCGCGACCAACCCCAGTCACCGTAACAATGCGTGATTTTCCCGATTACTGACAGGAGGCTGAGATGTCCATGATGTGCAAGATGAATAGTAGTTGCGAGACCACGCCCGGCATGTGCGTGCATGAAAAGATGATGCTGGGCGCGGTCGTATTGACGGCGGTCGGCATCCTCGCCTTCTGGCTGCTGGCCTGAGATACAAGGAGAACAACATGAAACGAACCAGATTGATGAATACCCTGATCGCCTCCGGCGTGTTGAGCTTGTCCGTCGGCGGCATGGCGATGGCAACCCCTTGCCGCGCCAATCCCTGTGCACCGCGCAGTTCTCGCATGAATCCGTGTGCCGCAAAGAACCCCTGTGCTGCGGCCAATCCCTGTGCGGCCGCGATGGTGAAGATGGACATCAAAAGCGTGATGCGCCCGGCCAACTATCGCCCCTACCGGGGCAGCAATAGCGAGTTGTTGTCTTACGGGAAACGCTTGTTCAACGACCCGCGCCTGAGCAGCAACGGCATGTCGTGCAACACCTGCCATAGCGAAAACGGCGCGTTCCAGACATCGTTCGCGCTGCCTTATCCGCACTATGTCGAGATGACGCATGATCGGGCTGCGGTGAAGGCCGTACATCTTGATGAGATGGTGCAGTTCTGCATGGTGGTGCCGATGGCTGCCAAGCCGCTGCCGTGGAGCAGCAAGAAGCTGGCTGCGCTGACCGCTTACACCGAATCACTGCAGAAAGACTTCCGCGCTGGCTCGCCCTGTGCAGCGAAGAACCCGTGCGCGGCGGCCAATCCCTGTGCGGCGAAAAATCCCTGTGCCGCGACACGCCACTGATACTTTCCCGCTTTCCCATGCACCCGCCCACTATCGGCGGGTGTTTTGCATTTCCGCGAGTGCTAACATGCCACAGCATCTCGCCAGCCAACCGGAGCTTGAATGAGCGACATCGATCCCGAAGAACTGCAAGGCCATCGCAGCCACCTCATACGCTACGCCATGCTGCAACTGCGCGACCCGAACCTGGCCGAGGATGTGGTGCAGGAGACGCTGGTGGCCGCCATCGAGAGTCGCGCCAAGTTCGCCGCACAGTCTTCACCGCGCACCTGGTTGGTGGGCATCCTCAAACACAAGATCATCGACCTGCTGCGCAAGCGTGCTCGCGAGCCACAACTGAATGTGGCCGAGGGTGAGGACGAGAATGAGCTGGTCGACGCGCTGTTCAAGGAGAACGGCCATTGGGCCGATCCGCCGCAAACATGGAACGCGCCCGAGCAGTCACTGGAGAACGCGCATTTCTGGAATGTGTTCGAACAATGCAACCAGCGCATGCCGCTCAACACAGCCCGCGCCTTCATGATGCGCGAGTTCATGGAGATGTCGACGGATGAGATCTGTCAGGAATTGGGAATATCAACGACTAACTGCTGGGTGATCCTGCACCGCGCGCGTCTAGCGTTGCGCGAATGCCTGGATATGAACTGGTTTGGGAATGCGAGGTAAACATGATTGACTGCAAACACAACACCGAACTGCTCTCACAATCCTACGACCGCCCCATCACCCTGCGCGAGCGAATCGCGATGCGCATGCATCTGATGATGTGCCGAGGTTGCCGCAACTTCGAAAAACAGCTCACCTTCCTCCGCAAGGCGGCACGCGAACTGCCGCGCAAGCTGTAATGGAAAAATCCTCCCGCCCTGTCGACGATTTCCTGCGCCGCCTGCACCTCGGCTCCGAGGTGTATTACGTGGGCCAACTGTGCGATGCCTGGCACATGTCCACGCCCGGCGGCTCCGACGCGACCACGTTCCATCTGGTGTGCCACGGCGAAGCGTGGATACACATGGCGGACGGCAGAAAGCCCGCGCGCATGAACGCGGGCGACATCGCCTTCTTCGCGCACGATGCTGCGCACACTTTCAGCGCGCAGTCTGTCGTTCCGCAGCAGCCCTTCGACTATTCGCACCCCGCGACGCTGGACAAGGACGCGCCTGGTGCCGGCCTGCTGTGCGGCCACCTGCGGCTGCCTGCTCATATCCGCCGCTTGCTGATCGCTTCCTTCCCGGAGTTCATGCTGATCCGTCCGGACAAAAGCCCATCCGGCACGCAGATACGCAGCGTGATCGAGCTGTTGACCGAGGAGGCGATGCGAAACGAGCTGGGCGTGAATGCCATTCTGGACCGCCTGTCGGACACGCTGTTCCTGTATGTCATCCGTCATGCCCTGCATCACGATCCCAAGCTGTCGCCCTTGCTGGCCGCGTTGTCCGATGCGCATCTGCGCCCCGCCGTCACAGCTTTCATAGACGCGCCCGCAGAACCATGGTCGGTAGACCGCATGGCGGACATCGCCTGTCAGTCGCGCTCTACTTTCTCGGAGCGTTTCAGCCAGTTGGTCGGCATGCCGCCGATGGAATTCGTGGCGACCTGGCGCATGCAGATGGCGAGCGGCATGCTGGCGGACGAGCGGGCCAACATGCTGGATATCGCGATGAAGTGCGGCTACGAATCAGAAGCCGCGTTCCGCAAGGCTTTCAAACGCATCGTCGGTGTGCCGCCGGGAAAAG
>WOZO01000035.1 GCA_011620315.1 Sideroxydans sp. | reverse complement strand
TTTGCTGCTGTCTTTATGATAGTTTTGGTGGGGTAGTCCGACAGGCTGCTAGACCTGCGCAATGGTTATTTTCTAATGCATCATGGGGGGAGCTTAGTTTTCATGCCTTCAATTTGCCAACTTTCGAGTATCACAATGAACTTTATGGTTGGATCCAAGAAAGGATGAAATGCGAAAGTTAGAAGCGAATGGAAACTTTCCTTGTTGAAAAAGGATGTAGCCAAGACAAACAATGGGTGCGATCAAAAGATGGACATCTGTGTACAGATGCCAGAACATCCATGACCTTTATTCGCAATTTCACGCATCACCCGGAAAATACGCACAACGACAAGTACACTGAAAACGAGCTTCAGGACTCTATACTTAGAATGTTAGCAATCGTTCAGGCAATCCGAAAAAGTCATTAGGGTTATAGGGGCCAAGCTCAAATTCAGACTCAAAAGGCGCAAACGAAAATGAGCATAGTCGCTGAACGCCATCTCGATCTCGCCTCGGTGCAATCCGCATGGCAGAAATTGAACAAGCTGGTGCCGCTCGGCCCGATCACGAGCAAGAAGGATTATGAGCGCCGTGTGCAGGTGATGGACGAATTGCTGGACCGCATCGGCGCAAACGAGTCTCATCGGCTGATGCCGCTGCTCGATCTGATCACCAAAGAGGTCGAAGCCTACGAGACAAAGCAATTCGCACTGCCCGATGCCTCGCCCGCGCAGGTACTGGCTTTCCTGATGGAAGAACACGGGCTCAAGCAAACCGATCTGGCCGCAGAGCTGGGCGGGCAAAGCATCGTCTCGGCCATCCTGAACGGCAAACGCGAACTCAACACACGGCAGATCAAGGCACTGGCTGAACGCTTCAATGTTTCGCCAGCGGTGTTCCTGTGATTGATGACACAGTGAGCCCCCTCTCACAGGAGGAATTGATTGCCGAGTTGCGCCGCCGTCTTGTCGAGGATGAGCAATATCCGAACGACACGTTCAGTTGGGAAAGCATCCGGGCAGATGCCATAGCCCGGTGGGGAATACCCAAGCAGCCATCTCCTCGAACTTAATCCAAGTGGCCCCAGTGGTCGCGCTTACTTTTTGATCAAACATCTTATGCCCCTCCTCCCCTCCCAACGCCAACTGTTCGACATCCCCGACGATATCGCCTATTTCAATTGCGCCTACAACGCGCCGCAACTGAATGAAGCGCAGCGACGCCTGCTCGACGGCGTGCGCAGCAAGAGCCATCCGTGGGAACGCTCGGCGCAGAGTTTCTTCGAGGGTGCTGAAACAGTGCGCCGTCTGTCGGCGGATATCTTCGGCGGCGATGCGGATGGCTATGCGGTGGTGCCGACTGCGAGTTACGGCATCAGCACGGCGGCGCGGGCGATCGAGCCGCATCTGCATGCGGGCGACTGCATTCTGGTGATAGACGAGGAATTCCCCAGCATCGTGCTGCCGCTGCGTCGCACGGCGCAGGAAACGGGCGCGACGCTGCGGACAGTGCCGACGCCGGCGGACGGCGACTGGACGCGGGCGATCCTGGATAACATCGACGCTGCGGTGAAGGTGGTGGCGGTGTCGTCCTGCCACTGGACGAACGGGGCGTATATCGACCTGCGCCGCATCGGAGAGGCCTGCCGCAAAGCGGGCTGCACGCTGATCGTGGATGCGACGCAGACGCTGGGCGCGATGCCATTTTCCATCGAGGAAGTGCAGCCGGATTTTCTGGTGGCGGCGGGTTACAAGTGGCTGCTGTGCCCTTACGGTTTCAGCCTGCTGTATGTGGCCGAACGCTGGCGCGATGCGCGTCCGCTGGAGGAAAGCTGGCTGGCGCGCAGCAATGCGGAGAACTTTGCCGAGCTGGTGAAATATTCCGACCGCTACATGCCCGGCGCGCGCCGCTTCGACGTGGGCGAGAAATGCACGGCGACCATCCTGCCGGGCGCGGTCGCGGCGCTGGAGCAGATCAAGACATGGGGCGTGGAGAACATCGCGACATCGCTGGCCGCTATCAACGCAGGGATCGCGGCGCATCTCGCGCAACTCGGTTGCCGCCTGCCGGATACCGCGCAACGCTGCCCGCACATGTTCTGCGCTCAGTTGCCGCCGAGCTACACCGGCAATCTGGTGGCGGAGCTGAAAGCGAAACACATCTACATCAGCCAACGCGGCAACGCGCTGCGCTTTGCGCCGCATCTGCATGTTAGCGTGCATGATGTGGAGCGATTGCTGGGGGCGTTGAGCGAATTGGTGAAGTGAGACCTTGGCTAAAAATGGTCAGCTTCGCCACCCTGCTTACCGCATCAGTTTCCGCCATATCCACCCCGTCTTGCACCTTCGTCCGGCTAAGCGCATAGTGGTTCGCCGCTTGACCATACGAAAAGGAGTGCATCATGTTTATACGAACGATTGCAATCTCACTATTTGCAGGTGCTTTGGCAGTTTCAGCGGGGCCGCTGTTTGCGGCGGATCAGGTCCGCGACCAGAAGCAGGATCAGATGCAGGATCAGGAGCGCATCTATGGCAGCCAATTGATGACGCTGAAGGAACGCAATGCTTATCGCGCCAAGATGCGGGCCGCCAAGACGGCAAAGGATCGCGAACGCATCCGCAACGAGCATCATGAACAAATGAAGATGCGTGCAAAAGAACGCGGGGTGACATTGCCGGATATGCCGCCAGCCGCCGGTGGCGGGATGATGGGCCCCGGCGGCGGTATGCGGCAGGGTGGTGGCATGGGTTCTGGCGGCGGTATGCGCGAGGGTAACTGATCTTCTGAACGTCTCCGCTATCCGTCTGACAGGAGGGCTGCGGCACTGCGGCCACCGCAACGCCCTCCGTACCAACCTGCAGTTCGATCCCTTCTCACATCCTTCCCCCGAGCGCACCAGACTGCCCTGCTTCGGCGGTATTCTCGGCCGACCGGTTTGTGCTTCGCGCCCTATTCTTCGGTGCTAGAATCCGCGCCCCATGGATATCGACCTCATCGCCAAAGAGCTGGAGCAGACCGGCTATATCGTGCTGGCAAACGCGCTGGCGGATGAGCTATTGCATGGACTGCAAAGGCGCTGTGAGGACGATGATTCAGAGCGTTTTCAGGCTGCTCATGTGGGGCGCGGTGCAGCCAAGAAACAGATCGAGTCGCTACGCGGCGACGCCATCAGCTGGATAGAAACGAACGACCCCGTCGACTGTGCTTTTCTGGAACAGATGGAAACACTGCGACGGGAATTGAATGTCCGGTTGTTCCTGGGAATGTTCGATTACGAAAGCCACTACGCGATCTACAACAGCGGCTACGGCTACGCGAAACATTCCGATGTGCTGCAGGGCAAGAAGAACCGCATCCTGACCACGGTGCTATACCTGAACGAGGATTGGCAGCCCGAGCATGGCGGCGAACTGGTGGTCTACGATCCTTCCGGCGAGACCGAACTGCTCAGAGTGCAACCGACCTTCGGCACGATGATCATCTTCCTCAGCGAATCCTTCCCGCATGAAGTACTCATCTCGAACACGACCCGCCGCAGCATTGCCGGTTGGTTTCGCGTCAGCGGCAGCTAATGGACGCCTCTTAGAATCCAAACTTCGTCGCAATACTGCGTTGCGCACAAAAAATCGCTCCTTACATATCACACATATGCTGCGTCGCGATTTCTTGCTCGCGCCTTGTCTTGCTTAGAATTTTGAATTCCTAGCAGCCTGTCGGACTACCCCACCAAAACTATCATAAAGACAGCAGCAAACCGCACCTAAGGAAACGCTGATTTAATCCCCCGCACTGCGCCGAATATTGAGAAAATTCCG
>WOZO01000154.1 GCA_011620315.1 Sideroxydans sp. | reverse complement strand
GCGCTCACGTGCAGGATGCCGTTGGCGTCGATGTCGAAGGTCACCTCGATCTGCGGCATGCCGCGCGGTGCCGGCGGGATGTCGGACAGGTTGAACTGGCCCAGGCTCTTGTTGCCGGATGCCATGTCGCGCTCGCCCTGCAGCACGTGGATGGTCACGGCGGACTGGTTGTCGTCGGCGGTGGAGAACACCTGCGATGCCTTGGTCGGGATGGTGGTGTTCTTCTTGATGAGCTTGGTCATCACGCCGCCCATGGTCTCGATACCCAGCGACAGCGGGGTCACGTCCAGCAACAGCACATCCTTCACTTCACCCTGCAGCACGCCACCCTGGATGGCTGCGCCAACGGCCACGGCTTCGTCCGGGTTCACGTCCTTGCGCGCTTCCTTGCCGAAGAATTCCTTGACCTTTTCCTGAACCATCGGCATACGGGTCTGACCGCCGACCAGAATCACGTCGGAGATGTCGGAGGCAGAAACGCCCGCATCTTTCATGGCGATCTTGCAAGGCTCGATGGTGCGTGCGACCAAGTCCTCGACCAGGCTTTCCAGCTTGGCGCGGGTGATCTTCACGGCCAGGTGTTTGGGACCGGTGGCATCAGCGGTGATGTAAGGCAGGTTCACTTCGGTCTGCTGGGCGGAAGACAGCTCGATCTTGGCTTTTTCCGCCGCGTCTTTCAGGCGTTGCAGGGCCAGCATGTCCTTCTTCAGGTCGACGCCGCTTTCCTTCTTGAACTCGTCGATCAGGAAATCGATCACGCGCATGTCAAAGTCTTCACCGCCGAGGAAGGTGTCGCCGTTGGTGGACATCACCTCGAACTGGTGCTCGCCGTCGATCTCCGAGATGTCGATGATGGAAATGTCGAACGTACCGCCGCCCAGATCATACACCGCGATCTTGCGGTCGCCTTCCTGCTTGTCCATGCCGAAAGCCAGCGCGGCTGCGGTCGGCTCGTTGATGATGCGCTTCACATCCAGACCGGCGATGCGACCGGCGTCCTTGGTGGCCTGGCGCTGGCTGTCGTTGAAGTACGCCGGCACGGTGATGACGGCTTCGGTGACCGGTTCGCCCAGGTAGTCCTCGGCGGTCTTCTTCATCTTGGCCAGCACTTGCGCGGAGATTTCCGGCGCGGAGATTTCCTTGTCGCGCACCTTCACCCACGCGTCGCCGTTCTTGGCCTTGACGATCTCGTAAGGCACCATGTCGATGTCCTTTTGCACCATCTTCTCGTCGAAGCGGCGACCGATCAGGCGCTTCACGCCGTACAGGGTGTTCTTGGGATTGGTCACGGCCTGACGCTTGGCGGGCGCGCCCACCAGCACTTCACCGTCTTCCATGTAGGCGATGATGGACGGGGTGGTGCGGGCGCCTTCGGCGTTCTCGATCACCTTGGTCTTGCCGTTCTCCATGATGGCCACGCACGAGTTGGTGGTGCCCAGGTCAATACCGATGATTTTCCCCATGATGCTTTCCTTTCAGTTGAATTCGTAAAAGTTTGAATGCTGTTGTTGCCTTGCCACCCAAGGTTAGGGCGGCCTTCGATATTTCAAGAGGCTTATTCTTTTGCCTTCGCCACCATCACCAATGCCGGGCGCAGCACGCGCTCGTTCAGCGTGTAGCCCTTCTGCATCACGCTGACCACGGTGTTGGCCGGCTGGTCGCTTTCCACCATGCCGATGGCCTGGTGCTGGTGCGGATCCAGCTTCTCGCCGACCGGGTTGATTTCCTTGATGTGGAACTTGTCGAACACGTTGGAAAGCTGCTTCAGCGTCAGCTCCATACCGCTCTTGAAGCTCTCGACGTTATCGGTCTCGACCGCCAGCCCGGCTTGCAAACTGTCCATCACCGCCAGCATCTCGTTGGAAAAACGCTCCACGGCGAATTTCTGCGCTTTGCTTACGTCTTCGGCGGCGCGGCGGCGGATGTTCTCGCCCTCGGCCTTGGCGTACATCCAGGCATCGTAGTGTTCCTGCGCCTTGCGCTCGGCTTCCTGCAGCATCTCTTCCATGCTGGGGGTGGTGTCGGCGGTCTGCCCGGTTGCGGTTGCGTTCGGTGTCGCCGCTGCTTGCTGATCGTCCTGAGGCTTGTTTTCTTGCTGTTCCATGTGCGTCTCCTGTTTTCGACTGGTGATTGATGGGGGCGCGATTCTTGATTTCAAGGGGGCGGAGGGAAATATTTTTGGTGCGATAATGCGCGCCGATTTTGTTTCCCAGATCATGACCAACCGCAATTACCACTGGCGCATCGCCGGCTTCTATTTTTTCTACTTCGCCTTCGTGGGGATGTTCTCCCCGTACTGGAGCCTCTACCTGCAATCGCTGCATTTCGATGCCATCGAGATTGCCATCCTGATGAGTTTGCAGCCGGTGATGCGCATGGTTGCGCCCGGTTTGTGGGGGTGGCTGGCCGACCATACGGGCAAGCGGCAGGAAGTGGTGGTGGCTGCGGCGGGCTTGAGTGCGCTGTTCTATGCGGGAGTGTTCTTTACCGAGAGTTTCTGGGGGCTGTTTGCGGTGATGCTGCTGATGAGCTTCTTCTGGAGTGCGTCGATGCCGCTGGTGGAGGCGACCACGCTGACTTATCTGGGCAAGAATACCGCGCACTACGGGCGTCTGCGCTCCTGGGGTTCCGTGGGATTCATCGTGGCGGTGGTCGGTTTGGGCTATGCCTTCGACTATATCGCCATCGCTTGGCTGCTGTGGGCGGGGCTGTTGTGCGAGATCGGCATCCTGCTGTTCGCACGCGAGATACCCAAAACCGGGGTGCTGGCACACCACACCGACCATCAGCCGATCCGGCAGATCGTGATGCAGCCGCGTGTGCTGGCTTTGCTCGGTGCCAGCTTCCTGATGGCCGTGGCGCATGGCCCGTATTACACCTTCTTCTCTATCTATCTGGTGGAGCATGGCTATGCCAAAAGCGCCGTGGGCGGGCTGTGGGCGCTGGGCGTGATCTGCGAGATCGGCGTGTTCTTCCTGATGCCGGCCTTGGTGCGGCGTTTTGGCTTCGAGCGCATCCTGTTGTTTAGCTTCGCGGCGGCGTGCGTACGCTTTTTGCTGATCGGCTGGACGGTGGATATCTTTTATCTGTTGCTGTTGGCGCAGCTGCTGCATGCTTTCACCTTCGGTTCTTTTCACGCGGCGTCGGTGGGGTTGGTCCATGAGTTCTTTCAGGGGCGGCATCAATCGCGGGGGCAGGCGCTGTTCGGTAGCGTGACTTACGGCGCTGGCGGCGTATTGGGCGGACTGTCCAGCGGCCCGATCTGGCAGCACTGGGGCGGCTCGGCGCTGTACACCTTCAGCGCGCTGATGGGGTTGGCCGGTTTGCTGCTGATGGCGTGGAAAGTGCGCCACATCGCCAGAAGTCAAACATCTGCCGCATAAGCTCACAGCGCCAGCGCAGTCTTGTTCACCACCCGCCGCAGTACAAAGCTGGAATGCACGCCGGTGACGCCTTCTATGCGGGTGATGCGGTTCAGTAATAATTCCTGATAGGCATCCATATCTTTCACAACCACCTTGAGCTGGTAATCGGCATCCTGTCCGGTGATCAGCAGGCATTCCAGCACGTCCGGGATATCCGCCACCTTGGCTTCGAAGTTGTCGAGACGTTCCGGCGTGTGTTTGTCCATTGAGATCAGAACGAGCGCCATCAAGGACAAGCCGAGCCTCTTTGCATCAAGTATCGCGCGGTAGCCGGTGATGAGGCCGGCATCTTCCAGTGCGTGCAAGCGGCGCAAGCACGGGGAGGGGGTGAGGCTGATGCGATCAGCCAAATCCTGGTTGCTGATGCGCCCTTCCGTTTGCAATACCCGCAAAATCTGTAGATC
>WOZO01000100.1 GCA_011620315.1 Sideroxydans sp. | reverse complement strand
GCGGGTTTCAAGCCTGTGCCGACCCTGTTTGTGTGAAATATCCGGGCTAGCACTGTTGTCCTGCAGCTTGGCTACACTAGCTTCTTCAACTGATAGATCCTCTCCAGCGCTTCCTTCGGACTCATCTCATCCGGCTGCAGATCGCGCAACGCCGACACCAGCGGATGTTCTTCCGGTTCCGGTGCTTCCGGCACGGCAGCGAACAGGTCACCTTGCGGGTTCTGGGCGGCACTGTTCTGTTCCAGCTTCACCAACTGTTTTTTTGCGTTGCGGATGACGCTGTTCGGCACGCCCGCGAGGGCGGCGACTTGCAGGCCGTAGCTCTGGCTGGCCGCGCCTTCGTTGACGCTGTGCAGGAAGACGATGCTGTGCTGGTGTTCGACGGCGGCAAGGTGGACGTTGGCGAGTTGTTTGAATTCTTCGGCCAGTCGCGTGAGTTCGAAGTAGTGCGTGGCGAATAACGTGTAGCTGCGGTTGATTTCCAGCAGGTGGCGCGCGATGGCGTAGGCCAGTGCCAAACCGTCGAAGGTGCTGGTGCCGCGGCCGATCTCATCCACCAGTACCAGGCTCTTGTCGGTGGCGTTGTGCAGGATGTTGGCGGCCTCGGTCATCTCGACCATGAAGGTGGAGCGTCCTGAAGCCAAATCGTCCGATGCGCCGATGCGCGTGAAGATCTGGTCGATCTCGCCCAGCACCGCTTCCTGTGCGGGCACGAAGCAGCCGACATGCGCGAGCAGCGCGATGATGGCGACTTGGCGCATGTAGGTGGATTTACCGCCCATGTTGGGACCGGTGATGAGCAGCATGCGGCGCGCGTCGCCGAGTTGCGTGTCGTTTGGGGTAAAGGTGTCTACCTGCGCTTCGACCACCGGATGGCGGCCTTGCTTGATGCTCACCTGTGCTTCGTCGCTGAACTGCGGCGCGCAGAAGTCGAGCGTGGCGGCGCGTTCGGCGAAGGTGGCGAGCACGTCCAGTTCGGCGATGGCGGCGGCGATGGCTTGCAGTTGCGGGATGCTCGGTGCGAGCGCGTCCAGCAACTGGTCGTACAGGTATTTCTCGCGCGCCAGTGCGCGGTCGTTGGCGGAGAGCGCCTTGTCTTCGAAGGCTTTCAACTCCGGTGTGATGTAACGCTCGACGTTCTTCAGCGTCTGGCGGCGGCGGTAATCGTCCGGCACCTTGTCGGCGTTGGCCGTGCTGACCTCGATGTAGAAGCCGTGCACGCGGTTGTATTCCACCTTCAGTTTGTCGATGCCGCTGCGTTCGCGTTCGCGCTTCTCCAGCGCCAGCAGGAAGTCGCCGCAGTTGGTCTGGATGCCGCGCAACTCGTCCAGTTCGGCGTCGTAACCGTCGGCGATCACGCCGCCTTCGCGTAGCACGGAGGAGGGTTCTTCCTTGATGGTTTTTTGCAGCAGGTCGACCAGTGTTGTGTCGGCTTGTAGTTCGTTGCTCAGTTGTTGCAGACGCGGGGCGCTGATGCCAGCCAACGTTGTATGCAGCTCGGGCAGTTGCTTGAGCGTGTCGCGCAGGCCGGAAAGATCGCGCGGTCTGGCGCTCTTCAGCGCGATGCGTGCAGTGATGCGTTCCACGTCCACGCTGGGTTTGAGTTGCTGGTGCACGGTGCTGTGTTTCTCGTCCAGTTCGTCCACCGCATCCAGTCGCGCGCGCAATACGTCGCGGTTACGCAGCGGGTGGTGCAGCCAGTGCGCCAGCAAGCGGCTGCCCATGTTGGTGGCGCAGGTGTCGAGCAGCGAGAGCAAAGTGGGGGCGGGTTCGCCGCGCAGGGTCTGGGTGATCTCCAGATTGCGTCGGGTGGCGGCGTCCATGCGCACGAACTGGTCGGCGTGGTAGACCTGCGCGCCGCGGATGTGGGCGATGCTTTGGCCTTGCGTGAGTTTGGCGTAACCGAGCAGGGCGCCGGCTGCGCTCAATCCGAGCGTGAATTCTTCACAACCGAAACCGGCCAGGTCGCGCGTGCCGAACTGCTGGCACAGCGCGCGGTGGGCGGTGTCGCGTTCGAAGTGCCAGTCGGGTAGCGACTTGTTCGCGGCGTTCTTGAACTGCGGCGCGGCAGTGCTCTCGGCGAACAATATCTCGGACGGTTGCAGACGCTCCAGTTCGGCGGGCAGTTGTTTGGCATCCACTTCGGCCAGCGTGAATTGTCCCGAGGCGAGGTTGAGCCAGGCGAGGCCGACTTCATTGCGGTGCTGGTGCAGCGCGAGCAGCAGGTTGTCGCGCTTCTCTTCCAGCAAGGCGGAGTCGGTGACGGTGCCGGGGGTGACGATGCGTACCACCTTGCGTTCGACCGGGCCTTTGCTGGTGGCGGGGTCGCCGATCTGTTCGCAGATGGCGACCGATTCGCCC
The DNA here is from genome assembly GCA_011620315.1 of Sideroxydans sp. Classification (GTDB taxonomy): domain Bacteria; phylum Pseudomonadota; class Gammaproteobacteria; order Burkholderiales; family Gallionellaceae; genus Sideroxyarcus. The sequence continues at coordinate 16,727 of WOZO01000100.1, read as the reverse complement.
ATCTTCACCAGCCGCGCCAGATACTGTTCGGCGGCGTGATAGGGCACGCCCGCCATCTTGATCGGGATGCCGCCCGATGCGCCGCGCTGGGTGAGCGTGATGTCGAGCAGCTTGGCGACGCGCACGGCGTCGTCCATGAACAGTTCGTAAAAATCGCCCATGCGGTAGAACAGCAGTTTGTCCTGATGGTCGGCTTTCAGGCCGAAGTACTGCTGCATCATGGGCGTGTGTTTTTGCGGTGCGGTGTCTTTCATGCGTCTAGTCGAGTGCGACGTACTGGCCGGTGAATTCCACGGCGGTCCGGTCTTGTTGTTGGATGGCGACGGTGAGCGTGATGCGCGCGCGGCCTTTCTTTTGCAGCGGCTGCATGAACTCGGTCAGCACGTCGCCGGTGAGTGTGCAGGTGGCGTGCAGCTCGCCGGTGACCGGCAGCAGGTAGCGTGTGTGCGCTTCGTGGATGACGATGTTCTTTTCGTTCAACCCGGCTTCGTTCAATTTCAGACGCAGCAAACTCCAGCCGCACAGCACGGCGATGTTGTACAGACTGCCGCCGAATGCGGTGCCTTTGTCGTTGACGTTGGGGGCGAGCGGGGCGGTCAGTTGCAGGGTCTGACCGTCATAAGCGGCGACGCGCAAACCCATCTCGCGGGTGAGCGGGATGTCTGTATACAGTGTTTGCTGTAGTTGTTGGCGGGCGGCGTCGTTCATCGGCTTATTGCAGGTTGCGGTCGATTTATCGCGAGGAGCAGGAGTATACTTTTTCCCAGTCAGTGTTACACGCACGGAGTGAGGAAGATGCCCAAGACCATCATCATCACAGATGTGGACGGTACGCTGCTCGATGCCGAGCGCTATTCCTTTGCGCCGGCGCGGCCCGCACTCGATCTGATCCGCGCGCGCCAAATCCCGCTCATCCTCTGTTCCAGCAAGACGCGCGCCGAGATCGAGGTGCTGCGCGAGACGCTGGGCAACACCCATCCTTTCATCAGCGGCAACGGCGGCGGCGTGTTCATCCCTCGCGACTATTTCACCGTGCCGTTCGACGCCGAAGACTTCGGCGACTATCGTGTGATCACCCTCGGTACCCCCTATGCGGAGATACGCCGCCGTTTCGTGCGGCTGCGCGATGCCTTGCAGGTGAAGGTGCGCGGCTTCGGTGATATGACTGCGAAGGAAGTGGCGGCGCTGACCGGCCTTTCGCCCGCTGCGGCGCAACGCGCGCGGCAGCGCGATTTCGACGAGCCGTTCGTGTTCGAGGGGAAGCCGGATGTGCGCTTCCTGCACGCCATCGAGGCGGACGGGCTGAGCTGGACCGAGGGCCGTCTGTTCCACATGCTGGGACGGCACGACAAGGGGCGCGCGGTGCATCTGCTGCAGGCGTTGTATGAACAGCAGTACGGCGCAGTCGAGAGCATCGGACTGGGAGACAGCCTGAACGATCTGGCGATGCTGCAGGCGGTCGATCAGGCGCTGCTGGTGATGCACGACGACGGCACGCACGATTCGCGCATCGAAGTGCCGGGCATGATGAAGACGCGGCTACCCGGCCCGGCCGGCTGGAACGAGAGCGTGCTGCGTCTGCTCGCGGCGCGCAGCGTCGGTGTGCCGGGTGAGCTGTTCGAAGCCGCGCTGGCGGCGGTCGATCCTTATCGCGCGGTGCTCAATGCGGCGCGCGTGGTGGGCGGAAGGTTGCAGCTGGCGGATGCGGGTTACGACCTGGCCGCATTCGAGCGCGTGCTGGTGGTCGGCGGCGGCAAGGCCACGGCGCGCATGGCGCAGGCGCTCGAAGCGCTGCTCGGTGCGCGCATCACGCAGGGGCTTGTGGTGGTGAAGTACGGGCACGGCGTGCCGCTGCAATACATCGAACAGGTGGAGGCGGCGCATCCGGTGCCGGACGCAGCGGGCGAAGCGGGTGCGCTGCGCATGCTTGACATGGTGCGCGCGGCGGACGACAAGACGCTGGTGATCTGTCTGCTGTCGGGCGGCGCATCCGCTTTGCTGGTGGCGCCCGCCGAGGGGCTGACCTTGCCCGACAAGCAGCATGCGACCGATCTATTGTTGCGCGCCGGTGCCGCCATCGGCGAACTGAACGCGGTGCGCAAACACCTTTCCGCGCTCAAAGGCGGGCGGCTGGCGCAGGCGGTCGTGTCGGCGCGGTTGCTCACGCTGCTGTTGTCCGATGTGATCGGCGACAAGCTGGATGTGATCGCATCCGGTCCCACTGCGCCGGATGCCTCCACCTTCCTGTATGCGCTGGAGGTGATCGCCAAATATGAACTGGCCGACAAGATGCCGCCGCGCGTCATGGCGCATCTGCAGCAGGGCGCGGAGGAGGGCATAGCGGAGACGGCAAAGGCGGACGATGCCTGCTTCGCACAGACGCGCAACGTGGTGGTCGGTGCGCTGGCGCTGGCGTTGCAGGCGGTGGCCGCGCGTGCCCGGCAACTGGGCCTGCCGACACGCATCATCAGCGCCGAGCTGCAGGGCGAAGCACGGGAAGCCGCGCAATTGTTGGCGCAGACTGCACGCGACACGCTGGCGGGCATGCAGCCCGGCGAGCAGTGCTGCCTGCTGTGCGGCGGCGAGACCACGGTCACCGTGCGCGGCAAGGGACTGGGCGGGCGCAACCAGGAACTGGCGCTGGCGTTCGCGCTGGCAATCGAGGGGCTGCACGGGGTGACACTGCTGTCCGCGGGCACCGACGGCAGCGACGGCCCCACCGAGGCGGGCGGTGCCTGGGTGGACGGCGACACCGCAGCCGAAGCGCGTGCACTCGGCATCGACCCGCAGCGTTATCTGGACGACAACGATTCCTGCCACTTCTTCCGCCGCTACGATGTTGCGGCTGCCGGACAGCATCATTTCATCACCGGACCGACCGGCACTAATGTGATGGATATGCAGTTGATCCTGATCGAAAAGAGGAATGCCGGCAGTCAGTTATCGTGATAGGGTGGGCGCAGTCGAGGGGGGGGCGGTCGATGGACGCAGTCACACTCAGAGCTGATATCCATCAGCAGATCGAACAGATAGGGCATGCCGACATCGTCGTGGGCATCCCCAGCTTCAACAGCGCGCACACCATCGCCCATGTGGTGCGTGCGGTACAGGCCGGTCTGGCCAAATATTTCCCCGAACACAAAGCGGTCATCATCAATTCCGACGGCGGCTCGGTCGACGGCACCATGGATGTGGTGCACCAGACTTCCATCGGCGATTTCGAGACCATATTGCTGCATCACCGCATCGAGCCGGTGCTCAAGCTGGCGTTCCCCTACACCGGCATCCCCGGCAAGGGTAGCGCCTTCCGCGCGGTGTTCGAGGTGGCGCAGGCGCTGGATGCGAAAGCCTGCGTGGTGGTCGATTCAGACCTGCGCAGCATCACGCCGGAATGGATAGAACTGCTGCTCAAGCCGGTGCTGAACGGCGGTTTCGATTACGTCGCGCCGCTCTACCACCGCCACAAGTTCGACGGCACCATCACCAACAGCATCGTCTATCCGCTCACCCGCGCGCTGTACGGCAAGCGGGTGCGCCAGCCGATCGGCGGCGACTTCGGTTTCTCCGGAAAATTGGCGCAGTTCTACCTGACCAAGGATGTGTGGGAGACGGATGTGGCGCGCTTCGGCATCGACATCTGGATGACCACCACCGCGCTGGCCAACGGCTTCCGCGTGGCGCAATCCTTCCTCGGTGCCAAGATTCACGATGCCAAGGACCCCGGCACCGATCTGGGCAACATGCTGTACCAGGTGGTCAGTGCTACTTTCCAGTTGATGGAGGACTATGACGCGAAGTGGCTGACGGTGAGCGGTTCGCAGCCGGTGCCCACCTTCGGATTCGAATACACCGTGGGGCTGGAGCATGTAAATGTGAACTCCGCGCGCATGATCGCGCTGTTCCGCGAGGGCGTGCAGAACCTGCGCGAGATCTGGCTGGGCATCCTCGGTGCGGGCGATCTGCGTGAGGTGGAGCGGCTGGCGGCGCTGGACGACGCATCGTTCCGTTTTCCGCTCGCGTTGTGGACGCGCATCATCTACGACTACGCGCTGGCCTTCCATCGCGGGCAGCTGTCGGCCGGGCACCTGCTGAAATCCCTGCTGCCGCTGTATGTCGGCAAGACGGCGTCGTTCGTGATGGAGGTGACGCCGCTGGAGGTGCACGAGGCGGAGGCGGAGATCGAAAAACTGTGTCTGGAGTTCGAAAGCGGCAAGGATTACCTGTGCAGCCAATGGAAATGACAAGGAGATGATCATGACGGACTTTCTCAATCTGATACTGGAGCCGCTGCAGGAGGTGTTCCTGAAGTTCCAGGACTTCCTGCCCAACCTGCTGGCCATGCTGGTGATCCTGCTGCTCGGCATTCTGCTGGCCAAGCTGCTGCGCTTCATCCTGGTCAAGTTCCTGCATGCCATCGAGTTTGACAACTGGTCCGACCGCATGGGCTTCACCGCGCTGATGCGCAAGGGCGACCTGTGGGTAAAACCGTCCGCGGTGATCGGCGGGGTCGTGTTCTGGATACTGGTCATCGTCACGCTGATGGCCGGTCTGGGCGCGCTCAACGTGGCGGCCATCGACACGCTGGTGGCGCAGTTCTTCAACTACCTGCCGCGCGTGTTCTCGGCGGCGATCATCCTCGCCGTCGGCTATCTGTTCACCAGCTTCATCAGCCGCGCGGTGCTGATCGCGGTGGCCAACGGCGGCTACCACTACGCGCGCCTGCTGGCCGAGGCGATGCGCGTGCTGCTGATGCTGATGATCCTGGCGATGGTGATGGAGCAACTGCAGATCGCGACCGGCATCGTGCTGGCGGCGTTCTCCATCCTGTTCGGCGGCATCGTGATCGCGCTGGCCATCGCCTTCGGCGTGGGCGGCATCGACACCGCGCGGCGCATCGTGGAGCAGCAGTTCGCCGAAGAAGAGGCCCCCAAGCCGCCTGACGACATCGAACACCTGTGAACGAAAGGAGGCTACCATGTCCGACTTCTTCCAGAGCGGCATCATCACCACCTTGCACCAGCTGGGCCAGCCTTCGCTGGAGCGGCTGGAATCCGAGCTGGCGGGTTTCGCCAAGACGCGGCCGATCGCGCTGGTGCTGCCCGCGCTGTATTCCGAATTCGAAGGGCCGGCGATGCCGGGCATCGTTCAGGAACTGACCAAGGTGAAATATCTGAACGAGGTGGTGCTGGCGCTGGATCAGGCGACGGAGGAACAGTTCCAGCGCGTGCGCGGCATCATGTCGGTCATCCCGACCGAAGTGAAGATCGTGCACAACAAGGGCAAGCGCATCGCCGAGGTGTATGAGACGCTGACGCGCAACGGGCTGGATGCCGGGCCGCAGGGCAAGGGACGTTCGGCTTGGTTGTCCTACGGTTACGTGCTGGCGCGCGGCAAGTCGGACGTGATCGCGCTGCACGATTGCGACATCATCACCTACAGTCGCACGCTGCTGGCGCGGCTGTGTTACCCCATCGCCAGCCCGACCTTGAACTATGTGTTCTGCAAGGGCTATTACAGCCGCGTGACCGACAAGATGAACGGGCGCGTGACGCGTTTGCTGGTGACGCCGCTGGTGCGCTCGCTACAGCAACTGACCGGGGAGCACGGCTTCCTCACCTTCCTCGACAGCTTCCGTTATCCGCTGGCGGGCGAGTTCAGCATGAGCACCGAACTGGCGCGCATCAACCGCATCCCGTCCGACTGGGGGCTGGAGGTGGGCTCGCTGGCCGAGGTGTACCGCAACTATTCGCCGCACCGCGTGTGCCAGGTGGACATCGCCGCCACCTACGAACACAAGCATCAGCAGCTGTCGGCGGAAGACGCGCAGAAGGGGTTGATGAAGATGGCGGTGGATATCTGCAAGTCCATCTTCCGAACGCTGGCGTCGGACGGCGTGGTGTTCTCGGAGAGTATGTTCCGCTCATTGAGTGTGACCTATCTGCGCCAGGCGGAGGACACGCTGCTGAAGTACGAATCGGATGCCAAGATCAACGCGCTGGATTTCGACCGCCACGAGGAGGCTAAAGCGGTGGAGGCGTTCACCCGCGCCATCGCCATGGCGGCGCAGGCATTTCTGGAGAACCCGATGGGCACGCCGCTGATCCCCAACTGGAACCGCGTCAGCGCGGCCATCCCCGGCATCTTCGACATGCTCAGGAAAGCGGTGGACGAGGACAACAAGTAGGTCGGGCTTCAGCCAGACATGCCGGGTCAGAGAAATTGCAATGCCAAACTAGCTGATCTTCACCACGATGTCGTGCAGCGTGTTGGCGCACTGCGCCATGTGTTCGGCGGCGTTGGTCAGGTGGCGGTAGATCTCGCGCCGCTTGAACATGTTGATGTAATCGTCGCCCTCGAACAGCTCGGGCAGCGCGAAGCGGTAGAGTTTCTCGGCATGGCGTTCGGCCTTGCGCGCGATGTCGGCGTCCAGCGCGGCGGTGACCGGCGTGGTGCCGAGCTTGGCGAAACCGTTGGCCAGCGCATCCACGCCTTCCTTGATGCGCAGCGAGATGTCGCGCATAAACTTGTCCGGGGCGACGGCGAGCACATCCATTTCGTGCACGGTGGTCTTGCAGTACATCACGATGTCGTCCAGCGCCATGATGGCGCGGTAGATGTCTTCGCGGTCGATGGGGGTGGAGAAGGCGTCGTTCAGCTCATGCAGGTTGCGCACCTTGAGCAGGTCGGCCTGGTGCACGTTCTCCTTGAGTGCTTCGGCGATGGCCGGGTCGCCGTGCTCCATGTAGTCGACCAGCAGGTTGACGGTGAGCGCGACCTCGACGGTCTGCTCGGTGAGCATGTGGAAGAAGTCCGGCACCTTGGGGAATACCCGGTCAAGGATGCGGGCCAGCATGGTTTTGGAGGCGTCAATGGGCGGCGTCATGTCACTTGATTCAGACGAAGAATTTGACGACAAGATAACACCCAATAGCCATCAATGCCGCGCCCGGGATGGTGATCACCCAGGTGGCGACGATTTCTAACGCCTTGCCCCAGCGCACCGCCTTGGGACGCTCGGAGGCACCGATACCCATGATGGACGAGGCGACCACGTGCGTGGTGGAGACCGGCGCGCCGGACAGTGATGAACTGAAGATGACGCTGGCGGCGGTCATCTGCGAATCGAGTGCGTGCAGCGGGCGGATCTTGTAGATGGAGAAGCCCAGCGTGCGCACGATCTGCCAGCCGCCGGAGAGGATGCCCAGCGTGATGGCGAGCGAGCAGGCCAGCATCACCCAGAACGGCACCTCGAATGAGGGGATGAATCCGCCCAGCACCAGCACCAGTGTCAGCATGCCCATGCTCTTTTGTGCGTCGTTCGCGCCGTGGGCGAAGGCGAGTCCAACCGAGGTGACGAATTGCAGATGGCGCAGGTCGCGATTGATGGAGGGATGCGCGCCGCGCAGTAGCGTGAGCATGACGCGGTGCAACACATAGCCGACCCAGAAACCGATGATGGGGGACAGGATGAGGGCCGCGATGACTTTGGCGACGCCGTGGAACTCGCCATGCAGCAGATCGGCAAAGCCCCATTCCACATGGTTGGCACCGGCCGCCACGATCACCACGCCGGCCAATCCGCCTACCAGCGCGTGCGAGGAAGAGGAGGGGATGCTGAACCACCAGGTGACCAGGTTCCACGCGATGGCACCGATCAGTCCGCACAGCACCACCACCAGACCGAGCACCGCGTCGAGGTCGTCCAGCGTGACGAAGGTGCCGATGGTGTTGGCGACTGCTGTACCGCCCAGCAGCGGGCCGAGGAATTCAAAGAAGGCGACCAGCAGCACCGCCTGTACCGGTGTCATCGCGCGCGAGGCGATGACGGTGGCGATGATGTTGGCGGCGTCGTGGAAACCGTTGGTGTACTCGAACACCAGCACGATGACGATGGTCGTGATGGCGAGGACGAGCAGGGAGGTATCTATCGTGCCGCCGGTTCGGGGAGTTAGACCTTCAGACCGTCGGTGAGATGCGGCGCGATCAGTTTCAGCAGTTGTTCCTGGATGTGCGGATTGCCGGCACAGATGTGGCCGCTTTCCAATTGGTTCTGGTTGCCCGCCAGATCGGTGACGATGCCGCCCGCTTCGGAGATCAGCAGTGCACCCGCTGCGAGGTCCCAAGGCTTGAGGCCGGTCTCGAAGAACCCGTCATAACGACCGGCAGCAGTCCAGGCAAGGTCGAGCGAAGCAGCACCGGGACGGCGCAGGCCGGCGGTGTTCTGCATCACATCCTTGAAGATGTTGATATAGGCGTCCATGTGTTCGAAGCGGGTGTAGGGGAAGCCGGTGCCGATCAGGCTGTCGGCCAGCTCCTTGCGCTTGCTCACGCGCAGGCGTTTGTCGTTGAGGAACGCACCGCGTCCGCGCGTGGCGGTGAACAGGTCGTTTTTGGTCGGGTCGTATATCACGGCCTGCGTCAGCACGCCGTTGTGTTGCAGCGCGATGGAGACGGCGTACTGCGGCACGCCATGCAGGAAGTTGGTGGTGCCGTCGAGCGGATCGATGATCCACACGTACTCCGACTCGCCTTGGGCGCCGCCTTCCTCTGCTAGAATCGCATGGGTCGGATAGGCCTGTAACAAGGTCTCGACGATGGTGCGCTCGGCGGCGCGATCCACTTCGCTGACGTAATCCGCATGGGATTTCTTGGTCACGGTGAGGTGGTCGATGTTGTCGGCGGCACGGTGGATCAAATTGCCGGCACGACGCGCGGCCTTCACCGCGATGTTGAGCATGGGGTGCATATCAGAACGACCTTTTTAATGAGCTGGGGAAATCCGGCGCGCATTTTAGTTGGTATTGCGTTTGGAATAAACCTAATCCTTTGCAAGAGGCGAAACCATGAGCAACATCAAGCTGTTTGAATCGAAGCAGATCCGCTCCGTTTGGAGCGAAAACGATCAGAAATGGTACTTCTCCATCGTCGATGTGGTCGCGGCGCTGACGGATAGCCAGAATCCACGGGACTATTGGTATCGCATCAAACAGCGTGAAAAGATTAGCAGTATGGAACTGTCGACAATCTGTCGACAGTTCAAACTCGAAGCGGCAGATGGCAAGTCGCGCGAAACAGACTGTTCTCACACCGAAGGCTTGCTCCGCATCATCCAATCCATTCCCTCGCCCAAGGCCGAACCCTTTAAGCGCTGGCTTGCCCAAGTGGGTTACGAGCGGCTTGAAGAGATCGAAAACCCCGAACTCGCGGCAGCGCGGATGCGCGAGCTATACAAGGCCAAGGGGTACAGCGACGAATGGATCGAAAAGCGCGTGCGCGGCATCGCCATCCGCGATGAGCTGACCAACGAATGGAAAAAGCGCGGTGTGAAAGAACAGCGCGAATACTCCATCCTCACTGCAGAGATCAGTCGCGCCACCTTTGGCATGACACCCGCCGAGTACAAGGAATTCAAGAGCCTCGACAAACCGGCGGACAACCTGCGCGACCACATGAATGACCTGGAACTGATTTTCACCATGCTGGGCGAGGCCTCTACCACTGAAATCGCACGCAATAAAGACGCGCAGGGCTACGTCGAAAACCGTGATGCGGCCGTGGAAGGCGGATCGGTGGCGGGGCGTGCGCGGCGCGACCTGGAGAAGAAATCCGGGAAGCGCATTGCCAGTAGGGAAAACTACAAGCAACTCCCCGAAGCGGTGGTGCGCAAACGGGTGAGGAAAGAAGGGGTTTGAATATCGAGCCCGTTCGCGAGTGATCGGCTCGTGTCAGTGCCCTTTCTTGGCAAGCGAGGAAGCAATGCCGCATACAATGCGCCGCGAGTGCGGTTATGATTGACGCCCTCCGCGTGGGTGCTAAAACGTGCCCCTCTATACAAGTTCACGATTTGAAACATGCTTGAAAACATTCGGGTAGTCCTCAGTCACACCTCCCATCCGGGCAATATCGGCGCGGCGGCGCGGGCGATGAAAGTCATGGGTTTGAGCCGTCTTTACCTCATCAATCCGCGTTTCTTTCCCGATGCACAGGCCAGTGCCATGGCTTCCGGAGCGGACGATATTCTTGAGAATGCCGTGGTTTGCACCTCCATCGACGAAGCTTTGCAGGGCGTGCTGTACACCGTGGCGATGACGGCGCGCTTGCGCGACATCTCCATCGAGGTGCAGACGCCGCGCGAAGCCGCGCCCCAGGTGATGCAGGAAGCGTCGGCCGGGCCGGTGGCTTTGTTGTTCGGCACCGAGATGTCCGGGCTGACCAATGAAGAGATGGGCAAGGCCCAGTTGGGGGTGAACATCCCGGCCAATCCAGAGTTCTCTTCGCTCAACGTGGCGTCCGCCGTGCAGTTGATGGCTTATGAGTTGAGCGTGGCGGCATCATCTTTTCAGCCCGCCTTGCCGGAGATCACCCCGGCGGCGCACGAGCGTGTGGAAGGTTTGTACGAGCATCTGGAGAAGACCTTGGGCGAGATCGGTTTCTTCACCACGCAGAACCCGGAGCGCTTGATGCGCCGTCTGCGCCGCTTGTTCTCGCGCACGCGGCTGGAAGATGAAGAGATCAACCTGCTGCGCGGTATCCTGGGCGTGACGACCGAGTACAATGCGCGCCTCAGGAAGCGTTACCAGGAAGAGCATCCAGATGTTTAAGAATATCCGAGAAGACATCGCCAGCGTTTTCGCCCGCGATCCCGCAGCCCGCACCACGTTCGAGGTGCTGACCTGCTATCCGGGCCTGCACGCGCGTATCTTTCATCGTCTTTCCAATGCCTTGTGGCATGTCGGCCTGAAGTGGATGGCGCGTTTCGTGTCGCACCTGGCGCGCTGGTTCACCGGTATCGAGATCCATCCCGGCGCGACCATCGGCCACCGCTTCTTTATCGACCATGGCATGGGTGTGGTGATCGGCGAGACGGCGCATATAGGCGACGACGTCACGCTATATCACGGTGTGACGCTGGGCGGCACCTCGTGGAAAGAGGGTAAACGCCATCCCACGCTGGAGAACGGCGTGGTGGTGGGGGCGGGGGCCAAGATACTGGGGCCGCTCACCATCGGCGCGAACGCCAAGATCGGCTCCAACGCGGTGGTGGTGAAAGATGTACCGGCAGGCGCGACAGCGGCAGGCATCCCGGCACGTGTACTGGACGACGCGAAGAAGAGCACCGGCTTCAATGCTTACGGTATCAGCAACGATCAGAACGATCCGGTGGCCAAAGCCTTGCATGGACTGATCGGACATACTGTCGCCGTTGACCAGCGTATCGAATTGATTCTTCAGCAGTTAGAGAAGATGGGCGTGCGTCTGGAGGACGAGCAGGCCACTGCCGACAAGTTCGATCCGAACTACCTGAACAAGATAGTTGATTAAAACTCTCGGGTATCCTATGATTCTTTTCAGAGGGGGTCATTTCAAGGGTTGGAGTGGCTGGAACAATTAGTACTGAACATTCTGAGGAGAGTCACAGCATGCGCTTAACAACAAAAGGACGTTTCGCAGTTACAGCCATGGTCGATCTGACCCAACGTGGTGGTAAAGGCCCGGTTACGCTGGCGGCGATCAGCGAACGCCAACAGATTTCCCTGTCCTATCTGGAGCAGTTATTTGCCAAGCTGCGCAAGAACAACGTGGTGGCCAGCGTACGCGGCCCGGGCGGTGGTTACTGTCTGGCGCGTCCCGCCAGCAAGATCAGCATCGCCGACATCGTGGTGGCTGTGGATGAGCCACTGGATGCCACCAACTGCGACCGTCAGGGTAACTGCAAGGACGGCAAGCCATGTTCTACCCACGACCTGTGGTTCGGTCTGAGCGAACGCATCTATGAATACCTGCAGCAAGTCAACCTGCAGCAACTCGCCGACGGTGAGCTGGCCAAGAAAGATGATGTGTCTACGGTGCATATGACACGCGGGGCAGGACAAGCGGCGGCAGTCTGAGCCAAGAGATAAGGAAGTGAAACCTATGCAATTGCCCATCTACATGGATTATTCGGCCACCACACCGGTAGACCCGCGTGTGGCCGAGGCGATGATCCCTTATTTGACAGAGAAGTTCGGCAACCCGGCTTCGCGTTCGCATTCGTTCGGCTGGACGGCGGACGAGGCGGTCGAGAAGGCGCGTGCCCAGGTGGCGGCGCTGGTGAACGCGGATCCGAAAGAGATCGTGTGGACATCCGGCGCGACCGAGTCGAACAATCTGGCCATCAAGGGCGCGGCGCATTTCTATCAGGACAAGGGCAAGCACATCGTGACCGTGATGACCGAACACAAGGCCGTGCTCGACACCGTGCGCGAGCTGGAGCGGCAGGGTTTCTCCGCGACCTATCTCGATCCCGAGCCGAACGGTTTGATCGATCTGGACAAGCTGCAGGCGGCTTTGCGTCCCGATACCACCATCGTGTCGGTGATGCTGGTCAACAACGAGATCGGTGTGGTGCAGGACATCGAAGCCATCGGCGAGATCTGCCGCAGCAAAGGCATTCTGTTCCATGTCGATGCGGCGCAAGCCACCGGCAAAGTGGGCATCGACCTGCAAAAGCTGAAAGTCGATCTGATGAGTTTCTCCGCGCACAAGACCTACGGTCCCAAGGGCATCGGTGCGCTGTATGTGCGCCGCAAGCCGCGCGTGCGCCTGGAAGCGCAGATGCACGGCGGCGGTCACGAACGCGGTTTCCGTTCCGGCACACTGGCCACACACCAGATCGTCGGCATGGGCGAAGCGTTCCGCATCGCACAGGAAGAGATGGCAGCCGAGAACGAACGCATCCGCATGCTGCGCGACCGTCTGTGGGCGGGCCTGTCCAGCATGGAAGAGGTGTATCTGAACGGCGATATGGAAGCGCGCGTGCCGCACAATCTGAATGTCAGCTTCAACTTCGTCGAAGGCGAATCGCTGATCATGGCGGTGAAAGATGTCGCGGTATCCAGCGGCTCCGCCTGTACCTCGGCCAGCCTGGAACCTTCCTACGTATTGCGTGCCTTGGGCCGCAACGACGAGCTGGCGCACAGTTCCATCCGCTTTACCGTGGGACGTTTCACCACCGTGGACGAAGTGGATTATGTGGTGCAACTTTTGCAGGACAAGATCGCCAAACTACGCGACCTATCCCCCTTATGGGATATGTACAAGGACGGTATCGATCTGAGTACCATCGAGTGGGCGGCACATTAAATATCAGGATTCAGGATGCGGGATGCAGGATGCAGGATTCAGCAAAACCGTTTTCTCCGAATCCAGAATCCTGATTCCTGAATCCTAGGAGGAAGTTATGGCATACAGCGAAAAAGTACTGGATCACTACGAGAACCCGCGCAACGTCGGTTCCCTGAACAAGGACGACGACATGGTCGGCACCGGCATGGTCGGCGCGCCGGCTTGCGGCGACGTGATGAAATTGCAGATCAAGGTGGGCAAGGACGGCGTGATCGAAGACGCGAAGTTCAAGACCTACGGTTGCGGTTCGGCCATCGCGTCGAGCTCGCTGGTGACCGAGTGGGTCAAGGGCAAGACCGTCGATCAGGCGCTGGCCATCAAGAACACGCACATAGCCGAAGAACTGGCACTGCCGCCGGTGAAGATCCACTGCTCCATCCTCGCGGAAGACGCGATCAAGGCGGCCGTGGCGGACTACAAGGCCAAGCACGGCGCGAACGTCGAAGCAGCGGCCTGCAACGCGAACAAGTAGGAGTTGAAGATGAGCATCTCGTTGACTGAGAACGCGGCCAAGCATGTGCAGAATTTCCTGGTCAAACGCGGCAAAGGCGTCGGCCTGCGCATCGGTGTGCGCACCAGCGGCTGTTCCGGCATGGCCTACAAGCTGGAATTCGCCGACGCTGCCGAGGGAGAAGACCTGCAGTTCGTCAGCAACGGCGTGACCGTGCTGGTCGACCCGCAAAGCCTGCCGTACATCGACGGCATGGAACTGGATTACACGCTCGAAGGCTTGAACGAAGGCTTCAAGTTCAACAATCCGAACGTGAAGGATTCGTGCGGTTGCGGAGAAAGCTTTAAAGTGTGATGAGCGCTCCGGCAGTCGATCTCCAGCAAGACTTCTTCACCGTATTCTCACTTCCCCGCAGCTTCCAGCTCGACAGCGCCGCGCTCGACCAGCGCTATCGCGAGCTGCAATCGCAAGTCCATCCCGACAAGTTCTCCCACCTCTCCGATGCCGAGAAGCGTCTGTCCATGCAATGGGCGACGCGCGTCAACGAGGGGTACCAGACCCTGCGCGATCCGCTCAAACGCGGCCGCTATCTGCTGACGCTGCACGGGATCGACACGCAGGAAGAGAACAACACCGCGATGCCGATGGACTTCCTGATGCAGCAGATGGAGTGGCGCGAAGGCTTGCAGGACGCCATCGCCGCCAAGGACATCGATGCGCTGGATGGTTTGGCCGACACGGCACGCAACGAGACGCGCAATTTGCAACAGCAACTGGCCGAACAACTCGACACCACACATGAGTTCGTCGCGGCTGCCGACACTGTGCGAAAATTGCGCTTCCTTGAAAAACTGGCGGAAGAGATCGCTGACGCCTACGACGAGCTGGATTCCTGAACATGGCATTGCTGCAAATCTCCGAGCCGGGTCTTTCCGCCGCACCGCACCAGCATCGACTGGCGGTCGGCATAGACCTCGGCACCACCAACTCACTGGTTGCCACCGTACGTAACGGCATCAGCGTGGTGCTCAACGACGATGAAGGCAGCGCATTGCTACCATCGGTGGTGCGCTATCTGGCCGACGGCTCGCTGCAGATCGGCATGGCCGCACAAGCCGTGCAGAGCGAAGACCCGCAGAACACCATCGTATCGGTGAAGCGCTTCATGGGGCGCGGATTGAAGGATGTCGGTGATGTGGTCGATCTCCCTTACCGTTTCGTGGATACGCCCGGCATGTTGCAACTGCGTACCGCAGCTGGCGTGAAAAGTCCGGTCGAAGTCTCCGCCGAAATATTGAAAGTGTTGCGCGACCGTGCCGAACGTTCGCTGGGCGGGGAACTGGTCGGCGCTGTGATCACCGTGCCTGCCTATTTCGACGATGCCCAGCGTCAAGCCACCAAGGATGCAGCCAAGCTGGCCGGTCTGAATGTGTTGCGCCTGTTGAACGAACCGACCGCAGCGGCTATCGCCTACGGTCTGGATAACGCTTCGGAAGGCGTGTACGCGGTGTACGACCTCGGCGGCGGTACCTTCGATATCTCCATCCTGCGTTTATCCAAGGGCGTGTTCGAAGTGCTGGCGACCAACGGTGATTCGGCATTGGGCGGCGACGATTTCGACCAGCGCATCTATTGCTGGATACTGGAGCAGGCCGGGCTGTCGCAGCTCGGCGTCAACGATGTGCGCCTGTTGCTGACCCATGCGCGCACCGCCAAAGAACAACTGACCGATAACCTGCAGGCGCAGATCACCGCCGTGTTGAGTGGTGGCGAACTGGTGGACGTGACGTTGACGCGCGATACGTTCTACGACATGACCAAGAACCTGCTGGCGCGTACCCTGCAGCCGACGCGCAAGGCATTGCGTGATGCCGGGCTGGCTGTGGACGAAGTGCAGGGCGTGGTGATGGTGGGCGGCTCCACGCGCATGCCGCAGGTGCAACGCGCCGTGGCCGAATATTTCAAAC
This sequence comes from Sideroxydans sp., assembly GCA_011620315.1. Classification (GTDB taxonomy): domain Bacteria; phylum Pseudomonadota; class Gammaproteobacteria; order Burkholderiales; family Gallionellaceae; genus Sideroxyarcus. The sequence continues at coordinate 1,145 of WOZO01000100.1, read as the reverse complement.
AGACACCGCTGACCAACCTAGATCCGGACAAGGTGGTGGCGCTGGGTGCGGCCATCCAGGCCAACGTGCTGGCTGGCAACCGCAGTGCCGACGACTGGCTGCTGCTGGATGTGATCCCGCTGTCGCTCGGCATCGAGACCATGGGCGGCCTGACCGAGAAGATCATCCCGCGCAACAGCACCATCCCCACCGCGCGCGCGCAGGAGTTCACCACCTACAAGGACGGCCAGACCGCGATGAGCATCCATGTGATGCAGGGCGAGCGCGAGCTGGTGAGCGATTGCCGCTCGCTGGCGCAGTTCGACCTGCGCGGCATCCCGCCCATGGTGGCCGGTGCAGCGCGCATCCGCGTCACCTTCCAGGTGGACGCCGACGGACTGCTGAGCGTGTCGGCGCGCGAGATGATCAGCGGTCACGAATCCAGCATCGCGGTGAAACCTTCTTACGGTTTGAGCGACGAAGAGATCACGCAGATGCTGAAAGACTCCGCGCAGCATGCGAAGGACGACATGCAAGCGCGTGCCCTGCGCGAACAGCAGGTCGAAGCGCGCCAGTTGCTGGAAGCGGTGGAGAACGCCTTGCAGGAAGATGGCGCTTTGCTCGACGCCGACGGTATCGCGGCCATCCGCGCCAGCATGGAAGGCGTGCGTTTCCTGTTGGAGGGTGAAGACCAGACCGCGATCAAGCGTGCAGTGGAAGCCTTGAATCAGGCAACATTGAGTTTCGCGCAGGCACGCATGGACAAGAGCGTGTCCGGCGCGTTAAAAGGACACAAGATGTCCGATTTGGAAAGTTGATATGTGGGCATCTCTAAAAATTCAAAATTCTAAGCAAGACAAGGCGCGAGCAAAAAATCGCGACGCAGCATATGTCTCAATATGTAAGGAGCGATTTTTTGTGAGTAACGCAGTATTGCAACGAAGTTTGGATTTTTAGAGGTGCCCATGACACAGATCATCGTACTGCCTCATGAAGAGTTGTGCCCCAAGGGCGCGCTATTCGACGCCGCACCCGGCACCTCCATCTGCGACGCCCTGCTGGAGAACGGCATCGAGATCGAGCATGCCTGCGAGAAATCCTGCGCCTGCACCACCTGCCACGTCATCGTGCGCGAAGGCTTCAACAGTCTGGAAGAGGCGACGGAT
>WOZO01000056.1 GCA_011620315.1 Sideroxydans sp. | reverse complement strand
GTGCCCACTTGCAGCAACCGCAACTGCGGCGTGTAGGCTTCCCGCGCCTCGCGCATCCCCGCGAACGCGCAGTCAAAAACTAGTTGCAGGCTCGCCGCCGATTCCATGCTCATCGGCTCCCGCTCGCAGGTTTGGGTCCTTTGGGTTTAGGCCCGGTCCCGGCTTCAGGCTTGTCCTTCTCCTGCAAAAGTTCACCCACGCCCTTTTCCAGCGCCGCCAGATACTCCGCGATGCTCCACCCCACCTTCCGTCCATCGGTGGCGAGCTCGATTCCGCTGACCAGATCCGGCGCGGTCTCGAATTGAAGATCAATGTCGGCCGAGAAGGTTTCGTTGATCGCGTTTTGAATCGCTGCGCGCTGCTCCGCAGGCAGCTCGAACGCGCTGCGCACGACACCGGGCGCAGACGCAGACTTGAGGGCCGCGCCCAAGTCCGCTTTCGCCTTGGCATCCATCTCGCACAGGCGACGGGTAAACACCTCGACCATGCGTTCTTCCAGACTCGCCGTGGCGAGATCGGCCAGCGTCTTGCGCGCGATAGCAAACACCTCCTCGCGCGCGCGGCGATTGAGTGCTTCGTTCAAGCTCTGCTGTTCGTTTCTGAGCGCTTCCTGCCGCTTCGCAACCAGGGTATCGGCGGCCTGCCGTGCTTCGTCCAGCAGCCGTTGACGTTCGGCTCGCGCCTCGTCCGTCGCCTTGCCCAAGAGCGCGGCGCGCTGCTGCTCGAACGCCTCATTCTTGTGCTGGAACTCGTCACGTTCCTTTTGCGCTTCCGCCTTTTTTGCGTCGGCGTCCGCGAGTTCCTTCGCGATCCGCTTCTCGCGTGCGTCGATGGCATCGAGTATCGGCCGGTAAAGGAAGCGCTTCAGCAGCCACACCAGAATGAGGAAGTTGACGACTTGCGCCAAGACGGTAAACCAGTCGATAAGCATGGCTTACTTTCCCGCAGTTTGGGCGATGACGTGGTTCCAGAACGGGTTAGCAAAAATGAGGATCATCGAGACCACGAAGCAGTAGATGGCGGTGGACTCGATCATCGCCAGACCGACGAACAGCGTACGAGTGATGGTGGCGGAGGCATCGGGCTGCTGCGCCAGCGAAGTCAATGCCGTGGCGACGGCGCGTCCTTCGCCGAGTGAAGGTCCAACGACCCCTATGGCAATAGTAATGCCGGCGGTGACTATCGATGCCACCGCGATAATAGTCATGCTATCCATGGTGCGTCCTTTCTTGGTTGGTGTTCTGTTTCATTTCCCGGGCTCGGGCTGCGCTCTCGCTTCAGGGGCGGCTGCGCGCGCGTCGCCGCCGCGATGTAGACCGTGGCCAGGATGAAGAAGATATAGGCCTGAACCATGCCGGTCAGGAGGCCGAGCGCACTCATGGCGATCGGGAAGATAAAAGGCGTGATGGTCAGCAGGATGGCGAGAATCATGGTTCCGCTCATCATGTTGCCGAACAGGCGCACCGCCAGCGCCAGCGTGCGCGAAAGTTCGCTGATGATGTTGAACGGCAGCATGATCACCGTCGGCTTCAGGTATTCCCTGAGATAGCCGCCAAGTCCGCGATCCTCAATACCGAACATCGGCACCGCCACGAACACGCAGATCGCCAGCGCCGCAGTGGTCGAGAGCGATCCGGTCGGCGGCTCATAGCCGGGAACGATGGTGAACAGACTCGCTATTGCGACGAACAGGAACAGGGTGCCCAGAAAGCCGAGGTATTTCGCCGGCGTGCGCAGGCCGACCTCGGCGATTTGCCCGTTGATGGCGGTAACCACGATCTCGAGCAGATTCTGCCAGCGCGAACGCTCCAGACCCGTGGAAAGCCTGCGCGTCACCAGTTTCGAACCGACAGCCAGTACCAGCATCAATCCCCAAGTGTACACGATGGTGGCATTGAGTTTGATAAACCCGCTTTGCCAGAAGATGATGCCGTCGGGGCTAAGGTGCATGGCTGCTCTCCGGTGTCTGCGCGACTGTGTTCGGTTCCAGCGGCCGCGTCAGCCAGGTCACCGCCAGGCGCCCGAGCACCAAGCCAAGTAGACATAGCAGCAGTCGTTGCCAATGACCGCCCGCGACAAAGTATAGGCCGGCCAGCGCCAGGCCCATGCGCAACAACAGACTGCCGGCAAACCAGAGCGCCACACGCCTGGACGAGACCGCCCGGCGCACGGTCCACCAAAGGCCACCGTAAAACATCGTACCGAGCAAGATGCCCATTGCAAGGGCGAGCGCCAGATTCAAGGGTTCATTCACGCCCATTCCTTTCCTGCTCGTGGATTTCACGGTCTTCCTTGGCCACCCAATGCCATGCATTGAAGCAGCCCAGCGTCAAACCGAGGGCCAGCAGCGCAAGCGTCCAGGAACGCCCACCCGGATAGCGTTGGTCCAGCCACAGCCCAAGCGCCGCGCCGAGCAGCGTCGCCACCGCCACCGACCAGCCAACCATGCCCATCATGCCCAGGCCGGACCAGACGGTCTGCGTGACACGCCGCTGCGCCTTGAGCTTGCGCGCCGCCTTCATGCCCACCTGCTGGCTGAATTCGGTCGAACCCGGCACGGCTTTTTCTTGCCGATCATCATTCATGATGAAAGGCGGCGAACCGGCGCATGAACCCGCTCTCCAGCTTCGCCATCACCGAACGCACGTTCTTCTCCTGCTCGTCCAGATTGAGAAATTCCTTCTCCACTGTCTCGCGCAGCTTGCTCAAGTCCGTTCCTGTGATCGCGTTGCGCACGGAAACCAGCACCTCGGCGCCGGTCTTGACCAGCGAGCCTTCATCCACAGCCATGCACACCTCGCCCTCCGCTTCGGTTTCGAACACCAGTATTCCGGGGACGAGCGCCGCCGCGCAGTCCAGGCGCTGCGGCAGCAGCCCGAACGAGCCTGCGCGCGTTTCCGCAACGACGTGCAATACGCCGGTCTTCTCGGCGAAGACCTTGAACGGCAGGAGGATCTTAAGATGCATGCGTGCCGGCTGCATGTTCGGCTTCTGTTTTCACTTCCGGCGCGGGTGCCGTGTTGACTTCGGCTATCGCACCGATCATGTAGAGCGCGCTCTCGGGCACATCCTTGTACTCGTCGCGCAGGATGCGTTCGCAGCCGTCTAGTGCATCCTTCAGGCTGACCAACCTGCCCTTTAGGCCGGTGAACTGCTCGGTGGTGAAAAACGGCTGAGTAAGAAAGCGCTCCAGGCGACGCGCGCGTCCGACCACCTTACGGTCCTCGGGCGAGAGCTGCTCCAGGCCGAGCATGGCGATGATGTCCTTGAGCTCGGCATATTGCGCGAGCGTGCGCCGGATTTCCTGCGCCAGGGCGTAGTGGCGCTCGCCGACGATGCCCGGCGTGGCCATCTTGGAGCTGGACTGCAGCGGGTCGATCGCCGGATAAAGGCCCTCGCTCGCTCGCTTGCGCGACAGCACGATCGACGCGGAGAGATGCGAGAAGGTGTGCACTGCGGCCGGATCGGTGAAATCGTCCGCCGGCACGTACACCGCCTGGATCGAGGTGATCGCGCCGGTATCGGTGTTGGCGATGCGCTCTTCCAGTCCTGACAGCTCAGTGCCCATGGTGGGCTGATAGCCGAGGCGCGAGGGCATCTGCCCCATCAGCCCGGACACTTCCATGCCGGCCTGGATGAAGCGGAAGATATTGTCCACGAGCAGCAGCACGTCGCGATGCTCGTCGTCGCGGAAATACTCGGCCATGGTCAGCGCCGCATGGCCGACGCGAAAACGCGCGCCGGGCGGCTCGTTCATCTGGCCGAACACCATCACCATGTTCGGCAGCACGCCGGCTTCCTTCATGTCGCGATACAACTCCTCGCCTTCGCGGCATGTCAGCAGCGGATGTAAATTGATACAAGCCAGCGATTGAAAGTTGATACAC
>WOZO01000127.1 GCA_011620315.1 Sideroxydans sp. | reverse complement strand
CGCTTCGGACTACAGCTTAATCTACTGTCTCAAATTCGGGGGCCACTATAGTCGGTGTCGCGTTGGATGGCTTTAAATCGGGCCATGTGTGTTCCCTCGATTCGTTGGTTGATGCACGCTGTTATAGCATTTCTTAGGTGCGGTTTGCTGCTGTCTTTATGATAGTTTTGGTGGGGTAGTCCGACAGGCTGCTAGCACTTTCTCGGTGGTATCGTCGTCTTAAGGTTATGACGGAGGGGGTATGGGCAAGCTTACGGACAAGGCAGTTTTGGCAGCTAAGGCACAGGATAAAGACTACAAAATCTTTGATGGTGACGGGCTATTCTTGTTGGTTCGTCCAAGCGGTTCACGGCTGTGGCGGCTTAAGTACCGGTTCAATAGTAAGGAAAAGCTCCTAGCTCTCGGCGCATACCCGTTGGTTACGTTGAAAGACGCACGCGAGCGGACATTTGAGGCCCGCAAGCGCCTCGATCAGGGATTCGACCCGTCCGAGGACAGGAAGGAAGCAAAGATTGAGCGCGAATCCTCGCCTGTCGGCAAAGGCGAAACCGTCGAGCTCATCGCGCGTGAATGGTTCAAGAAGTTCAGTACGCAATGGTCTGCCACACATGCCAGCAAGATTGGCCGCCGCCTTGAGCGGGACCTCTATCCCCATCTCGGGAAGTCGGAGATTGCAGATGTTCGCCCCGCCGTGCTGTTAGCCGTATTGCGGCGTGTCGAAGCACGCGGCGCTATTGAGACTGCGCATAGACTCCTCAATAACTGCGGGCAGGTTTGGCGATATGCCGTTGCGACTGGCCGCGCAGAGCGAGACATTACTAGCGACCTTAAAGGCGCACTTCCACCGGTTCAGTCGAAACACTTGGGGGCGATTACCGCCCCAGTTGGAATCGGTTCACTCCTAAGAGCGATTGAAGAGTATCGCGGTAGCGATGTCGTACGCCTGGCATTGCAGCTGGCACCGCACGTATTTTTGAGGCCAAATGAACTCCGCCAGGGTTAAGGGTTGTCGGATGTCAGCCCCCACGCGCCGCACGAACGAGTGCAGCCGCCCGTTCCGGGCTGACGTCGGACAACCCTTAACCAAAGCCGTCGCTTGCGAACTCCCTGTTGAGCCAGCTATATGCCGAAATCTGCTAGCATCACGCCCCATGTGTCCATGTCTATCGGCATGGTCGGCCAGTAATAAGAAATTCAGGGACGTCTGATGGCAAAAGCAGCACCGAAAAAGAACGACTCTTCCGCCAACATCGGTTTCGAGGCCAAGCTGTGGCTTGCCGCCGACAAGTTGCGCAACAACATGGATGCGGCGGAATACAAACACGTTGTCCTTGGCCTGATCTTCCTCAAATATATCTCGGACGCCTTCGAGGAAATGCGTGCCAAGCTCGTCGAAGGCAAGGGCGACTATGAAGGCTCCGATCCCGAGGATGCAGACGAATACCGCGCCGAGAATGTTTTCTGGGTGCCAAAAGAATCGCGTTGGTCGCATCTCATGGCTTCAGCCACACAACCTACTATTGGAAAGTTGGTTGATGATGCGATGGTTGCCCTTGAACGCGATAATCCGCGCCTTAAAGGTGTGCTGCCCAAAGATTACGCCCGCCCCGCGCTCGACAAGCACCGCCTCGGTGAGTTGATCAATCTCATCGGCACCATCACGCTAATCGCCACCGCCACAGAGGGCGCGGATGCCAAATCCCATCGCTCGGTTGACCTGCTCGGTCGCGTTTACGAATATTTCCTCACCCGCTTTGCCAGCGCCGAAGGCAAGAACGGCGGCCAGTTCTACACCCCTAGCTGCGTTGTGCGCACCATCGTCGAGATGCTTGCCCCCTACAAAGGCCGCATCTATGACCCCGCCTGCGGTTCCGGCGGTATGTTTGTACAGTCGGAAAAGTTCGTGCTCGAACACGGCGGGCGCATCGGCGACCTCAGCATCTACGGCCAGGAGAGCAACGCCACCACGCGCCGCCTCGCCATCATGAACCTCGCCATTCGCGGCATCGAAGCCGACTTCGGCCCCGAGCAGGCAGATACCTTCCGGCGCGATCTGCACAAAGACCTCAAGGCCCAGTTCGTCATTGCCAATCCGCCGTTCAACGACTCCGACTGGTTCCGCAAGGATGACGACGTGCGCTGGAAATACGGCGTGCCGCCCAAAGGCAACGCCAACTTCGCCTGGGTGCAACACTTCATCCATCACCTTGCCCCGGATGGCTATGCCGGCTTTGTGCTCGCCAACGGCAGCATGTCTTCCAACCAGTCTGGCGAAGGCGAAATCCGCAAAGCCATCATCGAGGCGGATATGGTGGACTGCATGGTCGCGCTGCCCGGCCAGCTTTTTTATTCCACGCAAATTCCCGTTTGCCTGTGGTTCCTCACCCGAAACAAGAATGACGGCAAACGCCGCGACCGTCGCAAAGAGACACTATTCATCGATGCCCGCAAACTCGGCACGCTGATCGACCGCGTGCACCGCGAACTGACCGACGAAGACATCGCCAGAATCGCCGGCACCTACCATGTTTGGCGCGGCGATCCATTAACTCCCTCTCCCCTCGCGGGAGAGGGCGGGGGAGAGTGGGTATACCAAGACACCCCCGGCTTCTGCAAATCCGCCACCACCGCCGAAATCGCCACCCACGGTTATGTATTGACCCCAGGCCGTTACGTCGGCGCCGAAGAAATCGAAGAAGACAGCGAGCCCTTCGAAGAAAAGATGGCGCGACTGGTCGCCGAGTTGAGCGAGCAGTTCGACGCATCCGCAAAGCTGGAAAAAGCCATCGCGAAAAACCTGAAAGGCCTGGGCTACGAAGTCACAAAGCAGGGGAAATAAGCCATGATCGACTACGACAAACTCCAAAAATCGCTAAAGCATCTGGAACAGCAGTTTGCCAATTACCAATTGTCACAGGAACGCACCGAACTCACCGACATAGACCGCGAAGCCATCGCCGAATCCGTCATCCATCGCTTCGAGACCTGCTACGACACCCTGTGGAAAGACCTCAAGCGTTACCTCATCGAAGAAATCGGCCTGACAGATGTCCCCAACAGCCCCAAACCACTGCTGAAGCTGGCCGGACAGAACGATCTGTTCGCCTCCAGCGTAGAGCAGTGGCTGAAATACGCGGATGCCCGCACCAGCACCGCCCATGACTACAGCGGAGAAAAAGCGGAAGAAGCACTCGCGGTCGTCGGCGACTTCATCGACGACGCCATCGGCCTCTACCAGACCATGACGGGAACCACCTGGGAATGATCGCCGCGATAGACATCACGGCGGGCCAGCGAAAAACGCTGCTCGCACTGTTGCGCCGCTACATACCTGGCGTTGCGGTGTGGGCCTACGGTTCGCGCGTGAAGTGGACAGCCCGGCCCAATTCCGACCTTGATCTGGTGGCCTTCACCACCCCCGAGCAACAGCCCCTTGTATCAGAACTCAAGGAAGCGCTGGCCGAGAGCGATCTCCCTTTTCTGGTGGATTTCCATGTGTGGGACGAAGTGCCGGAACGCTTTCACGAAATCATTCGCAAAGAATATGTTGTTTTTCAAGAGGCGGAAGAAAAGCAAACAAGTGATGACCTCATCAAGCTTGGTAATGCGTGTTCAAAGATTGGTAGTGGCGCTACGCCGCGCGGCGGCAAGGACGCTTATAAGGGCGGGGTGACCGCGCTTATTCGCAGCCAAAATATCTATAACGACGGCTTCCATCGTGACGGGCTGGTTTACATCGACGATAAGCAATCTTTTGATCTACGAAACGTGGAAGTTCAGTCAAACGATGTTCTGCTGAATATTACTGGTGACTCAGTCGCACGTTGTTGCCAAGTAATCGCCGACGTATTGCCCGCAAGGGTAAACCAGCATGTGGCGATCATTAGACCGATACCTACTGTCCTTGATGCTCGATTCTTACGTTATGTGTTAGTTTCCCAAGATTACCAGTCACGAATGCTGGCACTCGCATCAGCAGGTGCTACTCGGCATGCACTAACAAAAGCAATGATCGAGGAGTTGGTCATCCCAGTGCCACAACTATCCGAACAAAAAGCCATCGCGCACATCCTCGGCACGCTAGACGATAAGATCGAATTGAACCGACGGATGAACGCGACGCTGGAGGCGATGGCGCGGGCGCTGTTCCAGAGTTGGTTCGTGGATTTCGAACCCGTCCGCGCCAAACTCGATGGCCACCAACCCGCTGGCCTCGATGTAGCTACCGCCGCGCTGTTTCCGGCCCACTTTCAAGAATCAACACTCGGACATATTCCGCAGGGATGGGAGGTGAAACCGATGTCTGAAGCCATCGAAGTGAATCCCCGTCGCACATTGAAGAGTGGAGCTATCTCGCCTTATCTCGACATGAAGAACATGCCGACGCAGGGCCACGCCGCCGATGAAGTCACCCAGCGTGAGTTTAGCTCCGGCACCAAATTCCAAAATGGCGACACACTTCTAGCCCGCATTACGCCTTGCCTTGAGAACGGCAAGAGCGCCTTCGTTGACTTTCTCGAAGACGGCCAAATCGGCTGGGGCTCAACCGAATACATTGTCTTTTCTCCAAAGCCGCCATTAACGCCAGAGTTCGGCTATTACCTCGCCCGCTCCGACGCGCTCCGTCTCCACGCTATCCAAAACATGACCGGAACCAGCGGACGCCAGCGTGTTCCGTCTGAATGTTTCACACAATTCAAACTCGCCGTTCCGCCCGAAAAGATCGCTCAACGCTTCGGTGAAATAACAAAGCCGTGGATGACAATGATTCACGCCAACATTGAGCAATCCCGCATCCTCGCCACCATCCGTGATGCGCTACTGCCGAAGCTGCTTTCGGGCGAAGTCACTTTTAACGAGAATTGAACTATGCCAAAGCATCCAGACGCAGTTGGTTACTTGAACGACCTCGCTACTGAGGTCAATGAACCTTGGTTCAAAATGGTCTGCGACCTTACTGCTGTAAGCAGCGTTTCAGTCTTTGATCAGCCCACGCTCGACACACTCTTTGCTCTCTATACAGATAAGGCGAGTTATATTGGAATTACGCCTGTCGCTTCCGTGGCTACTGCCGCTGCTGCTGCCGCTCCAGCGGACTTTCTCGACCAGCTTTCAGGCTTCACGAATTTCAAGCTCCTTGGCGACGCGCTCGAAGTCAGTTTCAAAAAAAGAATTACCCTGATTTTCGGAGCGAACGGCAGCGGCAAATCCAGTCTTTGCGAATCACTGAAGGTTCTCGCGTCTACTGAGCCATCGAGCCGACCACTCCAGAACGTCAGAGTGGCAGGCGCAGGGGCTCCTGCATTCCGCTATAAGTTCAGAAGCGATACAGCGCATCAAGCGTGGGTGCCCACCGTTGGCTATGGCCCAAGGCGAACGATAGTCAAATACTTCGACACGGCGATTGCTATTAAGAATGTGAAGAACGCGGTTGAACCAGGGCGTGTCATATTGCTGACTCCGTTCAGACTTCACGTCTTCGAGTGGACAAAGGCACTGACAACAAAGTTGCGCGAGGCACTCCAGCAGGAGCAACAGGGCAACGCGGTAAAGCTGACACAAACGCTGCTAGAAATTCGGACGGACTTTGCAAAGTTCAAAGGCCGCCCTTTGTCAGTCATTGACGACAAGACGGTTGCCGTCCTCCCCGCCCAAATAATACTTGGTGAGGGGTTCGCAGACCAAAAGCTGCTGAGCGAAAAGCAGGCTGCCGCCGCCGAGTTGGAGAAAGCCGCGTCTGAGGATGGCTTGAAGCTGCTTAGAGCAGAACATCGCGAGTTGGAAGCCTTTCTAACTTCAATCAACGCGATGCTTAACTCAGCCGACGGGTTGTGGGCGCTTGAACCTGCGAGTAAAGCGGAAGCGCTCGCCAAGAAACAAGCAGAGCAGGAAGTGCTGGCAAAGGCGCTTATCCCGAAAGACGGGACGCTAGATGGCTTGCTGGCTCTGCTGCGCGCCGCGTCGCCACTGTGCAAAATGGACGATGCAACAGGTCATGCATGCCCGCTCTGCAACCGTGACATGGGCATCCCAGAAGTAGAGCTGTTCAAACGGTATCACGACCTGTTAGTTGGCGAGATTGAGAAAGACATCGCTGCCCTAAAGGCAGATATTGCCAAGGCTGTCGAGTTTGCAAGCTCTATTGTCAAGGTGGATCGGAAGGGGTGGGAAAAATACACAACTATCCAGGTGGACGTGCTGACAGCCGCGAAGGCTGACTCAGACCACATTGTTGCCAGTTGCGACGCATTCAAAGAGCCGACGGCAGAGGCAAAAGCTGCGCTTGAATCTCTCAAAGTGTTGGCGGTGACATGGACAACACAGATGGAGTCGAAAAAGAACGCCATCGAAGCAGCCGCGAAAGGCCGGGATGAGTTGATAAAGCAGTTGGGGGAACTGCGCGGTGAAATCGAGCCGCTGGAGTATGCGCAAGCCATCGCTGCGCAATTGAATAAACTGCGAGGGGCACAATGGAGAGTGGATAGATCGAAATTCTGGAGCACCAAGCTCCCCGCGTTTACTCAGGTGCTTACAAAGATAACGAAAAAATCAAAGGATGCCCACGAAGAGTTGGTGGTCGTGGATTTTGAGGCACGGCTGAATGCGGAATACAAAGCTCTCACAGAAAAAGATATGGCGGCATTTGGGGTGATGCTCGCCAGAAAAGGGACTGATGCAACTGTGACGGTGTTGCCGCAGATAGGCGGCAAGGACATTGAGGGCGTGCTGAGCGAAGGGGAGCAACGGGTTCATGCACTTGCGTTGTTTTTCGCCGAGCTCGAAACGTGCACTCAATCCGTTTTGGTGTTCGATGACCCTATTTCTAGTTTCGATTACAACTATATCGCAAATTACTGCGCACGCCTGCGAGACTTCACACTAACGCACCCTGCCAGGCAGATCATCGTCCTGACTCACAACTGGGAGTTTTTTGTTCAACTTCAAACCACACTCAATCAAGCCAGACTTGACGCACATCTGTCGGTGCAGGTGCTTGAGAATTGTGCTGTTGTCGCAGACTACAGCGAGAAGATTGACGACTTGAAGAAGGATATTGAGGATATCCTCAATGCTCCGGGTGAGCCCGCCAAATCTCAGAAAGAAGACATTGCTGGCAAGATGCGGCGATTGATCGAGGTAGTAGTAAATACGCACGTATTTAATCACCAGCGACATCAATACAAACAGAAGAGCCAAGCAATCAGTGCATTTCAGGATTTCACGAAGATTGTTCCTCTACTTCAGGCGGAAGCAACAATGCTGCGAGACCTTTACGCAAAGTTGAGTATCACCGAACACGATGACCCGCGAAATGCTTACGTGAACACCGACAAAGCGATGTTTCAGACTCGCTACGACCAAATCCAGAACATCGAGAATGCTGTCGCAGCACGCAAACCATAACCATGCCCCATACCATCAACGAATCCATCGTCGAAGATACCGCCATGAATTTGTTTGGTGAGTTGAGACAACATCGGATTGAAAGGAAGCCGGATGGCACGTCAAAAGAAAAATGAAGCCGGATTCGGCTCATTATTTGAGGAAGACTATCTGCTCAGGACACTCGGTCGTATTGCTCACGATCCCGATGTGGCCCTGACTGAATTGGTGGCAAACGCATGGGATGCAGGCGCTTCTTGTGTTGACATCACAATTCCTACTGAAAAGTAGAATGCGCTTGTTGTCGCTGATGACGGACACGGCATGAGCGCTGCCCAATTCAAGGGACGCTGGATGAAGCTGGCCTATGATCGTGTTAAACACCAAGGGTCGAGCGTTGAGTTCCCACCGGAGCGGAGGGATATGAAACGCAGAGCCTATGGCCGCAATGGTGTGGGGCGACATGGTTTGTTGTGCTTCGCAGATCGTTACGAGGTTGAAACATGGCGCGAGGGCAAGGGCACCCAGTTTGTCGTGAGTACCCATAGTCAGCAAATGCCATTTGTTATCGAGAGCGAGAGCGCAATTGAGAAAGACGGGCACGGTTCGCGGTTATCCGTAGTGGTGGAGCGGCATATTCCAGATGCTGACCACATACGCGAGATCATTTCAGCTCGATTTCTTCACGATCCGCAATTTGTGGTGCGTGTAAACGGACAGTCAATATCTTTACCTGAACACTCTGGTCTGATTGAGCGAGCTGTGTTGCAGATCACGAGTACGCTTAGTGCGGAAGCCTTTGTGGTGGACTCGACCAAAGCAGCAAGATCAACGCTCTATCAAGGAATTGCGTTCTGGGTAAACAATCGCTTGGTTGGGACGCCTGGGTGGATTGTCGGCAACACGGCCATCTTGGATGGGCGAGCGCGTTTTGCAAAGCGCTACGCCATTGTTGTCCGCGCAGGGGCAGAGTGGATTTCGGAAGTGGAAGAGGACTGGGCGAGGTTCAAGACCAGCGATGCCGTCATGGCGCTCAATGAAGCTGTGTGCCGTTACGCGCTGGAAATGTTTGAAAAACTTTCTGCCAATTTTGTCGAGGAAAGTTCGGAAGATGCGCTCGTCCGCAATCGTGAGCAATTCAAGGAGCTTTCTACGCTTGGCCGGATCGAGGTCGCTAATTTCACGCAAAACTTGGTAAAACAGAATCCGGCCATCAATTCGGAGACATTGGCGATGGCTGTGCAGGCGGTCATTAACCTGGAGAAATCCAGAAGCGGCGCCGCCTTGCTGGAAAAACTTACGCAGCTTGATGAATCCGATATTGATGGCCTGGATAGATTGCTTAGCCAGTGGACGGTGAGAGATGCGCTATCAGTGCTCGATGAAATCGATCACAGGCTGGCAGTAATCGTGGCAATCGAAAAGCTCTGCGGAGATCCAAATACCGATGAGCTACACACATTGCACCCACTTGTTACTCAAGCCCGCTGGCTTTTTGGCCCCGAGTTTGACAGCCATGAGTACGCTTCAAATGTAACCTTGCGAACTGCCGCAGAAAAAGTTTTTGGGCAAAAACCGGGTGCCTCCGCATTCCACAATGCGCGCCAGCGTCCCGACTTGGTGGTCAGGGCAGATGCAACATATTCAATTGTTGGAACAGAGACCTTCGACAGCTACGACCAGAATCTTACGAAGATTCAGGACGTGCTTATTATTGAGTTGAAGAAGGGGAAATCAGTGATCGGGCGCGATGAAATGAATCAAGCCGACGGTTACATTCAGGATTTCTTGGGTAGTGGCGTCATGGATGGAACGCCGATGTTTCGTGCATTTGTCGTCGGTTATGAGATTCAGCCAAAAATGAGCAAGGAAAAGGAACTTAAAGAAGATGGCGTTCTGCGTGGACGTGTTGTTGCAACCACCTATGGCCAGCTTACCCGCTCGGCCCACCAACGCTTTTTCAAACTCAAAGAGAAGATTCCAACGCGCTATGACGACGTTTCGGGCGTTGATCTGATGACTAAGGTTATGCAAACGCCAACGCAAGCTGCTTTGATCCCATGATTTTTCAGAATCTAAATGAATCCATCGTCGAAGACGCAACCCTGACCTGGTTCGGGGAGCTGGGCTATGCCATTGCTCACGGGCCGCACATGGCCCCCGGCGAACCGGCGGCGGAGCGGGAGTCGTTTGCCGACGTGGTGCTGGTTGGCCGCTTGCGCGATGCGATCCGGCGCTTGAACCCGGCCATTCCCGAGGAGGCGCGGGCAACTCACAAGAAATACTTGTCCGTTGAAAACACAGCGAAAGGCGGCTGAACTCATGAGCAAAAACAAGTCCACTCCCGGCGGTCGCGCTAACAAGACCACCACCGTCTCCCCGGTGCGCTCGTCGGCGGCGGAATACCTCACCTTTGTTGCGGCCGGAGGCAATTCGGAGGCCAGCGTCGAAATGCGTTACGAAGATGAAAATATCTGGCTAACGCAGAAGATGATGGCCGCGCTTTATGATGTCTCTGTCCCTGCCATCAACCAGCACCTGAAGCGCATTTTCAGCGACAACGAATTGGAAGAATCTTCAGTGGTTAAGCAATACTTAACCACTGCCGCCGACGGCAAGGGCTACCAGACGAAGCACTACAGCCTGCACGCGATCATCGCCGTTGGCTTCAAGATCGAGAACGAGCGTGCCGTTCAGTTCCGCAAGTGGGCCAACCAGATCGTCAAGGACTACACCATCCAGGGCTGGACCATGGATGCCGAACGTCTCAAGCACGGCGGCAACCTGACGGATGAGTTCTTCGAGCGCCAACTCGAAAAGATTCGGGAAATCCGGCTCTCCGAGCGCAAGTTCTATCAGAAAGTCACGGACATCTACGCCACCGCGCTGGATTACGACCCGTCCGCAACGGCAACGAAGCGCTTCTTTGCTGCGGTTCAAAACAAGATGCACTACGCCGTGCACGGCCAAACGGCGGCTGAATTGATCGTGGATCGCGCCGACCACAAACAAGAAAACATGGGGCTGACCAGTTGGGAAGATGCACCAAAAGGGAAAATCCATCGATACGACGTTTCCATCGCCAAGAACTACCTCTCGGAGTTCGAGTTGGGGCAAATGCAGCGCATTGTCTCCGCCTATCTCGACATGGCCGAAATGCAGGCGATGCGGAAAATCCCGATGACCATGGAAGACTGGGAAAAACGCTTGAGCGGATTCCTCCAGCTCTGGGATCGGGAAGTCTTGCAGGATGCTGGAAAAGTGACAGCGGAACTGGCAAAAACTCACGCCGAGAGCGAGTTTGAAAAATACCGCATCGTGCAGGACCGGCTGTTCGAGTCGGACTTTGACCGGATGATCAAGACGCTGCCGCCGGAGGGAGGCAAGCCATGAGCCTGAACGAATCCATCGTCGAAGATGCCACCCTAAGCTGGTTCGGGGAATTGGGCTATGCCATCGCCCACGGGCCGCACATGGCACCCGGCGAACCGGCGGCGGAGCGGGATTCGTTTGCTGACGTGGTGCTGGTTGGCCGCTTGCGCGATGCGATCTGGCGCTTGAATGCGGCGATACCGGAAGAGGCGCGCGAGGATGCGTTGCGCAAGGTGTTGCGCGTTGGCACGCCTTCGCTGACGCAAACCAACCGCGTATTTCACGCGCTGTTGCGCGACGGCGTGCCGGTGGAATACCGGCGCGAGGATGGCAGCATTGCGGGCGATCATGCACGGCTGGTGGATTACGACAACGCCGTCAACAACGACTGGCTGGCGGTGAACCAGTTTACGGTGATCGAGGGACAGAACAACCGGCGGCCGGACATCGTGGTCTTCGTCAACGGTTTGCCGCTGGCGGTGGTTGAGTTGAAGAATGCGGCGGATGAGGATGCGACGATCTGGTCGGCTTTCAATCAACTGCAAACCTACAAACAGCAAATCGGCAGTCTGTTCAACTACAACGAGTTGATGGTGGTGTCCGACGGCACGAATGCGCGCATCGGCTCGCTGACGGCGAGCCAGGAATGGTTCAAGGTTTGGCGCACGGTCGATGGCGAGGGCGACGCGCCCAAGACCGCGCTGGAGCTGGATGTGCTGGTGCGCGGGGTATTCGAGCCGAAGCGCTTTCTCGATCTGCTCCAGCATTTCATCGTGTTCGAGGAAGATACGGACAGCGACCGGCTGCACAAGATCATCGCGGGTTATCACCAGTTCCACGCGGTGAACGCCGCCGTGGAAGAAACCGTGCGCGCAAGCGGCATGGCGGAAGAGAACTTGCTGCGCCAGGATCAGGGCAATTACTGGACGGGCAGGATGCACGGCGGCAAGCCGGGCGACCGCCGCGCGGGCGTGGTGTGGCACACGCAGGGTTCGGGCAAGAGTTTTTCCATGCTGTTTTACGCCGCGCGCGTGGTGCGCCATCCGGCGATGAAGAATCCGACGCTGGTGGTGCTGACCGACCGCAACGATCTGGACGACCAGCTCTTCGGGCAATTCCAGCGCTGTCACGAGTTGCTGCGCCAGATGCCGGTGCAGGCGGAAAGCCGTGAAAAGTTGCGTGAGCTGCTGCAAGTCGCCAGCGGTGGCGTGGTTTTCACCACGATACAAAAGTTCATGCCTGAAAAGGGCGAAAAGATGGCGGAGCTATCGCCGCGCCGCAACATCGTGGTGATCGCCGATGAGGCGCACCGCAGCCAATACGATTTGATCGACGGCTTGGCGCGCAACCTGCGCGATGCATTGCCAAATGCTTCATTCATCGGCTTCACCGGCACGCCTATCGAAAAGAACGATGCCAACACGCGGGCGATCTTCGGCGATTACATCAGTATCTACGACATCCAGCGCGCGGTGGCGGACAAGGCGACGGTGCCAATTTATTACGAGAGCCGCATTTCCAAGCTGGGGCTGAACGAGTCTGCACTGCCGGAGATCGACGAGGAGTTCGACGAAATCACCGAGGGCGAAGAAGACTCCAAGAAGCAGAAGCTGAAAACCAAATGGGCGGCGCTGGAAGCGCTGGTGGGCGATCCGAAACGCATTGCGCTGGTGGCCACAGACCTGGTGCAGCATTACGAGCGCCGCCTCGAAGCGATGGATGGCAAGGCCATGGTGGTGTGCATGAGCCGCCGCATTTGCGTTGACCTTTACAACGCCATTATCAAGCTGCGGCCCGAATGGGCGAGTGCCAAAGACGACGACATCGAGATTGAGAAAAAGCAGGCCTGTGTCGCCAAGATCGTGATGACCGGCAGCGCCGACGACGGCCCGGACTGGCAACCGCACATCCGCAACAAGCAGCGCCGCCGCGATCTGGCCACGCGCTTCAAGGACAGCAAGGATCCGTTCCGCATCGTAATCGTGCGCGATATGTGGCTGACAGGCTTCGATGCACCCTGCCTGCACACGATGTATGCCGACAAGCCTATGCGCGGTCACGGCCTGATGCAGGCCATTGCTCGCGTAAATCGCGTGTTCCGCGACAAACCCGGCGGCTTAGTGGTGGACTATCTGGGGCTTGCCGATCAATTGAAGCACGCGCTTTCCATTTACACCGAGAGCGGCGGTCAAGGCAGCCCGAGCATCGATACCGCGCAGGCGATCGCGATGATGCAGGAGAAACATGAAGTCGCTTGCGCCATCATGTACGGCTTTAACTGGGACAAGTGGTCGACCGGCACGTCAGCCGAGCGCCTTGGTTTGATTCCCGCAGGGCAGGAACATGTGTTGCTGCAAGAGGACGGCAAGCAACGATTTACTCAGGTGGTTTCCGATCTCTCTCGCGTGTTTGCACTCTGCGCGGCAACGGATGAGGCTATCGAATTGCGCGACGATATTGCCTTCTTTCAGGCGATCAAGGCACAGCTCGTCAAGTCGTCCGGCACGCAACGCCCGCCCGAGGAGATTGACGCCGCAGTCCGGCAGCTCGTCTCCAAGGCGATCATGGCGGAAGAAGGCATCATCGATGTGTTCACCGCCGCTGGATTGAAGAAGCCGGACATCAGCATTCTCTCGGATCAGTTCCTTGCCGAAGTGCGCGGACTCAAGCACAAGAATGTGGCTGCCGAGTTGCTGGCGAAGCTGCTCAAGGACGAAATCAAGAAGCGGGCTTTGCGCAATCTTGTGCAGAGCCGCACATTCTCCGAAATGCTCAAGAGCACGCTCAATGCGTATCACAACCGTGCCATTGCCACGCAGGAAGTCATCGAAGAACTGATCAAGTTGGCCAAGGAGATGGATGCGGCAACCAAGCGCGGCGTAAACCTGGGGCTGAGCGAAGACGAGATCGCTTTCTACGATGCGCTTGCCGCGAACGAAAGCGCAGTGCAGGCGATGGGTAACGATGAACTGAAAGTGATCGCCGCCGAACTGGTAACCCAAGTACGAAAGAGCGTGACCATCGACTGGGCAGTGCGTGAAAGCGCGCGCGCCAGAATCAAGGTGATGGTGAAACGCATCCTGAAGAAACACGGCTTCCCGCCTGATTTGCAGGAAGAGGCAACAAAGACCGTGCTGGCTCAAGCGGAGTTGCTGTCGGCTTTGTGGGCTGTATAGGTGGATGGCTCTGGGCAGCTAAACCGACAACTTTCGGAGCACTTCGTTTTGACTACTCCGGCCGAAACTCAGACTATCTCTACTCTGAATAACTACACCCCAGTAAACCTAATCGGCTATCAAGATTCCAGCCATAAGCTTCAGGGGTACAGTTGGGGGTACCGTAAAATTGTTGCCATATAGATGGCCCTATTTTATTGATCTGTTCGAGTGAGCCCAGACACCAATATAAAAGCCGCTAATCAATAGGTTAGCGGCTTTTTTTCTTCCCTTGAATTCCCCCTGTTTTCCCCTCTCTACCCGAAAAAAAGTGTCTCAAAACCTTTTTGGCTCACTTCTTTGGACCACCGAATAAACTGGAAACGCTGTAATACGGCCAGTTTAGAGATTTGGCGGAGAGGGAGGGATTCGAACCCTCGATACCTTGCGGTATGCCTGATTTCGAGTCAGGTACATTCGACCACTCTGCCACCTCTCCGAGACTCTGTTCGCGCGCATCAGAATTGCATCAGCACGACGAAGGGCGCGCATTTTACCAGCAACATCCTTTTTCGGGCAGAATGTTGCTCAATCCATCCTGAATCGCATCGCAATCGTTAATGCGCAGCCTCTATCCTCTGCGGGTGATTGTTCTGATCGGCCTGTTCGCTTGGCTGGTGATCAAAGCGACCGAGACCACGCCCCTGCCTGATTGGCGCTCGGTTGAACTGGTCGCGGTGATCCCCGACGCAGCTATGGTCACCGATTCGGCTTTTGAGGCCGACCTGGTTAGCCTGTTCGCCAAGCATCTCAATGTCAGGGTGCGGCTGGTCAAACAAACATCGGACGAGGCCGTCGCCACCTTGCTGGCGGGCGAGGCCCATCTGGTCGCCGGTTTCCGCTCCCATTCCAACCCCTCGCTGCGCTTCAGCACCGGCTATCACAAGCTGGACGAGCGCGTGGTCTGCAACGGCAAGTCCCCGCGCAAACTGGAAGAACTCACTTTGCGCGAGATCGTGGTAGCGCGCGAATCGGCGCAGGAAGCCGCTTTGCGCAAGGTGCGCGAAGTGCTGGACGAGCTGGAATGGGAATCGCGCAAGGGCAGCTCGCCGGTCGAACTGCTGCAGGAACTGGCGGAAGAGCAGATCGACTGCACAGTGGCCAACGAAGAACAGATCACCACCATGCGCAACTACTATCCGGAGATCGGCAGCGGCCTGAGCCTGAACCTCGATTCGGACATGAGCTGGGCCATCAGTGCCGAAGGCGACGAGGCGCTGCTGGAAGAGATCAACCGTTTTCTGGCCGAGAGCCGCAAGAACCGCGCGCTGTACTACGCGATAGATCGTCACTATGGCCACAACGACAGACTCGGTCGCATAGATGTCGCGGCATTCATCGAGGACACGCGCAGCGTGCTGCCGCATTACCGCCAGTGGTTCCAGGATGCCGCCGACCTCACCGGCATCGACTGGCGCCTGATTGCCGCGCTCGCCTATCGCGAATCACGCTGGGACCCGAACGCCACCTCGTTCACCAACGTGCGCGGCCTGATGATGCTCACCGAGGCGACCGCCGACCGCATGGGACTGAAGAACCGGCTGGATGCGCGCGAGAGCATCATGGCCGGCGCTCGCTATCTGCAACTGCTCAAGGAACAGTTACCGCTGCGCATCACCGAGCAGAACCGGCTATGGATGGCGCTGGCCGCCTACAACCAGGGCATGGGGCATCTTGAAGATGCGCGCATCTTGGCCGGGCAACGCGGACTCAATCCGGATGTATGGCCCGACGTGCGCCGTGTCATGCCGCTGTTGTCCAGCCCAGAATATTTCGAGAACACCAAGTTCGGCCGCGCACGCGGCGGCGAAGCGGTGGTGCACGTGGAGACGGTTCGCCTGTATCACGACATGCTGAAACGGCTGGATGCGGAAGGGAAACTGCCGGGAACGGGTTACTTCCCGTTCGGATTCAGTTCTAAATAGTCAAGGCCGTATTAGTCGCGTTTCTCGTGCCGCGCTGCCAGCATCTGTTCGACGCGCGCGAGTCGCGCCGCGATGTCTTTCAACAAACGGTCGGATTCCTTCTCCTCCGCTTCGATCTTCTCCACATCGCTGCCGATGAAAAAGGCGGCCAGATTGGCGGTGAGCAGGGAGATGAGCACCACCCCGAACAGCACCACCAGCGAGGCGAACAGGCGACCGGCACCCGTATGCGGCACCACATCGCCGTAGCCTACGGTCGCCATGGTGACCCATGCCCACCACATACCGTCCCACATATCCCCCACCGAAGGATCGATACGCGTGATGATAATGCCGGACAGCAGCATGGTTCCGAAGGCGACGATCAGGGTGGCGCCGAGCTTGTGCTGGCCCAACAGACGCCGGGCAGATTTGGACATACGCAGCAGCAGCGCCACCACCAGCACCAGCCGTACACTGCGCAGCAGACCGATGAGCGGGGCGAACTGCCAGAAATACGGAAAACCGGCGGTGATGATGAGCAGGTTGAGCCAGTTACCGAACAGGTAGCGGCGCTTGTCGCGCACCTGCACAGTGAGCACCAGCGTCTCCAGCAGGAAGGCCAGCCACACCAGCCAATCGGCAACGCGGGCGACGGCATGGGAGATGCCGCCGGTCTCTTCCAGATACCACTGCAGCACAATCCACAGCGCCACGCCGACCATCGGCCATTCCAGACGATGCGCCCAATGCCGCGCGGCCGCAGTCTCTTGCTCCGCGACGCCGGCGATACCGAGCAGATGGACGACTTTCATGACGGCGTCTTACTTGGAGAGTTTCTCCATGCCGCCCATGTAGGGGCGCAGCACGTCGGGGATGGTCACGCTGCCATCGGCGTTCTGATAATTCTCCAAAACTGCCACCAGCGTGCGGCCCACCGCCAGACCGGAGCCGTTCAGCGTGTGCAGCAATGCCGGCTTGCCTGCGGCGTTGCGGAAACGCGCCTGCATGCGGCGCGCCTGGAAGGCCTCGAAGTTGGAGCAGGACGAAATCTCGCGGTAGGTATTCTGCGCGGGCAACCATACTTCAATGTCGTAAGTAGTGGCGGCGGAGAAACCCATGTCACCCGTGCACAGTTTCACCACGCGATACGGCAGGCCAAGCTGCTTGAGGATCGTTTCGGCGTGGCCGAGTAATTCTTCCAGCATCTCGTAGGATTTTTCCGGATGCACCATCTGCACCAGCTCCACCTTCTCGAACTGGTGCTGGCGGATCATGCCGCGTGTGTCGCGCCCGTAGGATCCGGCCTCGGAACGGAAGCACGGCGTGTGCGCCACGAATTTCATCGGCAATTTTTCCAGCGCCACGATCTCGTCGCGCACCATGTTGGTCACCGGCACTTCGGCGGTCGGGATGAGGTAGAAATTCTTTTCCACCCCGTCGTCGCCCACCACGCGCGGCACGCGGAACAGGTCTTCCTCGAACTTCGGCAACTGCCCGGTGCCGCGCATCGAATCGGCGTTCACCAGATACGGCACGTAAGTCTCGGTGTAGCCGTGCTTGTCGGTGTGCGTGTCCAGCATGAACTGCGCCAACGCGCGATGCATGCGCGCCAGCGGACCTGTCAGCAGCGAGAAACGCGCGCCGGCGATCTTGGTGGCCGTCTCAAAATCCAGTCCGCCCAGCCCTTCGCCGATGCTGACGTGGTCCTGCACCTCGAAAGCGAATTTCGGAATGTCGCCGATCCTGCGCACTTCGACGTTATCCGCCTCGGACATGCCGACCGGCACACCGGCGTGCGGCACGTTGGGGATGACGGCGAGGAAGGCATCCATGTCCGCCAGCACTTGCGGCAACTTGGTTTCCAGTTGTTTCAACTCATCGCCCAGCGCGCCCACCTCGGCCATGATGGCGGAGACGTCTTCGCCTTTGGCTTTGGCCTGACCGATCAGCTTGGAGGTCGCGTTGCGCTTGGCTTGCAGTTCCTGCGTGCGTGTCTGGATGGTCTTGCGCTCGGCTTCCAGCAACTCGAACTGGGCGGTGTCGAGCTCAAAACCGCGTGTCTTCAAGCGCGCCGCGACAGCGGCCAGGTCGTTTCTTAATACTTGAATATCGAGCATCGTTTTAGGTTGGATTATTAATGAAATGTGGCATTTTACATGTAAAGCTGCAGGCAAAACTCAGCCCAAAGTGAATCTTCCTGGATACCAAATTCATGGTCTTTTAGCCAGCAAGCTTCATCGCGAAGCGAACAAATAAAGGCTGTTGCAATCATGAACGAAGGTCAAGCTTGAATCATTGTCGGCAACCGTGTCTTCCACTCCGGCATGAGCACCAGATCGCACTCAACGGCAGTGCCATCCTCGACCACCAATTCCAGTTCGCCGACGCGCTCGATGTGCTCCACGGCAAAAGCGCTGCTCATCAATTGCAGCACGGACTTCTTGTATTCGGTGTCGTCGTTGCCTGCCAGATGCTTGCCCTTCATTTCGAGCACCACCAGCTTGTTGGCATTTTCGCCATGCTGCACGGCAAAAATAAAGTCGGGATAGACCTTCTCTTTCCGCCACCCATGGACGGCATAATGCGAACGCGCGACGTTGCGATGCCACCACTTCAAGGCATTCTCGCTGTCGAGATAAACGGCGATGTCACGCTCGTCCTGACTGGAAAAATCTCCCCGATAGATAGGCGAAAACAGGCTCCTCGCCAATGGGCCACCATCCTTGGATAGCAACTGATCCGCGCCTTCCGGCTCATAGGTCTCCGCCTCGAACGGCATGCGCCAGTTGCGGCCATCGGTGCGCAACCGGAACTGAATCCGCCCTGCCGCGACTTCGGTGCGGAACAGCGCCTCGGCCATCGCATTGCGTTTTTCTTCGAGCCACTTCCGCAATTCCTCCACGATCAAACCGGATAGGGTGCCCAGCCTAGCCTTGTCGAAGCCGCGCGCTTCGAGGCCGGAAATAAGCTGGCCGACGATAGCGCGCGACCACCAAGCATTCGGCACGATGTCGGAAATCATCCGTACCGCATAGGCCATATCGAAATCCTGCGCATCGGGCGATACTTCGACAGCCTCTGCGATGATGCGCTCCTCGCCGGAGTCGGCAAGACGGATACGGCGCATTTGGTGTTCCGCACTCGTGGCGTTAACGGGAATCTTTTCCACCAGAGAAGCAACGTCCAGCCCCTGCCAGTTCAGGGCAAACAGAATGTCCTCTTCGTAATCCATCGGCCTGACATGCCCATCGGTTATGCGCAGCACCAGCGGCAGGAAGACTTCGGTCTTGGCAAAGGCATCCCGCCGCCGTATGGCGCGCTCCCCCGAGGTACTGCCTGGATCGGAC
>WOZO01000197.1 GCA_011620315.1 Sideroxydans sp. | reverse complement strand
AGAAGAACGCCATCATCGCCGTCACGAAGTCGGCGTACGCGACCTTCCAGGCCCCGCCATGATGACCGCCCGCCACCTTTTTGATGCGCTTGATGACGATAGGGCGCTTGTTCTTGTCTTCAGCCATGATTCAACGGTTCCCGGATCAGCGCTTCTGTTTGACGTGTTCTTCCAACTCGGCAAAACCGGGGCGGTCGGTGGAGTTCAGCACCTTGCGTCCGAACTCGACAGCCATCGCCGGCGCGTAGCCGTTCAAATTGGCCAATAGCACGACCTTGGTCGCCTGATATATCTTGCTTTCCTCATCCGCCTTTTGCTCCAGCAGCCCCGCCAAAGGGCCGACGAATCCGTAGGCCAGCAAGATGCCGAGGAAAGTACCGACCAGCGCATGCGCGATCAGAATGCCGAGTTCGGCCGGCGGAAGGCCCACCGACTCCATGGTGTGCACCACGCCCATCACTGCGGCAACGATACCGAAAGCCGGCATGCCGTCGCCCATTCTGGCGATGACGTGTGACGGCACCAAAGCTTCGTGATGGTGCGTTTCGATCTCCACGTCCATCAGGTTCTCGATCTCCATCGCGTTCAAGTTGCCGCTGACCATGATGCGCAGGTAATCGGTGATGAACTCCACCACATGATGGTCGTTCAGTATCTTGGGATATTTTCCGAATATCGCGCTTTCATGCGGATTCTCGACATCGCCCTCGATGGACATCATGCCTTCCTTGCGCACCTTGCCCAGCAGCTCGTACATGAGCGCCATGAGCTCCATGTACGTCTCTTTGTTGTACTTCGCGCCCTTGAACAAAACCGGAATGGATTTGAATGTCGCCTTGATCGCAGTCATATTGTTGCCGACGAAGAACGCGCCCAGCGCAGCGCCACCGATCATCAGCAATTCCAGCGGCTGCCACATACCTCCCAGATGGCCGCCCGCCAGCGCGTATCCGCCGAAAACTGCGCCCAGCACCACCACATATCCAACGATCACCAGCATGGTTCACCTCTACGTATGCCTATCCAAAGGCGCAATCGTATCCTAGCAGGAGTATTTTGGCTTCATTACCCGAACAAAACGGCATATCTGCAGCTATTCACGCTTTCACTGACAGGAATGCAAATCGCCGCCACACCCGAAGACGGACTCGGAAGTGGCGGCGAAGGAATCTCTGCACTCAGCACTATTCTGCTTTTGATCATGCTATCGCGGCGACTGCTGCAAGAGCGGCCTTGCGGGTCTTGCCCGCGCGCGACGGCGGCCGGCAGATGCCGCAGCTATAGTCACCGCACAACTCGTTAGTGTGCACCACGAACTGACCGCCGCACTCTTTGCAACGCGTCAATTGCATCATGCCAGCCTCAAAAAAACGGATCAGGAACCAGGCGCGTGTGATGCTCAGGGTCGGTTCATCCTCCCCGACTTCGGCCTGCTCCAGATACAAACGATAACTTTTAATCAGTGCCTCGACACCGGAGACATTCGCATTCTTCACCAGAAACTGGTGAATGCCCATGAACAAGGAAGAGTGGATGTTCGGCAACCAGCTTAAGAACCAGTCGGTGGAATAAGGCAGCATGCCTTTGGATGGAGATTCCCCTTTGACCTCTTTATAGAGCTTGAGCAGTCGCTCGCGGCTCAGGTGCGTCTCTTCCTGCAACAACTGCAGGCGCGCCCCCAGATTGATCAAATCCACCGCGATCTGGATCTCGCGCGCCTCGTTCACCACACTCTTGTTGCGCATGATCATGCCTCCTACGCAGCCAGTGCTTCAACTTGCTGCCCCGCCATCAGGATGGCGGTATGCGCATGAGACATCATGCGGTCCTTGTTATAGTCGGTGATCATATTCAGCAACAACTGCTCATCGAAGCGGAAGCGGCACAGCAGCATGTTGGAGCCGGCCATCTTCAACATCTGCGCAGGAGACAGACCATCGATCAGCTCAGCCAGTTCTTCGCTGACACCCAAACGGAAGATTGCGCTCGCCTTGTCGCTACGAATCATCTGCTGCGCCAACATCATGTAGGAAAGATTGATTTCCCGAACTTCTTCGTGTACTTGATTGGTATTCATTGCAGTCCCCTCGCAAAAAACATTGATGTCTTGATTCGACGGTTGCATTTTGCGGGCGCAATGGGAATAAAAAAATCGGAGGATTTCCGATTTTTCGGTAGGAAGAGTTCCTACAAAAGCGGAGCCACCCATATCCGGTTGATCATCCGTACATGGGTGGCTGGCTTTGCTGTGCAAGTTGCGAGGGGACGCAGTGTCTTGCACACCGACTTATTGAAGCAAGCAGTCAATCTCCTACTGCTGTGTCATCTGCTACGAAACGGATTATGCCTACACGGATAATCTTCCATCCCTCAAATAGAGATGGATATTCGTGCGTATTTGTACAGAAAGAGCGACATCTCGGTCCGGTGCCCAATAGGAAATGGCGTACCCATAAAGCAAAACCCCGCCCCTCTTGCGAAGGGCGGGGTTGAACTACTAGAAAATCAACAGACAGCGCTAATGATCCAACGTCTGCTGATATCCCTTACTACCAGCATTAAACACCAGTACAGATACCTGTCACACCGATGAAGCGTTGTGCTGCAGTTGCTGCGCATGACCACACGCCATCAGCAGTACGGCTCCAAGTGATGGTTGTACCCGCAACAGATGCTGGGCCGCCCACAACAGTACAAACCAGAGTTGCAGAGCTGTCAGCGTTATATGTCAGCGGATCTGTCATGGTGCAGTTTGCAGTTGCAGCAGCCATACCCAGCGATGTCGTTGCGCCGTGACCCCATGTAGGAGCGGTAGTTGCATCGTTCGCCACGATTGCATCAAAGTTTTGCTTGACGCTGGCGATCTCAGAGTTCGCAGCACCCCACTTGGATTTTGCGATGTAATCCTGATAAGCAGGAATCGCCACAGCAGCCAGAATACCGATAATCGCGACCACGATCATCAGTTCGATCAGGGTAAAACCTTTTTGAACTTGTTTCATTGTTTATCTCCTTTACGGGTTGGAATGTTGCCCTTGCGGGCACACACGAGGTGTGCGGGTAAATAGTAGCAGGTTGCGTGCCATCTTCAAATACTGAATTGACAGGCTTTCAAGGCCGCCGATCAACATAATTGTGACCCAATGCGCGCACCAAGTGACGTATTAGGTCACATTGGATTGATAGCCGGGTATCTGCTGCTCATCCACATCATCGATCTGCTCGGCCGACAGGAACTGCTGCGCATATTCAAGATAGACCTTCTCTCGGATAAAAGCATCGAACAGCTCCGGATCAATATGCCCGTTCAATTTCAAATTGCCGAGGATATTGAGCGACTCAGTCAGTGTCTTGCCCGGTTTGTACGGACGATCTTTGGCAGTCAGCGCCTCGAAGATATCGGCGATGCCCATCAATCTTGCCTGGATGGACATCTGTTCTCGCGTCAGTCCTTTCGGATAACCCTTGCCGTCCATACGCTCATGGTGTCCACCTGCATACTCCGGGACGCGCTTGAGATGCTTGGGCCAGGGCAGGGATTCCAGCATCTTGATCGTCACCGTGATGTGGTGGTTGATGATCTCGCGCTCTTCCGCCGTGAGGGTGCCGGCGCGAATGGTCAGGTTTTCGACTTCATCAGCGGACAGGAAATCGCGCATCTCGCCGTCCACATCGCGCCATGGATAGGCTGCTATCGCACGCACTCTTGCGATGTCCGCATCGGACATCTTCTCGCCACCGATGTTGGTTCGGCGCAGAAACTCGCGATCATCATCCAGTTTTTTCAAGTGGGACGCATACTCATCCTGGTTCAGCTTGCCGCGCAGCATCGATATCTCGGCATCACGCTTGAGCACCTCGAAACGGGTGTCCAGTAACTGAATGCGATCAAACAGGGTGTGCAACTTGGTCGCTTTATCCACCA
>WOZO01000092.1 GCA_011620315.1 Sideroxydans sp. | reverse complement strand
GGCGACGCTGGCGCGCAACATGCCCCAATTCGGGCTGTTGATGATGCTGGTATTGTTGCCGATGCAGATGCTTTCGGGCGGCGCCACGCCGCGCGAGAGCATGCCGGTCCTCGCGCAGAACATCATGCAGCTTGCGCCCACCACCCATTTCGTCGCCGCCTCCCAGGCGATACTCTATCGCGGTGCCGGTTTCGATGTGGTTTGGCCACAAGTGCTTGCGCTGATCGTCATCGGCGCGGTGTTTTTTGTCGCCGCCCTGGCGCATTTTCGAAAGAGCATCAGCCAGATGGCTTGATGCGTTGATCGGAGCAATCGTCATGATGTCGAAACCTCTGCTGGTACCGCTGCTGAATCCCGCCACCCGGTCGCGTAGCGGGTTTCCGGCATGAATTATTCGCTTTCATGCGGTCGACCGCATCAAATCGGGATGCCGGCCGGATCCGCGTTTCTCAATTTCCGAGGCCCCGTCCAACTGCGGACGGACTCCCCCTTCTGCGCCTTGCGTTGCGAGCACTGTTCACCTCAGGCGTTGCCGAGACAATGACAGACCAGCAAATTGCCCAACTGGTGATCGGGTCGGCGTCGGTGTCCGCTACGGCGGTTGTCGGAGTGCGCTGCGCGGGGGCATGGACCGTGCAGGGAATCGCCCGGCTCGAACGGCGCTTGGAAGTGCTCTCCTGGCCCGGCGAGGGAGACCTGGCGTTCGACGGCTCGGCGATATCCGCGCTCGATACTGCGGGTGCGTGGTTGCTGCATCGGACTATGCGTGCACTGGAGCGGCGCGGACGAAATGTCAGGATGAATGGCTTGCGGCCGGAGTTCAGCGCCTTGCTGCAGTTGATCGCATCGCACCACGTGACGCCGGAATTCACGGCTCCGGCCAGGGCCGGGCTGCTGGCGAATATCGGACAGCAGACCTGGCGCGGCCTGATCGGCATGTCCGGCATGCTTTCGTTTATCGGGGAAAGCACGCTTATCCTGCTGCGTTCGCTGGTCCAGCCACGCCGTATCCGCTGGCGCCCGATCCTTCACAATATGCAAACTGCCGGGTTCGAGGCCTTGCCGATCGTCGGCCTGTTAACGTTCCTGATGGGGGTCGTGATCGCTTATCAGGGCGCGGATCAATTGCAGCGCTTCGGCGCCAATATCTTCATTGCCGATCTGGTGGGGCTCTCGATGGTGCGCGAGCTTTCGCCGCTGCTGACTGCAATCATTGTCGCGGGACGCTCCGGCTCGGCTTACGCGGCGCAGATCGGCACGATGAAAATCACCGAGGAGATCGATGCCTTGCGTACTATCGGCGTCGGTCCGACCGAATTGCTGGTGCTGCCCAAGATGCTGGCGCTGATCATCGCGTTGCCGCTGCTCACGCTTTATGCCGATGTGGCCGGGGTACTCGGCGGCATGCTGATGGCGCGTTCCAAGCTCGATGTCAGCTTCGACGTTTTCATTGACCGCCTCGGCGACGCGGTCAGCCTGTCCTCCTTTCTCACCGGCATCGGCAAAGCGCCGGTATTTGCCGCGATCATCGCGCTGGTCGGATGCTATCAGGGCTTTCAGGTAAGCGGCAGCGCCGACAGTGTCGGGCGGCAGACGACAGTGAGCGTGGTGCAGTCCATTTTCCTGGTGATCCTGGCCGACGCGCTGTTTTCGGTGGCGTTCAACTGGCTGAAAATATGAGTGCCGAGATGGAGCCGATTCAAGACACCGCCGCCGTGATCGATATCCGCGATCTGAACACGCGCTTCGGCAACAACGTGGTGCACGACAACGTCAGCCTGACGGTGCAGCCGGGCGAGATATTCGCGCTGGTGGGCGGCAGCGGCTGTGGCAAATCCACGCTGCTGCGCACCATCATTCTGCTGTTGCAGCCGGTGTCGGGTTCGATCCGGGTATTCGGCCGGGAAGTGGTCGGGCTGAACGACGAGCAAGCGCTGCCGTTGCGACGCCGCTGGGGCGTGATGTTCGAACGCGGCGCGCTGTTCAGCGCTCTTACCGTGACCGAGAATGTCAGCATGGTGCTGCGCGAACACACCAAGCTCAGCGCGCGCCTGATCGACGAGGTCGCCGCGCTGAAGATCGCGCTCACCGGATTGCCGGTGGATGCGGGCTCAAAATATCCGAACGAATTGAGCGGCGGGATGCGCAAACGCGCCGCACTGGCACGCGCCATCGCGCTCGATCCAGAACTGCTCTTTCTCGACGAGCCGACCGCGGGTCTCGATCCGCTCAGCGCCAGCGGCATAGACGAGCTGGTGCGGAGTTTGCGCGATGCGCTCGGATTGACCATCATGATGGTGACGCACGATCTCGACCTGCTGTGGCGGTCGGCGGATCGCGTGGCGGTGCTGGGTGAAGGACATATTTTAGGGGTAGGCACCATGACAGAACTCTCCAGCTCGGATCATCCGATCATCAGGGAATATTTTTATGGGCCGCGCGGACGCGCAGCACGGGAGCAGGCATGGAAGAGAAAGTAAATTTTGCCGTAGTTGGAATTTTCGTGCTGGTGTTGGGCGCGGGAATCATCGGCGGTGTGCTGTGGTTCAGCAGCGGGGAATCCTATCGCAGGGTTTACGATGTCTATCAGACTTACATGCAGGAATCGGTAGCGGGACTGAATCTCAACGCGCCGGTGCGCTACCGGGGGGTCGAGGTCGGTCGCGTGCAGAAGATCGTGTTGGCACCGGAAAATGTCGAGCAAGTGCAATTGACGCTCGCCATCGAGCGCGGCACTCCCGTCAAGGCAGACACCGTAGCCGTGCTCCAGACGCAGGGATTGACCGGTCTCGCCTATGTCGAATTGACGGGAGGCGGTCGCGACTCACCTTCACTACAAAAACAGGCGGGCGAGGAATACCCGGTGATCAAGGCAGCCCCTTCGCTGATGACGCGGCTCGATTCTGCGATCACGGGGTTGCTCACCAATCTCAACCGGGCCAGCGAGAACTTCAATGCCTTGATGGACGAAGATAACCGGCGCGCGGTCAAGAACACCCTGAAGGATATCGAAGTGTTGTCGCGGACCCTTGCGGCACGCTCGGCTGTGATCGATACCAGCCTGACCAACGCGGCCCGCACGATGGAAAACACCGCACGTCTGAGCGATGAACTGCCGCAGCTCGCGCAGCGCGTACAACGCAGTGCGGACGCCTTCGATCACATGGCCAACGAACTTGCCCGTGCAGGCGCAAGCGCAAGCAGAGCGCTGGACGGCACCCAACAATTCACCAGCGAGACGCTGCCGGAAGTGCACCAGCTGGTCATGGAATTGCGCGGCCTGACCAGTTCATTGCAGCGCGTCAGCGGGGAGCTGGAACAGAACCCAAGTGCGTTGCTGTATGGCAAACCCGCTGCGAAGCGCGGGCCCGGAGAATGATCCTATCCCATTAACATGATCCTGCCGAAAGCCGACCTAGCGATGAACATGAACAGACCCCAATGCCTTCTCTGCCGGATACTCCCGGCTCTTGTTGCGTCCGCCATGCTGCTCGCCGGCTGTACCGGCTTGCACGCTCCCCAAACGGAAAGCACCCACCTCTATGTGCTGGATGCACAACCGGCTATCAAGGCGGGGCAAGAAAAACGGGACTTGGTGTTGGCAGTTGGCGCGCCGCGCGCGCGGCCTGGTTTCAATACGCCCCAGATGGCTTACCTGCGCCAGCCGCATGCGTTGGACTACTTTGCCGTCAACCGATGGGCGGATACGCCGTCGCACATGCTGGAACCGTTGCTGGTGCAGGCATTGGAGCAAACGAAGAGTTTCCGTGCCATCGTGCGAGCGCCGGGCCCGGTTTCAGCCGATATCCGGCTCGACACTGAACTGATTCGCCTGCAGCAGGATTTCCAGACACAACCAAGCCGGGTGCAGTTCACGCTGCGGGCGCAATTGATCGATGTGGTTGGCAAACGGGTCATCGCCGTGAAGTTGTTCGACGAGTCTGAAGCAGCCGCTAGCGACGATGCCTACGGCGGCGTCACCGCGGCGAACCGGGTGCTGCAACGTGTGTTAGGTCAACTGGCTGATTTTTGTGTCAACGCGTCAGTCGGCCAATGACCGCACAGGTATGCGATCTGCCCGACTTGTTTGATACCGCGAAAAAGCGGTGCAACCAGTTTGCAGTGAAGCCGGACACCCCAACTTGGCGTTTGCGCGCGTTGTGCCTTTGCAGGTAACGCAGCACTCAAAAACGGTAACCCACCAGGAAATTTGCGCTACCCGCAGAATCGCGCTGTGTCAGCGGGCTTTGTTTGGCCGAACCCGCGAGCCATTTGTAAGATAGTCCGGCGGTACTGAACCAGCTACGGTTGTAGTTGTGCAGCCAGTTTGCCGTTACCGCATAGTCCTTGATACCGGCGCTGGCGCTGTAGGTTGTGAGCACATTTCCAGATGCGGCGGCCTGCGCATCCGTGACGCCGAAATAGGTCTGGTTAAATTTGCTATCGCCCCAGTTGAGGTTGATACCCACGCCCAAGCGGTCCAAGGCAGACACCGGGAATCCGATACCTGCCCCCGCCTCGACATGCGTGCCGTGAGAACCGGCACTGATGCCGCTTGAAACATACCAGGGGGCAAAGCGCCGGTTGAAGAACAATCCGGCCTCCGGAGTAAAGCCGATGTTGCCCATGCCGCTCAAGTGCGGGTCGGCACTTTCCCTGCGTCCAAGTCGGGGCGAAATGCGCACACCGTATTGCATGTTCTTCACTTCGGAAAAATTGTAGCCTATGCCGCGCAGCAGGCTTATGAAGAAGCGGCCGTCGTTATAGCTTGCTCCCAGCAGCGGCATGAAACGCAGCCGATCATTGGCAGCGCCTTCATAGCGCGGCGCGTAAACTGCGCCCCCGCCCACCGAGAATTCCCAGGCCGACGTTGACGGCTTTGCTTCCGTCGTTACCAAGGGCGGAATCGTACGGAGGGGCAGGTCGGGGATCGGCTCCATACCTACATTGGCAGCACGGGCAGAAAGAGGGATAACGAGGCTAAGAAGCAGGATAATTTTTCTCACATTGACTTTCTTGTAGTTGAGGGCTGCCGGGACTTGTTGACTGCAGCGATATTACCAAAGTATCGCATTAAGGAAGGTCTGAGCAGGGCGTCGCGGCCGGGATCGGTGAAGTTCGGTCTCACCGTGGCGCGCTGCCACCGCCCGGCCCATACCGGAGTTCGAGTACGATCAGCGTATCGCCCGGTGACGGGAAAATATTCTTCGCCATGGGGGCGTTCGGGCGGGTGCGGGTAGAATTTTCAGTGCGTGCTGGAAGGATTCTTGCCTTTACGCGTGCGGGTGAGGTGAGATTCGGATTTTATTGACAATAAAATCGGCATTGACCGGAGTGCGGCGGTCATGGACACTTCGACTTGCTTGGTTGAATTTCCTATCCTTAACTATCGGGCGACAGGGTTGTAAACGGCTATGAACCACGGGACTGAAGCCTGCATGTCCACTGTTATGCTGCCGGCATTGAAATACAGGCTCAACCCCACGAGGAAGCAAAATTGACCAAACTCATTTACCAGTATTTTTTCCGGGGTTTGATTACCGCCTTGCCACTCGGGCTGACGGTCTATCTGCTCTATATGTTCCTGCGCTGGAGCGAGTCGGTGGCCATGCAGGCGATACGGCCATTCATCGGCAAGTTTTATGTGCCGGGCATGGGCTTGCTGCTGGGGGTCACGCTCATACTTTTACTCGGTTTTTTAGTGTCGCAACGCGGTGCGGGAAAGCTGCTGTCACTGGTGGAGTTGCCCTTCACCAACCTTCCTGTGGTCAAGAGCATTTATTCTTCACTCAAGGATTTTGCCGATTATTTTTCACCCCGGCGCAGCAAATCCGCCCAGCAAATGGTGGTGATTCTCAAAATGCCGGGGCAGGATGTCGAAATGGTGGGACTGGTCACGCGCCAGCATGTCGACGACCTGCCTGCGGGCTTTCTGCAAGGTGACCGCGTGGCAGTTTATCTGCCGATGGGTTACATGATCGGCGGCTACACGGTATTTGTGCCGCGTGACTGGACGCAACCGATCGACATGTCGGTGGAAGATGCGATGCGCGCGTCCATGTTTGCCTGGATGAGCGCGGCAGGAAGCGACGATTCGCCCAGCCCCGCGAAGTCACGATCCGATAGCGCCACCAGCTGATGTAAAGTTCAATTTCATGCCAATCAGGTGCTATGCCCAACGCCTGCGTTGCTGGATGGCCTGGGCCGCGCCTTGCGGCATCCGCTACGGCCGCTGGCGTTGCTGCACAGCGTGTGCGCCGACAGTGATAGCGGCCCCGGGCCACCGCTCGGTCGACGCGCTGGAATGACTAATAGGGGGCCACGGTTTACCACGAATTAAAAGTTCACCGTCCATTGCCCTCCATACGGAAATAGCGTCGCTTCCGTTGAGCACCGCGCCCGCCGAATATGGTTTTTTCTCCACTGTAAGCGGGCGCGATAGATGTCGAGACCGAGAGTATCTTGAAGCTCCTGCTCAAAGACCTGCCGTACCAGTAGGCCGTGCAGCTGCTTGCCAGGATCGCCGACGCCGGATGTAACGAGCTGTATCAACAGGCACTTTTCCTGGAAATCCCGAGTAAGACGGTGCCCTGATGCCAGTGCCGACACCACTCTGCTGGCAATTCAAACAAGTATTTGATATGCTGGTTTGAATTCGCACTCAGAGCATGGCTGAAATGAACGCACGGCAAAACTCGACCGACCTCCAGGAAAGCACGCGCGACCGGCTGCTGGCCGCCGCGCGCGAAGTGTTCGCCGAACTTGGCTTCAAGGACGCAACGGTGCGCGAGATCTGCAGCCGTGCCGAGGTCAACGTCGCGGCGGTGAACTACCACTTCAACGGCAAGGAAGCGCTGTTCATGGCCGCCCTGGAACTGGAGCCGATCGAGAGCCTGATCGGGACGGGCAGCGAAGCGGACAGCGCCGAGATGCGCCTGACCCGCTTCATTCGCGAATTCATGACCCGCCTGTTGGATAAAGGCTGCACGCCGCACAGCAAGCTGATCATGCGCGAACTGCTGGAGCCGTCCCCCGCGCTCGACAGCATCGCCAGGACGACCTTGATCCCGCTGCACCAGCACCTGACCGGGCTGGTGCGCGAGATCGCGGGTGATGCGACCGCGCCCGAGGTGTTGCGCCGCTGCATGTTCAGTATCTTCGGGCAATGCACCTACTACCGTCACGCGAAGGAAATAAACCGGCACGCGTATCCGGAGCTGGAATACGACGCGGCCGAGATCGAAGCGACCGCCAACCATATCGCCGAATTCTCGCTCGCCGGATTGCAGCGTGTGACAGGCAAATGAATATCAGCAATTGAATCACAACAGCGATCATCACAGGTCGCAAGAACGGAGAATCGACATGACACGCAACAACTCGCAAATCTACACTGGAACTACGCTGAGCAGCCTGACCCTGGTGCTGCTGCTGAGCGGCTGCGGCGCGGGCGAACAGCCGAAGACGCCGGTCGCCGGCACGGCACCGCCTCCGCCCGAAGTCGGGGTGATTATCGTCAAGTCCGCTCCGGTGACGCTTACCAACGAACTGCCTGGCCGCCTGCAGGCCTACCGCACCGCTCAGGTGCGCGCGCGCGTGGAGGGCGTTGTCGAGAAACGAATGTTCGAGGAAGGCAGCGATGTGAAGGCAGGTCAGCCGCTGTATCAGATCGACGTCGGCAACTACCGCAGCAATTACGAAGCGGCCCAAACAGATCTGTCGCTGGCAAAACAGAACCTTGAGCGCGCCAAACAACTGCTCGAAGCCAAAGTGGTGAGCCAGCAGGAATACGACCAGACCGAAGCAAGTTTCAAACAAGCCGAAGCAGCCTATTCAAAAGCGCGCGAAGACTGGGACAACACCCGCGTGCCGGCACCGATATCCGGCCGCATCGGTCGCTCGCTGGTGACCGAGGGCGCATTGGTCGGGCGCGGCGAGGCGACGCTGCTCGCCACGATCGAGCAGACCGACAAGCTGTATGTGAACTTCACCCAGACCGAGTCCGACATCATGCGTCTGCAAAAGGCGGTCAAATCGGGTGCCCTCAAACGCAGCGAAACCACCGAAATCGAACTGGTGCTGGAAGACGGCAGCATCTATCCGTTGCCCGGCAAACTGCTGTTCACCGACATGGCGGCTGATCCATCGACGGGCAGCGTCACCATGCGCGCAGAGATCCCCAATCCCAATCATGAACTCCTGCCCGGCATGTTTGTCACCATCCGCTTTCCCGAAGCGCTGGACGAAAACGCCATCAGTGTGCCGCAGCGTGCGGTAATGATGAGTCCGCAGGGCCAATTCGTGATGGCGGTGGATGCGGAAGGCAAGGTTGGTCCGCGCCCGGTGAAGGTCGGCAATATGGCCGGTGCCGATTTCATCATCGATTCCGGCCTGCAGGGCGGCGAACAGGTGATCGTGGACGGCTTGCAGAAAGCACGTCCCGGCAGCGTGGTGAAACCGGTGCCGCTGCAAACAGTGGCGGATGCGGCTCCCGTACCAGCCGAAAAGAAATAGAGGTAAACCGTGATTCCAAAATTCTTTATCGACCGGCCCATCTTTGCATGGGTCATCGCCATCATCATCCTGCTGAGCGGTGTGCTGGCATTGCGCAACTTGCCGGTTGCCTCCTACCCGGCAGTCGCGCCGCCCGCCCTAGCCATTACGCTCAACTACCCCGGCGCCTCGGCGCAGGTGGTGGAGGAGACCGCCGTCGCACTGGTGGAGCAGGAACTCAACGGTATCGAAAATCTGCTCTATATGGAGTCGTCCTCCGAACAGGGCATCGGCTCCATCACGCTGACCTTCGCGGCGGGCACCAATCTCGACGTGGCTTCGGTGGAAACGCAGAACCGCGTCAAGCGCGCCGAGGCGCGCCTGCCCGAGGAAGTTCGCCGCGTCGGTGTAACCGTGGTGAAATCGGCGCGCAACTTCCTCATGATCGTCGCGCTGATCTCGCCGGACAAGAGCCGCGACAACGTGGCGCTCGGCAGTTATGCCGCCGCCAACGTGCTGGAGAGCATCCGCCGCGTGCCGGGCGTGGGCGAGGCGATGATGTTCGGCACCGAATACTCGATGCGCCTGTGGCTGAAGCCGGAAAAACTGCACGCCTATAACCTGACGCCGGGCGACGTCAGCCGCGCGGTGCGCGCACAGAACACCCAACTGGTCACCGGCGAACTCGGCCAATTGCCTGCCGCTCCCGGACAGGAGTTGAACGCGGTGATCGTCACCAAGAGCCGCCTGTCCTCGACCAAAGAATTCGGCAACGTCATCGTGCGCGCCAACCCCGATGGTTCCACCGTACGCGTGAAGGACGTGGCGCGCGTGGAATTGGGCGCGCAGGATTATTCCATCACCGCGCGCATCGACGGCCAGCCCGCTTCGGCCATCGCCATCCGCCTGTCGCCTTCGGCCAACGCACTGGATACCGCCAAAGCGGTGAAAGCCAGGATGGAGGAATTGTCCAAGTTCTTCCCCAAGGGGGTGGACTGGCTGGTGCCGTATGACACTTCCAAGTTCGTCGAGATATCCATCAGCGAAGTAGTGCAGACGCTGGCGGAAGCGATGGTGCTGGTGTTTCTCGTCATCTGGCTATTCCTCGGCAACCTGCGCGCGACTTTCATTCCCGCCATCGTGGTGCCGGTCGCGCTGATCGGCGCGGTGGTGGGGCTGTATGCCGTGGGCTATTCGATCAACACGCTGACGCTGTTTGCCATGGTGCTGGCGGTGGGTATCGTGGTGGACGACGCCATCGTGGTGGTGGAGAACGTCGAACGCATCATGACCGAGGAGAACCTGTCGCCGCGTGAAGCCACGCGCAAGGCGATGGGCCAGATCTTCGGCGCCATCATCGCGATCACGCTGGTGCTGTGTTCGGTGTTCGTGCCGATGATGTTCTTCGGTGGTGCCGTCGGCGCGATCTACAAACAGTTCGCGGTCACGCTGATCCTCACCATCCTGTTCTCGTTGTTGATGGCGCTGACGCTCACGCCGGCGCTGTGCGCCGCACTGCTGCGCAACGATGCCGGCCACGAGATGATGCCGAAGTCGGGCTTCCTTGGCTGGTTCAACCGCCTGTTCAACCGCACCACGCAGCATTACAAGGCGGGTGTGACAAACGTAGTGAAGCGTACCGGCCGTTATATGCTGGTATACGCCGCACTGCTGGCGGGCATGGGCTGGCTGTTCCTGCATCTGCCCAGCAGCTTCCTGCCGGAAGAAGACCAGGGCTACTTTATTAACCTCGTGCAGCTGCCCGCCGGTGCCACGCGCGAGCGTTCGCAGGAAGTGCTGTCGCAGGTTGAGCAGTTCTATCTCAAGCAGCCCGAGGTGGATCATGTTATCGGCGTGCTCGGATTCTCTTTCTTCGGTCGCGGACAGAACGCGGCGATTGCTTTCGTGCGCCTGAAGGATTGGGATGAGCGTCCCGACAAGGACAGCTCCGCGCCCGCGCTGGTGAAGAAGGCCAACATGGCGCTGTTCCGCATCAAGCAGGCGTTCATCTTCGCCATCAACGTGCCGCCCATTCCAGAACTGGCGGCGGTCGGCGGCTTCGACTTCCGATTGCAGGACCGCTCCGGCCAGGGACGCGAGAAACTGATGGAAGCGCGCAATATTGCACTGGGCATCGCAGGCAAGCATCCCGCGCTGGTCGGCGTGCGTCCGGAAGGGCAGGAACCCGCACCGCAACTGATGCTCAACATCGACCGCTTGAAAGCGCGCGCGCTGGGCATCGACATTGCCGATCTCAACGAGACCTTGCAATCCACGCTCGGCGTCGCCTATATCAACGACTTTGTGCGCGAGGGGCGCATCCTGCGCGTGCAGATGCAGGCCGAAGCGGGCGTGCGATCGACGCCGCAGCGGATTCTGCGCATCCCGGTGCGCAACGCGCAGGGCGGCATGGTGCCGCTGTCCGAGATCGCCACGGCGCACTGGGAGGTCGGTTTGCCCAAACTCGACCGCTACAACGGCATCCCCGCGGTGAAGCTCGCCGGCAGCCCCGCACCGGGTCGCAGCACCGGTGATGCACTGTTAGCAATGGAAGAAGTGGCGGCGCAGTTGCCGCCCGGCTTCGGCTTCGAATGGTCGGGCACCTCCAGCGAGGAACGCAGCTCGGGCGTGCAGGCACCGTTCCTGTTCGGCCTCTCGCTGGTCGCGGTGTTCCTGTGTCTGGCCGCGCTGTATGAGAGCTGGACCGTGCCGGTTGCGGTCATCATGGTGGTGCCGATCGGTATCCTCGGTGCGCTGGCTGCGGTCACCATGCGCGGCCTGCCCAACGACGTGTACTTCAAGGTCGGCCTCATCGTCATCATCGGTCTGTCGGCGAAGAACGCGATCCTGATCATCCAGTTCACGCGCGAGTTGCAGCAAATGGGACACGAGCTGGTCGAGGCCACGCTGGAAGCCTGCCGCCTGCGCTTCCGCCCCATCCTGATGACCTCCATCGCCTTCATCCTCGGCGTGTTGCCGCTGGCCATCTCGACCGGCGCGGGCGCGAACGGACGCCACGCCATCGGTACCGGCGTGATGGGCGGCATGATCGCGGCGACCGTGATCGCGGTGTTTCTGATACCGGTGTTCTACGTGGTCATCAGCCGCCTTTTCCCCACTAAACCAGCCATTCCGCAGGAGCAAGACCATGAGTGATAACCGAATCAACAAGCAACTCATGGTGTTGGTCTCCGCCGCGCTGCTGGGCGCTTGTTCCGCCGGCCCCGACTACAAACGCCCCGAGATGCAATTGCCCGAGCAATGGGCGGCACGGCAGGAAAGCGATAAAGCCGCCAAGGCGGCGAGCGAACGCTGGTGGAGTTTGTATGCCGATCCGGTGCTGGACCGTCTGGAAGACGAGGCGCTGGCCCACAACGCCGATGCGCAGGTGGCGATGGCGCGCGTGCTGGAGGTGCGCGGTCAGCTCGATGTCGCGGAGTCCGCGCAGTATCCGAACGTGAGCGCCAACCTGAGCGAGACCCGCAACCAGGCCACGCTCGCGGGTTCCTTCCCGCGCCCGGCGACCGCGCCGCGCATCAACACCACCACGCGTGCCACGCTGGACGCGAGCTACGAGCTCGATCTGTGGGGCAAATACCGCCGCAGTTCCGAGGCGGCACGTGCCGAGCTGTTCGGAGCCGAGGCCAATCGCGATGCGGTGCGCCTGACGCTCACCGCGCAGGTGGCGCAGCAGTATTTTGCGCTGCTGGCGTTCACCGCGCAGGAAGACACCGTGAAGCGTGCGCTGGTAAATCGCGAAGAGCGGCTGGTGATGGACAGGAGGCGTCTCGAACTGGGCGTGATCTCCGAGTTCCAACTGCATCAGGCCGAGGCAGAATTCGCTACGGCACAGGCGCAGCTTGCCAATATCGAGCTGGCACGCCAGCGCCAGGAGACCGCACTTGCGCTGTTGCTCGGCCGTTCGCCGCGCGAGGTGATGAATGCGCAACTGGAGCACGGCACGCCCACGCTCAACGCGGTGTATGTGCCGGACGGCCTGCCCGCCGAACTGCTGCTGCGACGGCCTGACCTGAAAGCGGCGGAGCAGAAGCTCATCGCGCAGAACGCGCGCATCGGCGAAGCGCGCGCGCAATATTTCCCCGCGATCAGCCTCACCGGTTATCTGGGCAGCGAGACCGTGGACATGGCCAAGCTGTTCACCGGCCCCGCCGGCATCTTCCAGTTCGCCGCAGGCATCAGCCAGCCGATCTTCAATGCCGGCCGCATCAGCGGCAACGTGAAGGCCAGCGAGGCGCGCCGCGATCAGGCGTTGCTGCAATACCAGCAGGCGGTCGCCGCAGCATTCGGCGACGTGCGCAATGCACTGGCGGCGCAGTCCGCCGCGCGCAAGGTGCTGGAGGCGGAGACCATGCGCAGCCAGGCACTAGCCACGGCCAGCAAGCAGGCGGAATTGCGCCTGCAAGTGGGCAGCGGCAGCCGCACGGAATTCCTCGATGTCGAGCGCAACCAGTTGCAGGCCGACCTCAACCGCTTCGAAGCCGAGCGCGCGCAACGCGCGGCGGTGGCCGATCTGTTCAAGGCGCTGGGCGGCGGCTGGCAGGAAAGCAAGCAGAACTAGGGAAGCTCGGAAGAATCCTCCGCCACCCTCACCTACGCGCGAGGGGGGATTCAATAACCATCGAGCGGCCTGTCAAAGGGCAAGCAGACTTATTCTTCTAACCGCGCCAAAAAAGGCCTGCAGACCGCAGGCCTTTTTTGTTGCGAGCAACAGCTATTGCCGTCTGGCAATGGCGGTGCGCGAGCGCACCCCGCTGAACTCGGCAAGTCCGGCTGGATGTCACACTTTATCGTTCAGCTTATCCCCCATCAGGGTTATACCCGAGTTATTGACTTCATAATCTTGTCAGGTATACGGTACGGCACTGCTCATGTCGGGTCATTGAGAAAGTGAGCCGCAAGGGTGGAATACGCAGGCGAGTGTGCAATTCTTGTTCGAATAATGAAACGGGAAAGGGAGAATCTTGATGAGTAAAGAGATAGATCTGGGACGTCGCAAGGCATTATCCACCGGGGGCATAGGCTTGCTGGCCTTGTTCGGCGGTGCGAGTCTGTTGCGTCCGGGCGAAGCGCTGGCAGAGTGGAACCAGCCGGCATTCACATCCAAGGCAGTAGACGAGGCATTGAGTTCGCTGGGGGCGACCAACCCCGAAGAGAGTTCCGTCTACATTCGTTTGACCGTCCCAGAGATCGCCGAGAACGGCGCGGTGGTTCCGGTCGGCATCTCCACTTCGCTTCCCAAAGTAGAGCAGATCGCCATCATGGTGGACAAGAACCCAAACGTCCTCGCGGCGGTATTCACTATTCCTGAAGGCACCGCGCCGGAAGTGACGACGCGCGTGAAGATGGGCAAGACGGCCCATGTGGTGGCGCTGGTCAAGTCGGACGGCAAGTACTACCGCACTTCTAAAGAAGTCAAAGTCACGGCAGGCGGCTGCGGCGGCTAGCCGTAGCGGACACTCACTCATTCGGACAAGGAAGACAAAATGGGCAAACCAATGAAGATACGTGCCGCTGTCAAAGACGGCATGACCGAAGTCAAGATTCTGATGCAGCACGATATGGAGACCGGCCTGCGCAAGGATGCGGACGGTTCCCTGATCCCGGCCTGGTTCATCACCGAAGTCAAAGCGGAATACGATGGCCGCGTCGTGCTGGACGCACAGTTCGGGCAATCGATCTCCAAGAACCCTTACCTGATGTTCAGCTTCAAGGGCGGCAGCGCGGGAGAAAAGGTCAAGATCAGCTGGGTCGACAACAAGGGCGATTCCCGCAGCGACGAGGTGACGATCTCGGCATAAAAGTAAAGATGAATTGGCTATGCGACTGCATGGCCATTTTTTTATCAGGGGGAACAAATGAACACCAATCAGATATTCAAGGCAGTGATGGTGCTGGCATTGTCGGGCAGCCTGACGGCGGTGGCGGAAGAGAAAGCGGTCACCGACTCGCAGCGCATCGAGCAATATCGCGAGATGATCAGTGACGGCAATCCGGCCGAGTTCGACGAGATGCGCGGCGAAGAGCTGTGGAAGACAGCGGGCGGACCGAAGAATGCCAGCCTGGAGAAGTGCGATCTGGGCAAAGGCAAGGGCGTGGTCAAAGGCGCTTATGCCGAGATGCCGCGCTACTTCAAGGACACCAAAAAAGTGCAGGACCTGGAATCTCGCCTGCTC
This sequence comes from Sideroxydans sp., assembly GCA_011620315.1. Taxonomy (GTDB): domain Bacteria; phylum Pseudomonadota; class Gammaproteobacteria; order Burkholderiales; family Gallionellaceae; genus Sideroxyarcus. The sequence continues at coordinate 4,833 of WOZO01000092.1, read as the reverse complement.
ACCTGCATGACCACCCTGCAGGGCATCCCGGAAGAGCAGATCACCGCCAAGCCGTTCGCTTCCGACAAGAAAGAGTCCGACATCTCCTCGCTGACCACCTACGTGGTCGGGCAATCCAAAGGCATGAAGATGAAGGTCTCCACCAAGCATCCCAAGGTGAAAGAAGCCTACGAGATCGGCAAGCGCATCTTCAACTACCGCGCCGGACCGTATGACTTCGCCTGCTCCACCTGCCATGCCACCAGCGGCGTGCGCATCCGCATGCAGGACCTGCCCAACATGCGCAGCAGCAAGAAGGACGCCCAGACTGCCTACACCGGCTGGCCCGCCTACCGCGTGTCGCAGGGCCTGACCCGTTCGTTCCAGTGGCGCTTGAACGACTGCTTCCGCCAGCAACGCTTCCCGGAACCGAAGTACGCATCCGAAGCCACCATCGCTCTGACCACCTTTCTGGCAGTCAACGCGAACGGCGCTGAGTATGTCGGCCCAGGTCTGAAACGCTAGGAGATGACGAACATGAATACAAAATCAATGATTGGATTCGCGGTCAGTCTCTCGCTGGCCATGGTTGCTGTACCGTCGCAGGCGGGTGATTCTGGCAAGGATCTGGACGCCAAGACCGCCATGATCGTGAAACGCGATTTCCGCGACAAAGGCATCGCCAAGGCGACACGCGTCAACCAAGACGAACTGCAGGCTGCCTGCAGCAAGTACGTGGACAAGTTGCCAAAAAAACTCAAAGCCAAGCTGGAAGACAAGGAAGCCGAAGCCATCAAGTGGCCGGCGGACGGCAAGTTCATGGGCGACTGGAAGGCCGGCGAGAAACTGGCGCAGAGCGGCAAGGGCATGACCTGGAAGGACAAGGAAGAAGACCCGCGCGGCGGCAATTGCTACAACTGCCACCAGCTGTCTGCTACCGAGATCGCCTACGGCACCATCGGCCCCAGCCTGCTGCACTTCGGCAAGGAACGCGGCTACGGCGAAGACATCCAGCGCTATGCCTATGCCCGCATCTACAACGCCAAGGCCGGCAACGCATGCGCCAACATGCCGCGTTTCGGTCACATGGGCATCCTGACCGAAGCCCAGATGAAGGATCTGGTAGCGCTGCTGCTGGACCCGGAATCGCCCGTCAACAAGTAACTCGTACTTATCCATCCCTCCCGTTCGCGGGGGGATGACCTTAACTGACTATCGTTGACCGTTCGTGGTGCGCTTGTCGAACCGCGAACGGCCCTTCGACAGGCGCTGCGCGAGCAGGCCTGGGCGAAGCAAGAAGGAGTGACTCACATGGGCATGAATCGACGCGAATTCCTGCAGATACTGGCCATCGCCTCGGCGGGCGGCTTCGTACTGAACAGCAATGAATCTTACGCAGCCAGCGATGCCGCGCGCATGTACGACCTGCCGCGCAAAGGCAACGTCAGCCTGCTGCATATCACCGACAGCCACGCACAACTCAATCCCGTGTTCTTCCGCGAACCCGAGATCAATCTCGGCATCGGCGCGATGCGCGGCCAGCCGCCGCATCTGGTCGGCAACGCATTGCTCAAACACTTCGGCGTTAAGCCGGGCACCCAGCAGGCACACGCTTACACCAGCCTCGACTACATCGAAGCCGCGCGCCACTACGGCAAGGTGGGCGGCTTCGCGCATCTGGCGACCCTGGTAAAGCAAGTGCGTGCCGCACGCCCCGGCGCATTGCTGCTCGATGGCGGCGACACCTGGCAGGGCACAGGTCAGGCCATGTGGACGAACGGGCAAGATATGGTCGATGCCTGCCTGCAACTCGGCGTGGACGTGATGACCATGCACTGGGAATGCACTTACGGCGCGGACCGCGTGAAAGAAATTGAAGAACAACTGCAGGGCAAGATGGACATCGTCGCGCAGAACGTCAAGACTACCGACTTCGGCGATCCCGTGTTCAAGCCCTACGTCATCAAGGAGATGAACGGCGTGCCGGTCGCCATCATCGGCCAGGCCTTCCCCTACAGCACCATCGCCAACCCGCGCTACTTCGTGCCGGACTGGTCGTACGGCATCCAGGAAGACAGCCTGCAAGAGGTCATCAACGAAGCGCGCGGCAAAGGCGCGCAGGTCGTCGTGCTGCTGTCGCATAACGGCATGGATGTCGATCTCAAGCTCGCCTCGCGCGTCACCGGTCTCGACGCCATCCTCGGCGGCCACACCCACGACGGCATCCCCGCGCCCATCCCAGTGAAGAACGCGGGCGGCGTCACGCTGGTGACCAACGCCGGTTCCAACGGCAAGTTCCTCGGCGTGCTCGATTTCGAAGTGAAGGGCGGCAAGATCAAAGGCTTCCACTACAAACTGCTGCCAGTGTTCTCCAACCTGCTGGCGGCGGACAAAGACATGGCCGCGCTGATCCAGAAACACCGCGCGCCCTATGCCGCCAAGCTGGACGAGAAGCTCGCCACCACCGACGGTCTGCTCTATCGCCGTGGCAACTTCAACGGCAGCTTCGACCAGATCATCCTCGACGCATTGATGAAAGAGAAGGACGCACCCATCGCCTTCTCGCCCGGCTTCCGCTGGGGAACCTCGCTGTTGCCGGGTGCGGACATCACCATGGAAGACGTGCTCAACCAGACCGCGATCACCTACCCGTTCACCACACTCACCGAGATGACCGGCGCGCAGATCAAGACCATCCTCGAAGACGTGGGCGACAACCTGTTCAACCCCGACCCATACTACCAGCAGGGCGGCGACATGGTGCGCGTGGGCGGGCTGGAATACACCTGCGAACCGGGCGCTGCCATGGGCCAGCGCATTCAGGACATGCGCCTGCACGGCAAGCCGCTGGACGCGAGCAAGACCTACAAGGTCGCCGGCTGGGCACCGGTGTCTGAAGCTGCGCGCGACAAGGGCGGCGAACCGGTCTGGGACTTGGTCGCACGACATTTGCGCAACGAAAAGGTCATCAAGGTCACGGCACCCAACGTGCCGAAGCTGAAGGGAGTGGCAGGGAATCCGGGGATGGTCTGACAGCAAGCGGAAGATACATCCGATCAACGATGAAGTGAAACTGAAAGGGGAGAAAAAATGGAATCACAAGTGATCCTGGGCATCAACATCGCGGCCATCGGCGTGATGCTGATCTGTATGTATCTGGTGTACTCGCTGCGCAGCAAGATACCCGGCGGCGTCGTGGGCAAGCAGTGGGGTTTTCTGACCATGCTGGTCACGCTGTTCACGGCGGGCTATTTCGTCACGCCGTTCTTCACCCAGTTGCCGCCCAACATCATCAACATGTTCGTGGCCCTGATCTTCCTGTTCGGAGCGGTGTACGTGCTGATCACCGTGCGGCTGATCTTCCGTGTCATCGAAGAACTTGTCTAAGTGGTCATGGATAGCGCCGCTGTATTAGTCAAAACAGACAAGGGGGTAGCAGAGCTGGCGCAGCGCAGCGACGCAGTGCCGCAAAAGCTGCGGGCCATCCTCATCATGGTCGACGGCAAGACCCGCTTGGAAGACCTGCTGGAACGTTATGCCGGACTGCCCGAGTTCGGTGAGCAACTGACCTGGCTGCTCGACAATGGCTTCGTTGCCGTAGCGGGCAAGCCGGCAGGCACGGCTACCCGCGCAGCAACGGATCAAGCCGCGTTCACGCCCGCTGCAACAGGCCGTGCCGGGCTCATCGAGCTGGCGCAGCACCTGCTCGGCGCGCACGGGGATAAAGTCATACAACGTCTGCAGGAGACGGAAGATGCCCGCGATGCACTGGCGCAGGCAGTGGAGCGTTGCTGCAAGCTGATCAAGCTATCCATAGATGAAAGCAAGGCAGAACAGTTTCGTACGCTGGGATTGAAACTGTTGGCGTAGCATACGGCCATCGCCGAACGTCGCACGCAATGAAAGGAAGCAAAATGAAAACACTCCAAACCCTGTTCGCCATCCTGCTGCTGGCCGTCACCCAATTCGCCGCCGCAGACGAACTCAGCTACACCAACGTCCAACTGCAGATCGCGCACATCCAGGTGCAGGACGACATCAGCTTCGACGACGCGGTGGAATCGCTCAAGCTGCGCGCCAACCAGCACAACCTCAAGTTCGTTGGCGTCAACAAACTCTACAAAGAGATCGAAGCCCTCACCGGCAAGCCCGCCAAACGCATGGAGATCTTCAACTTCTGCGACGGCCTCACCGCCAACAAAATGCTCGCCGCCGACCACATGATGATCGCCTTCATGCCCTGCCGCATCGCCATCATCGAAGACAAGACAGGCAAGCGCTGGGTCATCTCCATGATGATGGACCTCAAGATGATCAAAGCCCTGCCGGAAGACACACGCAAGAGCGCCGAGAAAGTGATGGCCGCCATGAAGGACATGATGGTGGCGGCGAGTACGGGGGATTTGTAACCGGTAAAAAATGTAGGTGCGTATTTCGGGGCATCGTGACCGGTCATTTCGCTAAGTCGTGACCGGTGATTTCGGTCTATCGTGACCGGCTATTTCGCTAACTCGTGACCGATTTTTGGTGTGGAGCGAAATGAGCGGTCACGACTTAGCGAAATAGAAATCAGTACAGGAGAGATGTTGCGCATGAACTAGGAGACCGAGCATCCTCCTCCGATTTTGGAGGGGGAATGAAATGCCGGTAAAACAAGTATCCATGCGCAAAATCAAAGAATGCCTGCGTCTGAAATGGTCGTGTGGACTCTCACACGAGCAGATCGCCAATGCGTTGGGTTTATCCAAGGGCGTGATCAGCAAATACGCCCAGCTTGCGTTTGCTGCCGGTTTGGATTGGGTATAGTGGACCCATCCGTCAAGACAGAATTCAGTCTAGTTTAAGCTGGTCTGT
>WOZO01000080.1 GCA_011620315.1 Sideroxydans sp. | reverse complement strand
TTGCACCGCAATTCCATGGTGCGCAAAATGCAGGTGGTCAAAATGCGCGGGCAGGCCCAGGCACCCGGTTTGCATACCTTCCGTATCAGTGACGAAGGCATTCAGGTTTTTCCGCGCGCGATTATCAAACCGGGCGCAGAGGTTGGTTCAGCAGTCGCGGCATCCGCCCCAGAGGAACGTGTTCCGATGGGTACACCTGGCCTGGATGAAATGCTGGGCGGCGGCTTGCCGGTGGGCTATTCGCTCCTCGTCGTCGGGCCATCTGGTTCCGGAAAAACCATATTGGCGACGGAGTTCCTTGCTGAGGGTGTGCGCCGCGGCGAGGCCGGAGTGATTGCGGCGTTTGAGAAGAGCCCCAGCCAATTGTTGAACAATAAGCTTAATGCGCTGGTCAAAGCGGGACACGTGGGAGTGATCGACACGCGTTCACTGGATTTGTCGATTGATGAAACCTTGCATGATTTGATCGAAATCATAGCTCGAATGCAGGCAAAGCGCGTCGTCATTGACTCCCTGTCCGGGTTTGAGCTGGCACTGGCGCCCGAGTTTCAGGAAGATTTTCGTGGATCGCTGTACAGGATGATTGCCGAGCTGACGGGCATGAGCGTGACCATACTCATGACATCGGAACTGGAAGACCGCTACACCGACTTGCGCTTCAGTCCGTTTGGCAGTGCTTTTCTTGCTGACGCCATTATTGTGCAGCGCTATATCGAAATCGCGGGCCAGTTCAAACGCGTCCTGTCGGTCGTCAAAGTCCGTGGCAGCGAGCACAATAAGGATATTCGATTGTTTGACATTACAGACCAAGGCATCATTATTGGCGGGAGCTTGTCTGGGTATGCCGGAATCATGTCGGGTCACCCCACGGTCAGCCCGTAGCCAGCCTGGATGACTGGAGGGTGACGATGAAGGGAAATGACAAGGACGGCGCTTCAGGTACCGATGACCCAAGTCTACCGGGCGTAATGAGCCAGCCCAAAGACAGCTTGCCCGCTGATCTGGGAAAAGATATCACGCACAGGGAAAGCGCTGTCATGGACGATGAAGCCCGAGAGAAGTCGGCCATGGCACGAGACGGTGCCGCGCATGCGCGCGAAGGGACGGAGACTTCGCACGAGCGGGAAATTCGCGCGGCAGAGACGCTGCAGGCAACGTCCGACGACCACATCGTTATGTTGCAGGAAGCCAACGCACACCTGGTCACCGCTACCATTGAAGCGCACAAACTGGCCGAACAAGTCCAGACCGCCAAAGTTCAGCTGGAGCATCTGGTTCAGCACGACACGCTCACCGGCTTGCCGAATCGGATACTGCTGCAAGACCGGCTTGGTCAGGCGATTGAGTCGGCCCGCCGTCAAGGCAGACAGCTTGCGGTGATGTTTCTGGACCTGGATCAATTCAAACACATCAATGACTCCCTGGGGCATGCGGTGGGCGACCAACTGCTGCAGTCGGCTGCGCAACGTCTGTTGGATTGTGTACGTCACTCCGACACTATCAGCCGCCAGGGCGGGGACGAGTTCGTGCTGCTGCTGCCCTATATCGAGCGCGCAGAAGACGCGGCCCTCTCTGCGCAAAAGATGCTCGCAGCGCTCGCGCTGCCGCACCGTATCGACGAGCACGATCTGCATATCGGCGCGAGTATCGGTATCAGCATCTACCCCGGCGATGGTCAGGATGCGGAAACCCTGATCAAGAATGCGGACACGGCGATGTACTCTGCCAAGGAAAACGGACGCAACAATTACAAATTCTTCGAGCAGAGCATGAATACTCGGGCCGTCCAGCGGCAATCCATTGAAGCCGACCTGCGTCGCGCGCTGGAACAGCAGGAATTTGTGTTGCACTACCAGCCGAAAATAAATCTTCAAAGCGGTACGATTGTTGGTGTCGAAGCGCTTATTCGCTGGCAGCATCCGGAACGAGGGTTGCTTCTGCCAGCGCAGTTTTTGCCTATTGCTGAAGACTGTGGCCTGATCTTGCCGATTGGCCGCTGGGTGCTGCGTGAAGTCTGCAGGCAAGTGCAGGCCTGGCTGGATTCTGGCCTACGCGCGGTGGCCGTAGCAGTCAACATTTCTGCGGTGGAGTTCAGGCACAAAAGTTTTCTGGAGGGCGTAGCCCTTATCCTGAAGGAGACCGACCTGGCACCGCGTTATCTCGAACTGGAGCTGACCGAGAGCGTCATCATGCACGATGCCGAGTCGTCGACGTCGGTGCTTGAAGCACTCAAGGCCATGGGGGTGAGGCTTGCCATTGATGACTTCGGTACGGGCTATTCGAGTTTGAGCTATCTGAAGCGCTTTCCGATTGATACTTTGAAGATCGACCAATTTTTCGTGCACGACATCGCCACACATGCGGATGGTGTCGCTATCGTTCGCACGGTGATCGGCATGGGAAAAAACCTCAAGCAGCGGGTCATTGCCGAGGGTGTGGAGACGTACGTGCAACTCGAGTTCCTTCGCGCTCAGCAATGTGAAGAGGGGCAAGGCTTTTTGTTCAGCCACCCCTTGCCGGCTGAGGACTTTGCGCTGTTGCTCGTTACCGGGATTGACGAAATGCGCGGCGATGGATTAGAACCTGACTTGATAATATAATTGTCAATGAAGGCCCTTCTAATTTTAATTCTAGCTCTACGTAACGATAGCCACGCCAAATCGGGAGCCAAAGTGTTTGTTCAACCTGCAGCGCGCATGATTGGAATTCTCTTCTTCGCTCTGGCGGCGGGTTGCGTTACGGTAAAAGAACAGGCGCCGCCGAGCATGACTGCGCAAACAGGATCTGCGGTAGTGAATTCGTCCAAGGACGGATCGAACCAAGATGGAGTTGTCGCGGCCGAGCCGCTTCAGTCCGAAGCAAGGGAGGAAGCGACCACCGTGTTGGCACCATCTGCCGCGCCACACCAGCCGGTGATGACTAGTGGCAAAGCCATCGAAGTCGAACCGGTGGCAGACGCGGCGACACAGCCTGCCAAGCGGCAGAGCGCTGCCAAGGCGGCCCCGCTCGCCAAAATACCTAAAAAGGTTTCCAGCTCCCCGGCACCCATTGAACAGCCACGGAAGGTTGAGGATGTTCCTCTCGTCGTCAAGAAGCCGGAGCCACCACTGGATGTCGCGGCACTAACGACCCGGCTACGAGACACCAAGGCCATCGGCATGTTCACCAAGCTCGCGCTCAAGAACCAGATGGATGATCTGCTAAAACAGTTCCGGGCACATTACCAGGGCGGGCAGAAGACCAGCGTCGCCTCTCTGCGCCAGCCTTACGACATGCTGATCCTCAAGGTGCTTACCCTTGTCCAGGATAGCGATCCATCCCTGGCCCGCGCGCTATCGGGGTCGCGCGAAGCGATCTGGGGCATCCTTGCGGATCCCGAAAAATTCAATTCAATAACCTGACTCAAGGAGACGTCTCTTGACAATATCTGCCCGGGCTTCGGCCTTAATACTTGCGCTCATGGCATTCTTTTCAGTGCCGGCTTTGGCCACAGACGATGCTGCGCTGCTCAAGGATCTGACATCGGTCATCATGCTGCTGGGCTTGCCGTGCGAGCAAGTAGTCAGTGCCAAACGGCAAGCGGACAACGACCACATCGCGTTATGCAAGAACGGCAACCGCTACCGGGTATTTGTGAACACAGAAGGCCGGGTGGTCGCGCAGAAACAATAAACACAGATAGGCCTGCACTCATTTCAAGCGTGGTGCAATGTGCTCGCTAACGCCAGCCCAATACTTCTGCTGGGCTTGCAACCCCATTTCCGGCTGTGTGGCCAGCTTGGAATTTGGCCGGTCAGCATTAAACGACAATGATTAGCAGCATGGTCCCTAGCGCGATTTCTCATCTCTTAGAAGCAGCAGGTTTTATAGCAAAAGGAAGCTGCCATTTTTGCGTAGCATGGTCTTAAGACATTGCAGATCAGTATTGCTACCGTCAAGGGCGTGATGACCTTGAGCAGACCAGTCGATACTCTGCCCAGTAGTGGTGAGCTGAAGTCTTGGCACGTAC
>WOZO01000190.1 GCA_011620315.1 Sideroxydans sp. | reverse complement strand
TTCGCTTCGGACTACAGCTTAATCTACTGTCTCAAATTCGGGGGCCACTATACCCATGACTTTGCATGGCGTGCGGAAGTGGCTAATTGGAGAATCGATTCCGCCTTTTGAAAAGATTATCACCTTGGCAAAATGGCTAAATGTCGCCCCCGAGGATTTAACTTTCGGGCTCGAAATAAAGCAAAAAATTAAGCGAGAAAATCAACGCTGGAAGGAAGAGGTTGGCTTTCAGGAGCGTGAGATTTTTGAGGCGTTCTTGGCTTTATCAACCCCGCACCGTAAAACAGTGCGGGAGGTGATTCAAGCGTTGACCAAGGCGCAGGCGCTTGATGCGACACGCTCGTTAAACACGCGCGACTGACCTCAGTACCGGAGTCGAATTTACTTCAACCCCAACACATCCTGCATGTCATACATCCCCGCCTTGTTGGCCTTGAGGAAGCGCGCGGCGCGCAGCGCGCCGAGCGCGAAGGTGGCGCGGCTGCTGGCCTTGTGGGTGATCTCGATGCGCTCGCCGGTGCCCGCGTACAGCACGGTGTGGTCGCCGACGATGTCGCCGCCGCGCACGGTGGCGAAGCCGATCGTGGAGGGGTCGCGCTCGCCGGTATAGCCCTCGCGCCCGTACATAGCGCATTTCTCGAGGTCGCGCCCCAGCGTCCTGGCGATCACCTCGCCCATGCCGAGTGCGGTGCCAGAGGGGGCGTCTACTTTATGGCGATGGTGCGCTTCGATGATCTCGATGTCGTAGCCTTCGCTGAGCACGCGCGAGGCGGTCTCCAGCAGCTTGAACACCAGGTTCACGCCGACGCTCATGTTGGGGGCGAACACGATGCCGATGTCCTGCGCGGCGGCGCCGAGCGCGGCTTTCTGCTGCGCGTTGAGGCCGGTGGTGCCGATGACCATGCCGACGCCGAGTTTGCGGCAGATCTCCAGATGCTGCATGGTGCCTTCGGGGCGGGTGAAGTCGATCAGCGCGTCCGCGCCCTTCAGTGCGGCCTCGATGTCGTCGGTGATCTTCACACCTGCGGCAACGGTGTTGCCGATGAAGGCGCTGCCCTTGTGTTCCAGCGCGGCGTGCAGTTGCAGGTCGTCGGCTTGCGCGATGCAGTCCAACAACACTTTACCCATGCGTCCGCCGCAACCGGCGATGGCGACTTTAATCTTCATCTTTCATCTCCTGAATGGGGACGGCAGAAGGCAACAGCGGCGTGGCGTCGTCGATGCGTGTCAGCACGCCGTTCTCGAAATACAGCGTCAGACGCTGGTCCGCTTCCACCTTGCCCTGTTTCTCCAGACGGTACAGATAATCCCAGCGACCGGCATGGTAGATGTCTGCGATCAGCGGTGCACCGAGCACGGACTTCACCTGCGCTTCGCTCATGCCGAGTTTGATGCGCGCGCGCATCTCTTGCGTGATGAGATTGCCCTGGCGGATCTCGATCTTGTGCGGCGTGAAGGTCGGCAGGTAGTTGGAGAAGTTGCTGCACGAGGCGAGCAACAATGAAATCGGGATCAGAACGATGCGCATGGATTGGGTTCGGGTCGGGTACTTGAGAACAGGCGGCATGATACATCAAGGGAATCTGGCTGGTTTAACCGGGATGCTTCGATATGGCGGCACAGCCGCCTACTCAGCACGAACGGCCAACCTTTCAAGCGGCGGCGCCCAGCATCTCGGTGGCGTGTTTGCGCGTGGTGTCGGTGATGGTCGCGCCGCCCAGCATGCGCGCGATCTCTTCGATGCGTTGCGCTTCTCCCAGCACCTGAATGTTGCTCAGTGTCTGCCCGGCAGAACTTTGTTTGCTCACCTGCCACTGGTGGTCGGCCTGCGCCGCTACTTGTGGCAGATGGGTGACGCATAGCACCTGATGGCGCTGGCCGAGTTTCCTGAGCAGGCTGCCGACGATCTCCGCCACGCGTCCGCCGATGCCGCTGTCCACTTCGTCGAAGATCAGCGTAGGCACGCTGGCGGCGCGGCTGGCCGCGACCTGGATAGCCAGGCTGATGCGCGACAGTTCGCCGCCAGAGGCGACCTTGGCCAGACTGCGCAACGGCGTGCCGGGGTTGGCCGACACTTGCAGCTCCACGCTCTCCAGACCGTGCGCATTACCTTCGGCCAGTGGCAGCAACGCCACCGCAAACTGACCGCCCTGCATCGCCAGCGTCTGCATGGCGGCGGTGATCTCGTCGGACAATGCTTTGGCCGCTTTGCCGCGCGCGGCACTCAATTTCTTGGCTGCGGCAAGATAACTTTGCTGCGCGGCTTCGTCCTGTTTGGCGAGCGCATCCAGATCAGCGCTACCACCCAACTCTTCCAGACGTTGCGTGAACTCTTGCAGCTTCTGCGGCAGCTGCTCGGGCTTGACGCGGTATTTGCGCGCGGCTTCCATCACATCGGCGATGCGCTGCTCCTGCTGGCGCATGCGCGCGGGATCGGCATCCAGTTTCTCCTGATAGTGACGCAGCGCATACACCGCCTCCTGCAATTCATTCTGTGCGCTCTCCAGCATGGTGAGCGTGTCCTGCAATCCGGCGTCGAACTCAAGCCCGGCGCGCAGGCGCGATGTCAGCGCATTGAGTTGTGCCAGGCAAGCGGTGTCGGATTCGCTCAGCGCATCGACGCCGAACTGCGCGGCCTCGATCAGACTGGCGGCATGCGACAGACGCGCATGGTCGGCTTGCAATTCGCTCCACTCCGATTCGCTGAAGTTCAGCGCCTGCAGTTCGCTGCTCTGGAAAGCGAGCAGTTCGCGTTCGGCGGCAACTGCTTCGGCGTTCTGTTCCAGTTGCAGGCGACGGCGATGGAGGGTCTGCCATGCTTTCCATGCGGCGGCAACGCCTGCGGCTTGTTCGGTCAAACCGGCCTGACTGTCCAGCAATTCGCGTTGCGCGTCGGCGCGCAACAAGGACTGGTGCGCATGCTGGCCGTGGATATCCAGCAGGTAGGCACCCGCTTCGCGCATCTGTTGCTGGGTGGCGCTGCCGCCGTTGATGAAGCCGCGCGAACGGCCGCCCGCGTCCAGCGTGCGGCGCAACAGACAGATCCCTTCGTCGCCTTCCAGTTCCTGCTCGCGCAGCCAGGCTTGCAGTTGCGGCAAAGCCGCGATGTCGAACTCGGCGCTGATGTCGGCCTTGTCGCAACCGGCGCGCACCATGGCGCTGTCGGCGCGTTCGCCCAGCGCCAGCGACAGCGCGTCGATGAGGATGGACTTGCCCGCGCCGGTCTCGCCGGTGAGCGCAGTGAAGCCGGACGAGAAGTCGAGTTCGAGCGTGTCGACGATGACGAAGTCGCGGATGAGGAGGTGCTTCAGCATTTTAGAGTGTCTGGGTCCACAGCAGCTTTTCGCGCAGCGTGTGGTAGTAACTGTGGCCTTCGGGGTGCAGCAGCAGCACCGGTTTGTGATAGCGCGACACGATGACTTTGTCGTGCAGTTGCAGATCGACATGGGAGTGACTGTCGTAGCGCACATGGATGTCGCCGTTGCGGTGCATCAGCAACTCCATCACGGATGAGCCTTTCACCACCAGCGGGCGGTTGCTCAGCGAATGCGGACACACCGGCACCAGCTCCAGCACATCCAGCGAGGGATGCAGGATGGGGCCGCCGGACGACAGCGCGTAGGCGGTGGAACCGGTGGGCGTGGAGATGATGAGTCCGTCGGCACGCTGGTTGTACAGATACTCGCCGTCGATGCGCACTTCGAATTCGACCATGCTGCTGACGTTGCTGCGGTGCACCACCACCTCGTTGAACGCCAGCCCGTGGAATACCTCGCGCTTGTCGCGCACCACGGCGGCCTGCAGCAGCAGCCGTTCCTCGGCGACATATTTGCCCTTCAGCATGGCCGACAGGGTCTTCTTCATCGTCTCCAGCGACAGGTCGGTGAGGAAACCGATGCGTCCCTGATTGACGCCGATCAAAGGGATGTGATGCGGCGCCAAGGTACGCGCGATGTTGAGCAGGGTACCGTCGCCGCCCAGCACCACGGCCAGATCGACCTCCAGCCCCATCTCCTCCAAAGGCAATGCCCGGAATTTCGAGTCTTTGGCGTTCTCCGCCGTCAAACTGTCGATCACGACCGCATAGCCCTGCGCGGCGAGAAACTCGGCCAGCGCAAGGACGGGCACGACGATCTCCGGCGTCTTGTATTTGCCGATGATCGCGATGGTTTTGAAGGCGGTATTCATGGGGCGCGATTAAACCATATCGGGACTACGCCCGCCATGTCGTGCATCGCCCGATCAGCGGACGATGGAAAAGCCCAGCCGCAGTTGTGTCGATTGCTTGCGGTTGTAGTCCAGCAGCGTCTCGCCGTAGCCGTTAAACACCTGCAGATAGAAGAAACCGCCGGTGCGTGCAAACAGCGGATTGCGCAGCGGATAGGAAATCTCTATCTGCGCGCTGCCGTATCCGGCGGTACCGGAGCGCAACTGCGCCATCCATACCGTCCCGCCCTCGCGCCCGTAGCCCAATTCCCAGTCCGCATAACCCCGGTAACGCTGAATGTCGGGATTGTCCGACTTATTCTGATAGCCGTAGAGCTTGGAAGAAAATCCCACGATGCGACCGCCGGACAATCGGTTGACCCAGCCAGGCTGCAGGAAAAATATGTTGATGCTGCGCGAGTCAGACCCGGCGCGACCGTTCGATTCATGCTCGAAACCGGCCCGGATGATGTCGGGCTTGAAGCCGTCACGGTATGAAGTCCCCTGCCAGAATAAACTGGGACGGTAACTGGTATCGCGGAACGGCTTCGATTCCCCGCCCAGATCCCACATCGAGGTCTGCGTGTAGCCGAGGTGCAGATTGGACAACGGCGAGAACCATTCGACGAGACTACTATCCGGATCGAACATGCGGTATTTGAAACTGAACTGGAAACGCGCCACGCCGCCGTTGCCGATCGCGAAGTACATCGGATCGTTGACCGACAGCGCAGGCTCATTTTCTGGCACGACCATGCTGATGACGCGATCACGCGACATCGTGGATACGCCTTCAGCGGAGGGCAGCATCATCTGCTCTATCGTATCCGGCACGCGGATCACCAACGCCAGCCGGTTCGCATCCACGCCGGACAGTTCAACGCGCACCAGCCCGGACAGCTTGCCGGGCAACATGCCGCGATACGCGCGCCGCCTGTCATCCGCCGCCACGGGCTCGACAGGGCTGAGGTCGAGCGACATGATCTTATAGCCCTGCTCCAGACGCAGCTGCAAGCTCTCCGGCCACACGGCCTGTCCTTCCGGCCTGACGATTTCGAGCGTGATCGGCTCGCCGCTGCGCAGCGTCTCGTTGTGCGTCGCCATGATCCAGCCCGGCTCGGCACTGGCGGGTTGCGCCCCCAGCAACAGGACGGCCAGACAGGCACCGATGAACGCGCCGCGACTCATAGTGACGGCTGCGCCGAAACGGCGTCTTCGCGCACCTTGTACCAGGCCGCATACAAGGCGGGCAGGAACAGGCAGGTGAGCAGCGTCGCCACGGTCAGGCCACCCATGATGGTCACCGCCATCGGCCCCCAGAACACCTGGCGCGACAGCGGGATCATGGCGAGGATGGCGGCGGCGGCAGTGAGCACGATGGGGCGGAAGCGGCGCACGGTGGAATCGACGATGGCTTCCCACTGCGGCTTGCCCGCTTCCTCGTCCTGCCGGATCTGGTCGACCAGGATCACCGAGTTGCGCATGATCATGCCCATCAGCGCAATCAGGCCCAGATTGGCGACGAAGCCGAACGGTGCCCGGAACAGCAGCAAGCCGAATGTCACCCCGATCAATCCCAGCGGCGCGGTGAGCAGCACCATCACGGTGCGACTGATACTCTGCAACTGCATCATCAGCAGGGTGACCACACCGACCAGCATCATCGGCATCACCGCCGCGATGGCTGCCGAGCCTTTGGCGGATTCCTCGATGCTGCCGCCCCTCTCGATGCGGTAGCCGGCCGGCAATCTGGCACGCAACTCACCCAGCTGTTTGTCCAGCCGTGTCGATGCGGTGGCGGGTTGCGTTTGATCCGCCATGTCGGCACGCACCGTCATGTTGGGCAGACGGTTGCGCCGCCAGATGAGCCCCTCCTCCAGTTCCGGCACCAGGCGCGCCAACTGGGCCAGCGGCACATGTTTGCCGCCGGGCAACGGGATGTCCAGATCGGGCAGTCGATCCAGCGAGCGGATATCCTTGCCCGCCCCGCCGCGCCATACCACGTCGATCAGCTGATCGTTCTCGCGATACTGCGTCAGCGCGATGCCGTTCAGGAATGCCTGCAAGGCCATCGACACTTCTTGGCTGGAGGTGCCGAGCTGGCGCGCCTTGTCCTGGTCCACCTCGACGCGCACGCTCTTGATCTTTTCGTTCCAGTCGAAATGAACATTGGTCAGACTCGCATCGGCGCGCATGGTGTTCGCCACCTCGTTCGCGATTGCGCGCAATTGCACCAGATCGTCGCCCAGCACGCGGAACTGCACCGGGTAGCCGATGGGCGGCCCGTTCTCCATGCGCACCACGCGCACGCGAATGTCCGCAAATTCCGTGCCGGAGAAATGCGCGGCGAGTCGCGCCGCCAGCTCTTCGCGCGCTTGCAGACTCCTGGTGACGATCACGAACTGGCCGAAGTTATCGGCGAACAATTGCTGGTCGAGCGAGAGCACGAAACGCGGCACGCCGTTGCCGACATAGGCGGAGTAGTAGTCGACCGCCGGATCGCCCTGCAGCAGCTTCTCGATACGCTTGACCTCGCTGCCGGTCGCCTTGATCGAAGCGCCCTGCGGCAGCCACACATCCACCAGCAATTCCAGACGGCTGGCCGGCGGGAAGAACTGTTTCTGCACGAACTTGCCGAACAGCCCCATGGACACCGCGAAAGTCAGCACCGTTGCGCCGATCACCTTCCAGCGGTTGCGCAGACACCACGCGACCAGCGCGCGCAAACCGCGATAGAAGGGCGTGGCATAGATGTCCTCGCCGTGCTTCTGCGCCTTCTCCAACAAGGCTTTCGGGTCGAGCAGTTTGTAGCCGATGTACGGCGTGAACACCACCGCCACCACCCACGAAGTCAGCAGCGCGATGGTCACCACCTGGAATATGGAGATGGTGTATTCACTGGCCGCCGATTTGGAAAAACCCACCGGCGTGAACGCGACCGCGGTGATCAACGTGCCGGTCAGCATCGGGAAAGCGGTCGAAGTGTAGGCGAAGGTGGCGGCCTTGAAGCGGTCCCAGCCCTGCTCCATCTTCACCACCATCATCTCCACCGCGATAATGGCATCGTCCACCAGCAGGCCCAGTGCGATCACCAGCGCGCCCAGCGAGATGCGCTGCAAGTCGATGCCGAGCACTTTCATGGCGAAGAAGGTGATGGCCAGCACCAGCGGGATGGACAGCGCCACCACCATGCCGGTGCGCGCACCGAGACTGAGGAAGGACACTGCCAGCACGATCAGCATGGCCTCGCCCAGCGAATGCTCGAACAGACTGATGGAACCTTCAACCACGGCCGGTTGATTCGCCACTTCGTGCACATCGACCCCCACAGGCAACTCATTGCCGATTCGCTCCATCGCGGCATGCACGTTATCTCCCAGGGAGATGACATCGCCGCCCTTGTCCATCACGACACCGATGCCGATGGCGGGCAGACCGCCCACGCGCATCTGCGGGCTCGGGGGATCGACCAGACCGCGACTGACCTGCGCAATGTCTCCCAGACGGAAATGCCGCCCGTTCACCTGCAGATCGGTACTGCGCACGCGCTCGACACTGTCGAACGCGCCGCTGACGCGCATGCGGATGCGGTCGTGATCGGTCTCGATGAAACCGGACGGATTGACCGCGTTCTGCTTTTGCAGCGCATCGACCAGCAGCAGCGGCGAGATGCCCAGCGAAGCCATGCGCGCGGGCAGCACATCGATGAATATCTTCTCGTCCTGCACGCCGATCAGTTCCACCCGCTTCACATCCTTGATGCGGCGCAACTCCAGCGCGGCCTGGTCCGCATAACGGTGCAGGGCGGCCAGATCGAAGCCGTCGCCGGTCAGGGCGAAGATGTTCACCTGCACATCACCAAACTCGTCGTTCGGAAACGGCCCCTGCACGCCGTCCGGCATGGTGTGCCGGATGTCGTCCAGTTTCTTGCGCACCTGGCGCCATGATTCGGGCACTTCGGTTTTAGGGGTGTAGTCCTTCAGGTTGACGAACACCAGCGATTCGCCCGGCTTGGAGGCCGACTTCAGCACATCCACCCAGGGCGTCTCCTGCAGTTTCTTTTCGATGCGCTCGGTCAACTCGCGCTCGACTTCCTGCGCGGTCGCCCCCGGCCACAGGGTGCGCACCACCATGATCTTGAGCGTGAAATCAGGGTCTTCCGCGCGCCCCAGATTGAAGAAGGAAATGACACCCGCCACCGATAGCACCAGCATCAGGTAGGCCACCATCTGCGGATGTTTCAGCGACCATTCGGAAAGGTTGGGGAAACTCATGATGCGCTTCCGTCCTCGATGATCACGATCTTCTGGCCTTCACTCAGTTTATGCACACCGGCCTTGATGATGCGCTCGCCCGCTTTGAGACCGCCGGCGATCAGCGCGCCGTCATCGCGGTAGGCCTCGACGCTCACCGGCCGCAGCGACACGCTGCGATCCGCCGCCACGATCCACACCGCGATCTTGTCGCCCTGCTGGAACAGTGCGGTGAGCGGGATCAGAAAGCCGCTATCCGCGAGTGCCATGCGTTTATCCTGTTTGCCCAGCAGCCTCACATTCGCCGTCATGCCCAGCGCGACACCTGCATTGCTGGCGTCGAACGCGACACGCACCGGATAGGTGCGGCTGGCCGGATCTGCCGCAGGCGAGATCTCGCGCACATGGCCGCGCCGCACTTGCATGCCGCTGTCGGTCGCACTCATGGATACCTCGGCGGGCATACCGACATACAGCGAGGTGAAACGCGATTCCGGTATCGCGATCAGCACCTCGCGCTCGCCGTGCTGCGCCACGCGCACCACGGATTGTCCGGCGCTCACCACCTGCCCCACTTCCGCATACGTCGCCGACACCACGCCATCGCGGTCGGCGGTCAAAGTGGCGTAGGCCGCCTGGTTGCGCGCCAGCCCCGCTTGCGCTTCGGCGGCCGTGAGCGCGGTCTCCTTGGCATCCAGCGCCGACTGGCTGACGAAGCCCTGCGCGCGCAATTCGCGATAACGCTGCAATTCATCGCGCGCCAGCGTCAGTTGCGCACTTGCCGCGCTCGCCTGCAAACCGGTATCGGCTCCGTCCAGCCGCGCCAGCACCTGCCCTTTCTTCACCGCCGCGCCCGCATTCACCATGCGCTCGATGATCTTGCCGCCGATGCGAAAACCCAGCACCGTTTCGTAGCGCGCGTGTACCTCGCCGGTGTAGAGATTACCGTTGTCAGTCGCCAGCGCGCCCACCACCAACGTCGCGGCCGGACGGTCGACCGCTCGCGGCGCGGCGGCTTCCTTGCCGCAGGCCGCCAGCAGGAGAGGCAACAGGATGAAGATCGGATAAGTATTTTTCATATTTAATCCCCGGCCGACAGGCCCTTCAACAACAGATCGATATGGGTGTGAATGTAGCGCTCGGAATCTGCCTTGCCGCCGCGGCAGCTGGTTGCCATCGAGCATTCCCAGATGGAACGCATCAAAATGGGCGCACCGACCAGCTCGATGACAGACGCAATATCCACCTTGCGGAACTCGCCTTTTTCGATGCCGGACTGCAGCACTTTGCCGAGCAAGGCATCAACCCGCCGCGTAATATTCTCCACGAAATACTGCGCCACTTCCGGGAAGTTGCCCGCCTCGGAGATGATCAGCTTGGGGATGCCGCCCAGCTTGGTGCCGTTCACCAGCGTCCACCAGCGCAAGATCAGGCCGCGCAGCAGCGAAGCCGAGTCGCCGCTGTGCGGCCCCAGCATCGCCTCGCCCTCCACCACCACCGGCATCAGCCCCTGCTTGATCACCTCCAGAAACAACACTTCCTTGTCGGCGAAATACAGATACAAAGTGCCTTTGGATACCCCGGCGCGCGCCGCCACGTCGACCAGTTTGGTTGCGGCAAAACCGCGTTCAACGAACAGATCGAGCGCGGCGGCGATCAACTCGGCGGGACGCGCCTCCTTGCGGCGCTGGCGCACGCGATGTTCATTTGTATCATTATTTTTCATGATTTTTACGTTACTGACCGACCGGTCGGTAATTTAATCAACTGCCGCGAGCGCGTCAAACGTGATTTTTTCCCGGGATGCTAGAATCCGCCCCATGCTCAATGACCGCGCCCACATCCTGCTGAAAACATTGGTAGAACGCTATATCAGCGAGGGACAACCGGTCGGTTCCCGCGCCTTGCAACAGTTTTCCGGACTCGAAGTCAGCCCCGCCACCATCCGCAACGTGATGGCCGACCTGGAATCCATCGGCCTGGTGGCCAGTCCGCACACCTCGGCGGGACGCATCCCGACCGCGCTTGGCTACCGCCTGTTCATCGACAAACTGATGGTGGTGCAACCGCTGTCCGAATCGCGCGTGCAGCAACTTGAAAGCAAGCTGCAGCCCAACAACCCGTCGCGTCTGCTGGCGCAGGCGTCCGGCCTGCTATCCGAACTGACCCGCTTCGCCGGCGTGGTCGCCACACCGAAACGCGCCGCGCTCAAAGTGCGCCAGATCGAATTTTTGCGCCTGTCGGAAAAACGCGTGCTGCTCATCATCGTGATGCCGGACGGCGAAGTGGAGAACCGCGTGCTGGTGACGCCCAAGGATTACAGCCAATCGCAGTTGACCGAGGCGGGCAACTTCCTCAGCCAGCATTACGCCGACCTGGCGTTCGGCGACATCCATCAGCGCATGCAAAGGGAGCTGCGCCAGCTGCAGCACGATATGACCGCGCTGATGAGCGCCGCGATGGCCGCCGGCGATGAAGCTGTCGCCCGCAAGAACGAGGATTACGTGATCAGCGGCGAACGCAACCTGCTGCACGTGAACGACCTCTCCGCCAACATGGAGCAGTTGCGCAAACTGTTCAACGTGTTCGAACAGAAGACCGGGCTGCTGCATCTGCTGGATGCCGGACGCCGCGCGCAGGGCGTGCACATCTTCGTCGGCAACGAGTCCGGACTGGCGGGGCTGGACGAATGCAGCATCGTCAGCGCGCCGTACACGGCTGACGGACATATCGTCGGCACGCTGGCCGTGGTCGGCCCGAAACGCATGAACTACGAACGCGTGGTGCCCATTGTGGACATCACCGCCAAACTATTGAGCAACGCGCTCTCACAAAATCACGGCTAAAGACCCTTGTCCGCGAAAGACACGAAATGATGGCCGACGAAGGACTGCTATTCAAAGATGAGTGCCATCAGATTCAAGGGCGGTTTTCGAGGTGTATCGGGAAATGGGATGCGGTTTTCTTGAGGCGGTGTATCAGGAATGTCTGGAAAAGGAATTTACCAATCAGGGCATTCCTTTTAGCGCGCAACCAGCCTTAAGGCTTTCCTACAAGGGAACTGCGTTGCGACAAATCTATATTCCAGACTTCGTGTGCCACCGATCCATCATCGTTGAGCTTAAAGCACTTGCTTCCACCAGCGGAGAGCACAAAGCGCAAGTCTTGAACTATCTTAAAGCAACAGGAATGCGCTTGGGATTACTAGTAAACTTCGGCCCCCATCCCAAAGCCACTATCGAGAGAATAGTGCGATGAAAGTACCAACAGCATCATTTCGTGCTTTTCGTGTCTTTCGTGGACAATATTTTTGCGACCTATGACCTATCAAACCGAACCTGCATTCACCCACGGCGCACCCGAGAAGACCGGCATCCTGCTGATCAACCTCGGCACGCCCGATGCGCCGACGGCGCAGGCGGTGCGCCCTTACCTGAAAGAATTCCTCGGCGATCCGCGCGTGGTGGAGATCCCTCGTCTAATCTGGTGGCTGATCCTGAACGGCATCATCCTCAATGTGCGCCCGAAGAAGTCCGCCGCCAAGTACGCATCCATCTGGCTCAAGGAAGGTTCGCCGTTGCGCGTGTACACCGAGAAACAGACCGTGCTGCTGCAAGGCTATCTGAGTTGGCGCACGCAGGCACCGTTCGCGGTCGAGTACGCCATGCGCTACGGTCAGCCTTCCATTCCGGCGGCGCTGCGCAAGCTGAAAGAACAGAACTGCCAGCGCATCCTGGTCGTGCCCATGTATCCGCAATACGCGGCCAGCACCACCGCCACGGCGACCGACATCGTGTTCCGCGAACTGCGGCACATGCGCAACACGCCCGCCCTCCGCACCATCAAGCATTTCCACGACGATGCCGGGTACATCAAGGCGCTCGCCGCGAACATCAACGAGCACTGGATGAAGAACGGGCGGCCCGAGAAGTTGCTGATGAGTTTCCACGGCCTGCCGAAATACACGCTGGAGAAAGGCGACCCGTATCACTGCGAATGCCTGAAGACCGGACGCCTGCTGGCCGAGGAACTCGGTCTCAAGAAAGAACAATACGCCGTCACTTTCCAGTCGCGCTTCGGCAAGGCCGAATGGCTACAGCCCTACACCAGCGCCACCCTCAAACAATGGGGTGCGGATAAACTCAAGCGCGTGGATGTGGTGTGCCCCGGTTTCGTGGCGGATTGTCTGGAGACGCTGGAAGAGATCGCCATGGAAGGCCGGGAAGACTTCCAGCATGCGGGCGGCGGCGAATATCACTACATCCCTTGCCTCAACGCACGCGACGACTGGATGCATGCGCTGACCGATCTGGTGATGGACAATCTGCAAGGGTGGCTGATTTCGCCGGATGCGGCAGAACTGGAACGTTCAAAGCTGCAGGCAAAGGAAGCGGGCGCTTCCAGATAACGATCAGGTCGGCGTGATCTGCTCGGCTTCGAGCTGGATCATGTAACGCTGGATCACATTGGTCACGCCGCGGCTCAATCCGACGAACTCCAGGCCGACACGATGGATCTGCTCGCCGCCCTTGGTGGTGGTCGAGTTCCAGATTCCGCATACGCGCAGATTCATGGGCATGCGCCCGAGCTCGGGAAACTCGACACTGCATCCCTCAAGAATGGCCCCCTGCACGAAGATGTCGTTCGCCGCACCGCGGTAGGTGATGCCTATGCCGCCCGCGCTCATATCCACCAACGCCACTTCCAGAACCTCTTCTTCACCCAGCGGAATCTTGCACACCAGCGCATTGGCACCCTGCGGCGTGTACAAACGGAAGTATTCGCGGCGCTGGATGCGCTCGATCACCGAGGGCACATGCAGTGAGAACGCCAAGCCGTCCCTCGCGGTGACCAGTTGCAGATGGGTGGAATGCCAGCGCACCTTGATCCGGGACTGCGACTCGAACGAGACCAGGTTGCTATCGGTGATCTTCTGATTGATATCGTCATCCGAACTCACGTCGATACACACGAATTTGCGGTCGCCGCTGACGTACAGCACGGTGGTCACCAGCGTGTCGCCCTCGTGGGTTTCCAGATTGATCAGCACACGATGCTTCGCCAGCTCGTTCAGAACGTGCACAATCTCCACGTGATTATGAATCGCGAACTGCGAATTGATTTCGTGGTGCGTCATGACAGCGGATTCGGTGCGTTGATCGGTAGATTCATGGTTTCATGACGGCATTTTACACAGAGTCTCGACAACCTCTAGTGCGCCCGTGTTGGAGGGGGGAGTGGGCTGCGGCATTGCCCACAAGGCAGCCAGCGTTTCGCCCAACTCCCCGGCAAGCAAGCGGGCCGGATCAACCGCCACCGCGACGCCATGCCGCTGCAGCCAATCCACCAGCCAGGGGGCTTCTGGCCAATCGCCGCGCGGCACATACATGAGCGGGACGCCGACGCAGGCCGCCTCGGCGAAGGTGCCGTAACCCGGCTTGGTCAATATTGCATCGCAGGACGCCAGCACATCCCGAAAATCCATGTCCAGCGATTCAAACGGCATCGCGTCGTCGCGCCGGATGCCCCAGGCCGCTGGCACCAACCAGCGCACGCCGGCGATGCGCGGCCAGCCTTCCATCGGCAAACGGTATTCGATCCCGCCCATCGCCACCATCACCAGCCGGTCTTGACCGGTTGCGCCGCTGCGTTCCTGCAGCAACGCGCGCCGCCGTTCGCCGGTCTGTGCGACACAGGCCAGTTCGCGTGCGTTGCACAGATCAGGCATCGGCATGGTCGGACTGGGCTTGAGGAAAATTTCGGCACTGTTGTATGCCTCCAGCATCTGCGCATGGATGTCTGCTGCCGCGGCATCGTCCCGCGCATAGTGGCGATAGATGTCCGCCCAATTGAGACAACACATCGCCACAGCGGGAATACCTGCAGCCTTGGCCGCCGCCAGCGACAGATATGGCACGTTCGCCAGCAACAGATCGGGCTGCAGATCGCGCATCTGTTGCGCTGCTGCTTCGACCTTTTGCGCCCAGTTGGCGTGATAGTCGCGGTACGCAGCCAGACTGCGCGGCACATCCACCCTGACCGCATCGAACATGCTCATGCCGAAATCCAGCGCGACCTGTATATGCTCGAATGGGTGAAGGATGCGCTGCCGCAGATATGCAGTGGGCGCATGCGAACGGACGGTGATGCGCAGTTCCGGCTGCTGTTGCGCCAGCAGATTCAATACCGGCGCAGTCTGGGCGATATGTCCGTAGCCGTGGGCGGAAATGTCGATCAGCAGGTGTTTCAAGTATCTTCGCGCTCGTATAGCTTGAAGCTGTTGCGGCCACTTTCCTTGGCCTGATACATCGCACGGTCGGCGTGCTTGATCAGCGTCTCTTCGTTGTCCGCATCATCGGGATACATGGCAGCGCCGATACTGAAGCTGACTGTGCGCGAATGCTCGCCCAACAGATGCGGCCGCGACATCGCCACCATGATCTTGTCAGCGATACGGGTCAACTCTACATTCGACTGGATCTCTTCGATCAGGATGAGGAACTCGTCCCCCCCCTGTCTGCAGATGGTGTCAGAGGCGCGCACGCTCTCGCGCAAGCGCTCGGCCACGGATTGCAACAATTGATCGCCCGCCAAATGGCCCAGCGTGTCGTTGATCTCCTTGAACTTGTCCAGATCGAGGAACATCAGGCCGACCTTGTATTTGTTGCGATCCGCCAGCAGCAGAGCGCGCCGCAGCCTGTCACCGAACAGGGCACGGTTCGGCAGTTTGGTCAGGGAATCATAGTGCGCGAGGAACTCGATCCGTTTCTCGGCTTCCTTGCGCTTGGTGATGTCCGTGAAGGAGGAGATGTAGTTGATGACCTCCCCTTTGTTATTTTTCACCGCCGCGATGGATAGCCATTCCGCGTAGATCTCGCCATCCTTGCGTCGATTCCATATCTCGCCCGACCACTTGCCGGTGACTTCTATGATCTCCCACATCTCCCCATAGAACTCGCGGCTCTGTTTGCCAGAACTGAGTATCCTGGGATTTTTGCCCAGCACTTCCGCCGCCGAAAAATGGGTGATGTGCTCGAAGGCGGGATTGACGGTCAGGATGTTGCGCTTGTCGTCGGTGATCAGGATCGCCTCGCCGCTGTTCTCGAACATCTTGGCGAACAGTTGCAAGCGGTCGGTCGCCTGTTCCAGTTTTTCAACCAGCAGGTTAAAACTCTTGGCCATGTCGCCGATGTCCGGATTGTCGGCATCGATTTCGGCGCGGCGCGACAAGTCCATGTCGTGTTCGATGCCGGCCATCGCCTGCTGCAGCTTCTTCACCGGACGGGTGATGTTGCGCACGATCACATGCCGCACGAACAGCGTGATCAGCACCAGCAACAGCAACTGCACCACCAGATGCCCGACCCACAACCTGTCCTTCATCTCTTCCAGCTGGCGCTGGCCGACAGACAGATCGATAGTCACGCTGGCCGCACCGTTCACGCCACCCAGCTTGGTGTGGTGACAACTCAGACAATTGGTGCCGCGAAAATTCTCGCTGGCGATGAAGGGCATCACCACGCGCAGCAACTTGCGACCGTCCGCCGCGGTCGTGTGCTGGAATACATGCTTGCCGGTCGCCAGCACTTGCCGGTCCAGCTCGTCCTGCGGCTGCTCTTCCGGCAGACCGGGGCCATATTGCGCATTCACCGCCTCGCCGCGGATCATGCGCACTTCAAAGATGCCCTGCGACTTGGACATTTTGTCGACGAACAGGCGGCGGTTCTCGGGATCGGCAATCTGCCCGGTGAGCATCAGCATGTTCATGCCGTTGATCAGACCGTCGGCCGCCTCTTCCGCGCGCAGCTCCGCAGACTGGTCGATCTGCATCTCAAAATGGTCGACCACCCACTCCATCAGGACAAAAAACAATATGAGCAATGCTCCCTGGATCAGGATGTGCAGCTTCTCCTGCACGCCGATCGCGCGCCATACTTTTCTGGCGTACTGCATTGAGCTCCCTCCCTTGAGATGCGGCGTACTGAATTGGATTTATAGTTTTATGAAATGCTCGCGGTAGTGCTTCATCTCTTCGATGGATTCGTATATGTCCGCCAATGCTTCATGCTTGCCGTGCTTCTTGATACCGCCGGCCACTTCCGGCTTCCAGCGCCGCGCCAGTTCCTTGAGCGTGCTCACATCCAGATTGCGGTAGTGGAAATAGTCTTCCAGCTTGGGCATCCAGCGCGCCATGAAACGGCGGTCCTGGCAGATGGAATTGCCGCACATGGGAGAGGTGCGTGCCGGCACATGCTCTTTCAAAAATTCCAGCATCTGTTCTTCCACCGCCGCCTCGTCCAGCGTCGATGCCTTGACCCGGTCGATCAGGCCGGATTTGCCGTGCGTGGATTTGTTCCAGTTGTCCATGCCGTCCAGCACCAGATCGGACTGGTGCACCACCAGCGTCGGTGCCTCGGCGACCGTGTTCAGCTCGCCGTCGGTGACCACCATGGCGATCTCGATGATGCGATCCGTGTCGGGAAAAAGGCCGGTCATCTCCATATCCAGCCAGACGAGGTTGTTCTGATTCTGTGCCATAATCCACCGCAGTTTTGTTATTGAAATTGCGGCGATTGTCGCACAGCCCGGCCTTCCTAACCATGCTCCCCAGCCAATTCTCCGCCATCTTCGTTTCCCTGTTGCTGACCAACGTCGTCGTCAAAGCCTGGCTGGCCTGGCGGCAGATCGACCATGTCGCCTCCCACCGCGCCGAGGTGCCGCCCGTGTTCCGCGAACAGATCAGCATCGCCGCCCATCACAAGGCCGCCGATTACACCCGCACGCTGGTGGGCTTCGGCCTGCTCGGCGTGTTGTTCGATGCCGCGCTGCTGCTGGCTTTCACGGTCGGTGGCGGCATCCAGACCCTGCACGAGCTGATCGCACCGCTGTTCGACAGCCAACTGCTGCAGGGCGCGCTGCTCATCGTCACGGTGCTGATGCTGCAATCGCTGCTGGAAACGCCGCTCGACCTGTATCGCACCTTCAACATCGAAGCGCGCTTCGGCTTCAACAAGATGACGCTCAAGCTCTACCTCAGCGACATGCTCAAGCAACTGCTGCTCGGTGCCGCACTCGGCCTGCCGCTGCTGTTCGCGGTGTTGTGGCTGATGGAAGGCATGGGAGAATACTGGTGGCTGAATGTGTGGAGCGTGTGGGTGGTGTTCAACCTGTTCCTGCTGTTCATCTACCCCAGCTACATCGCGCCCATCTTCAATAAGTTCGAACCGCTGACGGACGAAGAGAGCAAAGCGCGCATCGAAGCGCTGCTGCAGCGCTGCGGCTTCTCCGCCAGCGGCCTGTTCGTGATGGACGGCAGCAAGCGCAGCACGCACGGCAACGCCTACTTCACCGGCTTCGGCAAGACCAAGCGCATCGTGTTCTTCGACACCCTGCTGCAACGCCTCACGCCGGGCGAGATGGATGCCGTACTGGCGCACGAACTCGGCCACTTCAAACGCCGCCATGTGCTGCAGCGCATCGTCGCCACCTTCGCCATCAGCCTCGCCTTCCTGTGGGGACTGGCACAACTGATGCAAACCGAATGGTTCTACGCCGGACTGGGCGTCAGCACGCAATCGACCGCCACCGCCCTGCTGCTGTTCTTCATGGTCATGCCGGTATTCACCTTCATCCTGCAGCCGCTCACCTCGGCCTGGTCGCGCAAGCATGAATACCAGGCCGATGCCTACGCCGCCGCGCAGACCGACGCCACTGAACTGGTGCGAGCACTGGTCAAGTTGTACCAGGACAACGCCAAGACACTGACACCCGACCCGGTGTACGCTGCGTTCTACGAATCGCATCCGCCCGCACCGATGCGCATCGCCCACCTGCAAAAACTGGGAGCCGCCAAATGAAGAAGACACTGTTCCTGCTCATGTTCCTTTCGCTGAATGCACACGCGACACCTTTCGCCGACGGCGATGCCAAGCGCGGCGGCGAGCTGTTCGAAAAATACGACTGCAACAGCTGCCACCGCAACAAGCTGGGCGGCGACGGTAGCGCCATCTTCACGCGCGCAGACCGCACCGTGCGTTCGGCGGACGATCTCATCGTGCAGATGCAACGTTGCTCGGGTGCCATCGGCAAACAGCTCACCGCACAGGAGAAACAAGACCTCGCGGCATGGCTGAACCAGCGCTACTACCACTTCAAGTGAGGCCTATCATGACTAATCACTCTGACTTGATCGACAAACACTGCCAACCCTGCAAAGACGGCGACCCCGCGCTGAGCGCGAGCGCAGCAGGCGAACTGCTCAAACGACTGGACGGCTGGACGCTGCAGGAAAAAAGCATCCGCAAGACCTTCGTCTTCAAGAACTATTACCAGACCATCGCCTTCGTCAACGCGATCGCCTGGATGACACATCGCGAAGACCACCATCCCGACCTGCAGGTCGGCTACAACCGCTGCGTGGTGGAATACAGCACGCATTCCGTCGGCGGACTGTCCGAGAACGATTTCATCTGCGCAGCGAAAGTCGACGCACTGGTCCTATCTTGAGCACAAGTTTGCACGGACGCATCATCGCCGCATACGGCAGACACTATCTGGCCGAGACGCCGGATGGCGAAGTTGTCGAATGCGTGCCGCGCGGCAAGAAGAGCGACATCGCCTGCGGCGACATGATCGAATTCCAGCACACCGGCACCGATCAGGGCGTGGTCGAACGCATCTCGCCGCGCAGCAGCCTGCTCTACCGCTCCGATGCCTACAAGCAGAAACTCATCGCCGCCAACGTCACGCAACTCATCATCGTCGTCGCCAGCGAACCTTCGTTCAACGACGAACTTCTGGCGCGCTGCCTGCTCGCCGGACACGAGCAGCATCTGGAAATGCTCATCGTGCTCAACAAGAGCGACCTGCCGCAGGTCGCCGCCGCGCGCGCGCAGCTCGCGCCGTATGCAAAGATCGGTTATCGCATGCTGGAGCTCTCCGCCAAACAGAACGTAGAACCGCTGCTGCCCTACCTGCAAGGACACATCAGCGTGCTGGTCGGCCAATCCGGCATGGGAAAATCCACGCTCATCAACGCGCTCATCCCCGAAGCGCAAGCCGCCACCCGCGAGATATCCACCGTGCTCGATTCCGGCAAACACACCACCACCCACGCGCGGCTGTATCACCTCAACCAAGACAGCGACCTGATCGACTGCCCCGGCGTACAACTGTTCGGCCTTCACCACCTCGACTTCGCCACACTGGAACGCAACTTCCCCGAATTCCTCCCCTACCTCGGCGAATGCCGCTTCGCCAATTGCAGCCACTCGCACGAACCGGACTGCGCGATACGCAAAGCGACAGCCGATGGCAAGATAGATGCAAGACGCCTCAGCCTCTTCCACGCCATCGCAGGCAGATAGCGCCTGCCGCGCGACATCGCTCGGCTAAACCCGCGTGTTGCAACGGTTGCGGCAATACCATGGCGACATATAATGCCCGCAACCATTCAAAGGAGAAATCACATGCAATACGCCGACATCATTGCAAGGGAAGCTGATTCGCTCCCCTTGGCGAAGCAGGCAGAGGTGCTCGATTTCATCGAATTCCTCAAGGCCCGGCAAGGCAGCTCGGAAGACACTGCGACGCCCAGAACTACAGAGGAAATCGAGGCGTTCTTCCGCAGCTTCAACGTTGATACGAGCGGCTACAAGTTCGACAGGGAAGAAGCCAATGCCCGCTAGCCCGGATATTTCACACAAACAGGGTCGGCACAGGCTTGAAACCCGCATAG
>WOZO01000124.1 GCA_011620315.1 Sideroxydans sp. | reverse complement strand
CGAACTCAAGTTTGGGGACGACGAAAATCTGATACGCGTTCACTGGCAGCGCTGATGCTCTTTGGCCGCAGTGTGCCATCCCGGGATGCTTTCCAAAAACAAGGTATCAATTACCTTACCAAGGGGTAATCATGCAAAGTGAGCTACAGGTCAGCTTCAAGGACATTCCCCACTCCGCCGCAGTCGAGCAGCGCATTCGCGAAAAGGCAGCCAAGCTGGAGCAGCTCTATCCTCATATCATCAGTTGCCACGTTACGCTTGAACTGCCGCACAAGCATCACCAACAGGGCAAATTGCACAACGTGCGCATCGATGTCAGGGTTCCCGGCAATGAGATCGTGGTGAATCGCGATCAGCATGAAGACATCTATGTCGCCTTGCGCGATGCGTTCGACGCAGCCAAGCGGAAGCTGGATGAATACGGGCGGCGCCAGCGTGGAGAGGTGAAGCATCATGCGGCAGATGAGCCTCCTCAGGTCGAGGAGTAAGTGAAATAGCGGCGATGCTGAAGTTCGGCAAAGCTCATGCCTATCCATAACGCCGACATTGCTGCGGCTTTCGGCGAAATTGCCGACCTTCTCGAAATCCAGGGCGCCAACCCTTTCCGCATTCGCGCCTATCGCAATGCGGCGCGCAGCGTCGGCGAATTCGGACGTGATTTTTCGACGCTGATTGCGGCGGGCGAGGATATTCCCCACCTGCCAGGCATTGGCGCCGACCTGGCCGCCAAGATTCGCGAAATTGCAACGACCGGCAAGTGTGCGCTGCAAACCAGGCTCGAACATGAACTTCCGCCGGCGATCACCGAGTTGCTCAAAATTCCCGGCCTCGGCCCCAAGCGGGTCAGCGCACTGTGGCATGAGCTCGACATCCAGACCCCGGAACAGCTTTACCGCGCCGCCCGCGATGGCCGCATTCGGCAGGTTCCCGGCTTCGGCGAGAAAACCGAGGTCAAGATTCAGCAGGCTGTCGAGGCTCACCTCAATACTGAGCACCGATTCAAGCTGGCCACCGCCAGCCAGTATGCCGATGCATTGGCCTCCTACCTGAGCGCAACGCCAGGCGTTCATCAGGTCACCGTGGCGGGCAGCTACCGGCGCATGCGTGAAACAGTGGGTGATCTCGACCTCGTGGTAACGGCGGATGCCGGTTCGCCGGTAATGGCCCACTTCAAGGCTTATGACGAAGTGCGCGAAGTGCTCGCCGCTGGCGCCACCCGCGCCAGTGTGTTGCTGCGCAGCGGGTTACAGGTGGACCTTCGCGTCGTGGCGGAGGAAAGCTATGGCGCGGCGCTGTGCTACTTCACCGGCTCCAAGGCGCACAATATCGCTCTGCGCCGCATGGCTCAGGAACGGGGATTGAAGGTCAACGAATATGGGGTCTTCAAGGGTGATCACCGGATCGCGGGTGAAACCGAGGCATCGCTCTACCAAGCGCTCGGGCTGCCGCCGATCCCTCCGGAACTGCGCGAAAACCGCGGCGAAATCGAAGCGGCCCGCGTCGGCAGGCTGCCACAGCTGGTCGAATTGAAGGATCTGCGCGGCGATCTGCATGTACATACCCGGGCCAGCGACGGCCATGGAACGATACGCGAGATGGCGCTGGCAGCGCGGGCACACGGGCTGGAATACATCGCCGTCACCGAGCATTCGCGGCGGCTTGCGCTCGCCCGTGGCCTCGATCCTCGGCAATTGATGGAACAGTGCGACGAAATCGACCGGCTCAACGCAGAACTGAAAGACATGACCGTTCTCAAGGCCATCGAGGTCGACATCCTCGACGACGGAACGCTCGACCTGCCGGATACGGTGCTGTCAAAGCTCGATCTGGTCGTGGCTGCGGTGCATTCCCGGTTCGACCTGCCGCGCACGAAGCAGACTGAGCGCATCTTGCGCGCCATGGACAACAAATAGGTCAGCTTCCTCGCCCATCCGACCGGGCGCATGATCGAACAGCGCGAAGCCTATGATGTGGACATGCTGCGCGTCATCCGTCATGCCCGCCAGCGCGGCTGCCACCTCGAGCTGAATGCAAACCCCGAACGGCTGGATCTGCTCGATACCTGGTGCATGGCAGCCAGGGAAGAAGGCGTGCTGGTAGCGGTGAACTCCGATGCCCACAGCGCGCAGGACTTCGCCAACCTGCGCTTTGGCATCGGCCAGGCGCGGCGCGGCTGGCTGGAAGCGCGCGACGTGCTCAATACCCGGCCGCTCGGCGAACTGCGTGCACTGTTGTCATCAGCGCACGGATGAGCCATGGATGCTGGCTGGAGACACTTTCCTCATGGTTCCGACATCGGGGTAAGCGGCTGGGGCCCCACCTGCGAGGTCGCATTCGCGCAAGCTGCGCTGGCGCTGACAGCGATAGCGACTGATCCACTGCAGGTCGCCGCTCGACAGCCGATCGGGATTAAGTGCCAGGCACCGGAAAAAGACTTATTGTTGATCGACTGGCTCAATGCGTTGATCTTTGAAATGGCGACAAGGCACATGCTGTTCAGCCGCTTCGATCTGAGTATCGACGGCGACGAACTCTCGGCAACGGCATGGGGCGAGCCGGTGGATGTTCTCCGCCATCAGCCGGCAGTCGAGGTAAAAGGTGCTACCTACACCGCGCTCAATGTGTCGCGTCAAGCCGACGGGGCGTGGCACGCGCAATGCGTAGTCGATGTTTGAGTCAAATCACCGGAGTTCGACAATGGATATCTCAAAACTGCAACGCCGGTCGGAGTTTGAGTGGGTCGCGCCGCCACAGGGGCGCATGCGTGTTCCGGCCGTGATTTACGCATCGGCTGAGCTTGTCGCTGCGATGGATGAGAAGGTGTATCAACAGGTGACACAGGTGGCGATGCTGCCTGGCATTGTCCAGGCAAGTTATGCCATGCCGGACGCGCACTGGGGCTATGGATTTCCGATCGGCGGCGTTGCGGCCTTTGATGCCGACACGGGCGGTGTTGTTTCCGCCGGCGGCGTCGGCTTCGACATCTCCTGCGGCGTGCGCACCCTGCATACGGGTCTCAAGCGCGCCAACCTGGAGGCGGTCAAGACGCGCCTGGCGGACGCACTCTATGCCCGCATCCCGGCGGGTGTTGGCAGCACCGGCCAGTTGCAACTGTTGCCGCCGGAAATGGATGCCATGCTTTGCGGTGGCGCGCAGTGGGCGCTGAAGCGGGGCTATGGCGAAACCGCGGACCTCGATCGCACCGAGGAACATGGCTGTATGGCCGGCGCAGACCCGGCACAGGTATCCGAACACGCCAAGCGCCGCCAGCGCGATGAGATGGGAACGCTGGGGTCGGGCAATCATTACCTTGAAGTCCAGCAGGTGACCAAAATTTTTTATCGGCGTATCGCCGCAGCGTTCGACTTGCGCGAGGACGATATTCTGGTCAGTATTCATTGCGGTTCGCGCGGACTCGGCCACCAGATCGGCACCGAATATCTGAAGGAAATGTTGCTGGGCGCCCGGGATGCGGGAATCGATCTTCCTGATCGCGAGCTGGCTTGTGCGCCGCTCAACTCGCCGCTGGGGCAACGTTATCTGGGCGCCATGCGCGCCGCCACCAACTGTGCCCTTGCCAACCGGCAGATATTGACCCACTTAACGCGCGAGGTATTCCATGAAATTTTACCTGACAGCCGATTAACGCTGCTTTACGATGGCAAGGGGAAAGGGGTTCCCGCCATGTCCGCACAATCCGCTAATCGATCTCAGGGTTATCCACCCGCCAGAACCGGGAACAGACCCTTGAGGCCTGTAGCCATCGATTCCACCGCAATCGCCGCCAACAGAAGGCCCAGCAGACGGTTGGCAACATTGAGCCCGGCCGTCCCCATCAGGCGACCAATGGGGACGGCCAAGCACAGCATCAGCCAAACCAGACCACAAACGGCGCCGATGATAACGATCACCAGCGTATCGTGAAGCAGCCCGCCCTGCTGTACGGCAATCATCACCGTGCTGATGGCTCCCGGCCCAGCCAATAGTGGCACTGCCAGGGGAACAATACCCAGCGTTTCTGTGCCATCGAGTGCATCGGCCTCCTCTGCCGTCTGGCGCACGTCCCCTGGCTTGGC
>WOZO01000180.1 GCA_011620315.1 Sideroxydans sp. | reverse complement strand
TAATGCTCCGTTGCCATCTTCCCGTGGGAGGTGTCCATTCCATTGGCCTTCGCCGGAATGACGAACTGGAGTTAAGCAGTGCTTCCCTAGACGCTCAGGCAAGCCATATAGAAATCGCGCTCGATGATGTTGCCTGACGCAATCGGCTCGCCGCCGGCGTTCGCATATGACACCAACATCGAACCTTTGGCCGTATAGCCGTCGTCCAGCATCATGTCCAGTTGTTTGACCAAACGCCCCGAAATGTTGTTCGAGCAGATGATGTAACCGCCACTCATGCCGGTGATGGGCGATGCGCTGATGTCGGAAACGCCCAGTTTTCCGCCTGAGCTGTTAAGCGGGACATAGTTGTTCGCTGCCGGATCAACGCCCCCGGAGATAAAACCCGCCAGTCTTACGTGCTGCCAAAGAAAAAACGATTCGCTCATCAGCGAATTCAAATCACCCTCTATGCGCTGGTTGCCATTCCCGTTGTGTGCGGAAGCGGGGCTTTGCGACAGGTTCGCAGATGCCGCGGGGGCGTCGCCCGGCAAAGCGCGGAAGCGATCCTGATAGCCAAACAGCGCCACCTGAATATCGCGGAAGTCATTGGCAAGGCTCTTGGCGCGGGAGTTTTCCACCAGTTCGCGCCCCTTGACCGTTAACGTGATGAGCAGGCTGATGATGGCCATAGCGATGGCGATCTCGATCAAAGTGAAGCCGCATTGCTTGCGTTGCATGAGTCTTATGCACCTCGTGATGGATAGCATGTACTCTTTAGCAGCAACCATGCCAGCAATAAGGTATTGATATTGTCGGGTCGAGGCGGCGTTTGCCGGATTTGTTGCGAAATGCGGAGACGCTATATCGACAGTGGGCGACGAGAAATGGCCAAGGATGAGGCGTAAAAAAGCCCGCTGCAGGCAGTGGGCTTTTGAGATATCACATCCAAACTATAGGTTAGATGCCCATGCAAACAGTATACGCGGCAGCATCGTCTATGTCGTTTGTAGCAACTGCAGTCATGGCGGTGCCGACTGCTTTGGCGGTCCCTGCCATCATCGAGCCGCCGTTGGTCTGCCCATCGTCCATTTGCAGGTCGAGTTGCTTGACGAACTTGCCCAGAATGCCTTCGGAGCAAACAACATAAGAACCTCGAATCGGCGTGGCACCAGTAGTTGCATTAATTGGGGTTTTAGTTTCATCGCTTGTCCCGCTTTGCAGGCCAATGTTGCCACCAACGGCATTAACTGGAATATACGCAGGGTCAGTTACAGTTGTAGAACCTGGTGCCAGATTGGCCAGCCTGATGTGCTGCCAGAAATACACGGACTCTGGCGGTGTGCCGGTGGTCAGGTCATTCCAGTTACCATCAATCACGCCATTGCCATTGCCTTGGGCGGTAACTGCAGATGCGACTCCCAAATGACTGTAGGGGTCTTTGTCGTCACCAGGCAAGGCGCGGAATTTGTCTTGATAGCCGTAGATGAAGATGGGGATATTTTTGAAATCCGTCGCCAGATTTTTAACCTTGGCACTATTGATCAACTCCTGACCCTTCAGCACGCCGCCGAGCAGCAGGCCGATAATCACCAGAACGATGGCGATTTCAATTAGAGTAAAGCCGGATTGTTTTTGCTTCATTGTGTTTCCTCCAGTGGGTGAATTTTGGGTTTCGGCGCACATAACTTTTATATTCTGGTGCGCAAGGCCCTGGTGGCAGAGGCCACTCGCTTGCGCAGGATGTTCAGCAATTCCTGTGCCACAATCTATTGTGGGCGAGTGTGAGATTTATAACATCAATAAAACAAACGGATATGCGCTATGTTATTCATTTGCGCGCAACGAGCCAGACTGATTTTTGAGAACTTTCGTCGAGGATTCGACGCGATGGTGACGATATGACGACAATCACTCCCGCGCAGTGGGCGCGTTCAAGCCGCTGGCTTTCGCTGGCGATGCTGGTATTGCTGCATGCGACTTTCTGGCTTGGCATCGAGCACATGTGGGCGCGTCCGCTGTTGCTTGCGCACTTGGGTTTGTTCCTGATCTGGCAGCCGTTGTGGCGCAGTGAAACGCGCTTGAGCTGGGGAAAGTCGCTGCTTGTCTTTGCTGTCAGTCTGGCCGCGCTTGTCTGGTTGAACTGGTGGCTATTGGCATTCTGGGTGGCGGGGCTGTTCGCATTGGTGGGTGCGCGGGCATTCTCTTTCTATGCGCGCTGGCAGCGTGTGTACCATCTATTGGTCATGGCGTATCTGCTGGCGGTGTTGCTGTTGCACATCGCGCCGCATCTCTTTGGCCTTCCCGCTTTCGATGAGGTCACGCGCAATCTGATGACGATTGCACTGCCCCTGATGTTGTCCGTGATGGCGCTCATTCCCGTTGAGCGCGAAAAGCCGGATGCCGTGCAGGCCATTGATTTCTTTTACGTGCTGTTGCTGTTTACCTTGCTCACGGTGCTGGTGCTGGGCGCGCTCGCCTTCATGACTTTGAATCAGGTCGGCTATCTGGATGCCTTGCTGCGCACCCTGTTTGTGATTGCGGTTGCGCTATTCGTCCTTGGTGCGCTGTGGCATACCGACTTCGGCCCCTTCGGTTTGCAGCCCAGTTTTTCCAGATACGTACTTTCCATCGGCACGCCGCTGGAAGTCTGGTTGAAGCAGCTGGCAGCGGATGCGCAGATGGACAGCGGCCCGCGCGAATTCCTTGAAGGCGCAACCGAGCATATGCTCGAGATGCCCTGGGTGGCCGGCATGGCTTGGGTTTCGGTGGAAGGACATGGCACGCTGGGAAAGTCCAGCCCGCACCGGGTCGAGTTGGCGGATGAAGACCTGAACATCACCTTGTTTGCCCGGCAGGCCATCGCGCCAACCGTGTTGCTGCACATGCGCCTGCTGGTGCGGGTAATCGGCTATTTCTATCAGGCCAAACGGCGTGAAGAGCGTTTGCGCGAGATGACTCGGCAGCAGGCCATCTATGAAACGGGCGCACGCCTGACGCATGATTTGAAGAACATGCTGCAATCCCTGTTCGCGCTTGCCTCCATTGCCCAGCACGATCCGTCCAAGGCGCAGCCCATTCTGAAACAGCAATTGCCGGTGCTGTCGCAGCGAATTGAAACATTGTTGGGCAAGTTGAAAGCACCGGCGGCGGAAACCGAATCGCGCGAAATCGAATTGGCGGCGTGGTGGGAAGCGTTGTGTCGGCGCTATGAACATCGCGGAATTGAATGGCGACTCACCGGGAACAACGAACGATCAACTGAAAAAATACCCGCCGCGATGTTCGACTGCGTGGCGGACAATCTTCTGGAAAATGCACTCAACAAACGTTTGCGCGAGCCGGGATTGCATATTCAGGTTGAGCTGGATATGGATGCGCATGCCTTGCGCGTAAGCGATGACGGCAGCGCAATACCCGTTGGCTATGCGCAAAAACTGCTGCGCACGGTCGTGCCATCCGAGGATGGCTTGGGCGTCGGTCTGTATCAGGCATCAAGATGGGCGCAGCAAAACAATTACAAAATGCGGCTGCAGGAAAATCAAACCGGGCAAGTGACTTTCGAGCTTGCCCCGCAACAGACTTGAAACAGATGGCGCGGAAGATTGCGCCACGTCATTGATGGAACTACTGGCCAATCCACTAAGCCAGCAAGCTGGCAAGTGGTTGGTTATCCGGCGCAGTCCGGAATCCGGATAGTTAAATACTCCGCGCAGCGGGCAGAAATAAGTAATCGGCTGCGCCGGATTAATAATTGCTGGATACCGGCCTGACCGGAGGTCAGCCTGTCCTGAGTTTATCGAAGGGCCGGTATGACGGCTCCACGGCTAGTTCACGCAGCAAGCAATGTTGCAATATTGCAACACAAACCAAACAAAGTTTTGACACCTTCTTCACGCTTTCTTTATTGTGCGCTCCCATGGTCGCTGGGTAGAAGCCCGGCGATCATCAAAAGGGTAATTTCCAAATCAAACGAGGAGAAACATCAATGAAGAAAATCGCTCTCTCTCTGGCAGGCGTACTGGCCGCAGCAGCCTTCGCACCAGAAGCATCCGCTATCCCCGCATTCGCACGTCAAACCGGCATGGCTTGCTCCGCTT
>WOZO01000090.1 GCA_011620315.1 Sideroxydans sp. | reverse complement strand
TACTTGGAGCCGTAGGTCGGCACGCCAAGCTCTTCTTCGAGCAATTGCCAATCGTCTGGCAAGTTCCAGAACTCCTTGAACTCCCGGGTGAACTTCTCGGAAAGGGCAAAGCTGGTCGCGAACATGTGCTGGACCTGCACCGAGGCGTGCTTGTCGATGATGCGTTCGCGCTCTTCCTTCATCCACTCGCGGGTTGGAATGGCACGGGCCAGACGTTCCTTGCGGATTTCGCCACGGCGGGTGGCGGTTTCCGCTGCATCCACCGTGAATACGCCCTTGGCATCCTGCGTGAAGACCGCGCCATAGACCTTCTGCGCATATTCCGGCAACAAGAATTTCTGGTTGAGGTCGTTCTCGATAGCCTTGACATCACGATCGATCGGATCGCCGAAGCCGGGGCCGCCGCGCAGGTAGTTCAGGTAGAGGTCATGGTTGTCATAGCAGTCCTCGGTGGTCATGCACTGCTTGTCGCGCTTGACGACGGCCGTCGCGTCGATGTGGCGTTCATAGTCGGGGCTGCTCGGGTCAATGTCGCCACCAAGCGGGAGCGAATCACCGATGGCGATGCGCTCCTTGAGCCCGGTCTTGTGCGCTTCGAAGCGGTATCCAGAGGCCGACGGGTAGCCACCCATCATTCCCCAGTCGCTGTTCATGTAGCCATTGCCCATGAAGTACATCGTCCAGTCCTGGGCATTCCAGACCATGCGCAGGGTTTCGAAACCGCAGCCGCCGCGATACTTGCCGTAGCCGCCAGAGTTGGCCTTGACGTTACGCCCCAGGTAGAGCAGCGGCTCGGCCATTTCCCAGATTTCGATGTCACCCATGTCCCCTTCGGGGTTCCAGATCGCCGCGGCATGATTGATCCCGTCCTTGATGGCGCAGGCTCCGGTGCCGCACGCGGCAGACTCGAAGCTGTTGACCGCGTGAATCTCGCCCTCCTGGTTGATTCCACCGCCTTGCAGCCAGTTGGAGGTGTTGGCATTGCCGGCATTGACCTCTTCGAGATAGCCGCGGCTGAAATAGGACTGGCTCAGGCCGCGCCACAACGCCGCCCAACCCGAGACCAGGAAGTGCCAGGCATAGGCATGGCCGGTGCGCCGGTCATCCGGATTGCACCAGGCGCCCTTGGGCAGGTGGAACTCGGTGGCGAAGTAGGCCCCGTCGTTGATGCGCTGGGTCGGAACCAGAGTTTGCGTCATCATCACCCAGATGCCCGAGGTGAAAGCCACTTGGTGGGCATTGAAGGTATGCCAGCCCCAGCGGCTGGCGCCTTCGAAGTCGAGGCGCCATTTGCCATCCGGCTTGATGGTCATCTCGACCGGCGAGTGCATGATCGAGTCGAGCTTGGCAAAGGCGTTGGAAACCTGGATATCCTCATGCTTGAATGGCACATCGATAAAGGAAACCTTGCGATATTTGCCCGGCAGCGTCATCGCCTTGATCCGGCTCATCAGGCCGCGACGGCCTTCCTCGATGACTTCCTGCGAGAACTTCTCGTAGGCTTCCAGACCGTCGGCCCGGATCACATCCTCGACCAGTTCGCGAATCATGTGGCAACCGGCGATGCGGGTCTTCTCGTCGAGAATCCAGTATTTCGGCGTGCGCACCGAGCGCTGCGACTCATGCAGCCAGTCGCGCAGCGGTTCATCGTTCACCCCGGTCTTGCGGCAGGTGATCATGTAGCCGTCGCCGAAACGCTGGGTCTGTCCGGTGGACATCGAGCCCGGCGACACGGCGCCGGTATCGATGACGTGGGTGACGCCGCCGACCCAGCCGATCAAATTGCCATCCCAGAAGATCGGCACGATGGTGGCAACGTCACAAGGGTGCACATTGCCGATGGCGCAGTCATTGGTCGTGAACATGTCGCCGGGGTTGATCGTCGGGTTGGCCTCCCAGTTGTTCTCGACCATGTACTTGATCGCCGCGCCCATGGTGCCGACGTGGATGATGATGCCGGTCGAGGTCAGGATGCAGTCACCCGCGGCGTTGTAGAGCGTGAAGCAG
Organism: Sideroxydans sp.; assembly: GCA_011620315.1. Classification (GTDB taxonomy): domain Bacteria; phylum Pseudomonadota; class Gammaproteobacteria; order Burkholderiales; family Gallionellaceae; genus Sideroxyarcus. The sequence goes on along the minus strand of WOZO01000090.1, from coordinate 2,086 downwards.
AGTTCGCCTTCCTGCTCGACGATGGGGCTGGCCGCGATCTTTTTTGCGGTTTCCCGGGCATGGACCAGGCCGCCGCGCAGTTTGGAGAACAGTTTCTCGTAACGGATCGGATCGCTATCGCGGAATTCGAGTTTTTCCAGTCCATCGTAGTATCCGCTTGATCGGGTGCGCTCGAGGATGGCATCACGATGTTGCTTCAGCGTCATGCCATTGGCCAACAACCTTCCGACGCCGAGTTCTTTGGTGTTCTTCATATTCATGGCGGGTCTCCTTAGTTGATTTCTTTGAGATGGAACAGACGGTGCTTGTCGATCGTGGTTTCGAAACCGTCGGGCACGACGAAGGTCGTCGCATCAGATTCGATGATGGCAGGCCCTATGATGTGATTGCCGGCCTTCAATGCTTCCATCTTCCACAGCGCGGCTTCGACCCATTTTTTTTTGCGATAGAAAGGCCGTGTGCCGAGATAGGCTTCCTTGGGAGGCGTCGGTCCGGCATCGGCGTCTTCCGGCAGCACCGGTTTCTGGGTCGCTACCATGCCGCGCAGAATGGCACCCGTGATCGAGAAACCCAGTTCCGGAGAGCGTGCAGAATGGGCATAGACCCGACCATAGGTGTTCTCAAAGGCCTCGATGATCTGCTGCCAGTCTGCGGCAGTGGCTGCGCTGGTGACTGGCGAAACGATTTCGAGATCGTTGAGTTGTCCCATGTACTGCATCTTGTAGCCCGGGATCAGCACCACGTCTTCTGGCTTGTAGCCATTGATGACGAACTCGTCGATGACCTTGGTCGCCAGTTCTTCCCAGGCTTCTTGCAGCGTCCTGCAGGCGGCGACTTTCTGCTCGTCGCTGGCGAATTGGGCAACGCCGAGGTCGACCGACTTGTCATAGCGATATTCGAAGTCGGCACAAGCGCAGCCAAAGGCCGAGAAGCCAGCGGCCCAAGCGGGGACGACGACATCCTTGAAGCCGACGCCTTCGGTGTAGCCATAGGTATGCACCGGGCCGGCACCGCCGTAGGAAAAGCATGTGAATTCGGCGGGGTTGTAGCCCTTGGCGCTGATGTTGGCGCGCAGGTACTCGGACAGTGTCACATCGAGCAGCTCGATGACGCCGGCGGCGGCATCTTCGACTGACAGGCCGAGCGGATCGGCAATCTGCGTCTTGATGTGGTCACGGGCACGCTGGACATCGAGCTTGATCGAGCCACCGAGGAAGTTGTCGGGATTGAGGTAGCCCAGCGCGACATGGCAGTCAGACACCGACACGGTGTCGAGGCCGCTTTCCGACCAGCAGGTGCCGACGCGATAGCCGGCGCTGTCCGGGCCAAGCTTGATCGCTTTGCTGTACGGATCGAGGCGGACGAAGCTGCCGGCGCCGGCGCCGACCGAGTCCATTGTTACCAGCGGCAGCGACAGCACCAGGCGGGCCATGTCCGGGTCGGACTTGATGGCGAAGTTACCCTTGGTGATCAGCGCCACGTCGAAGCTGGTGCCGCCAATGTCGGAACAGGCGATGTTCTCGTCGCCAAGGTATTCGCCGAGTAGCTTGGAGCCGATGACCCCGCCGATCGGGCCGGAGACGATGGTGCGGGCCAGCTCCTTGGCCTTCCAGCTGATCGTGCCGCCGTGCGTGGCCATCACACGCAAGTCGAACTTGGCACCGTGCTTCTTGAAGCGGTCGCTGATCTTCTTCAGCGTCTGGCGCGAGGGTTCGGCACCGTAGGCTTCGAGGATGGTGGTGTTCATTCGGTGGCTTTCCTTGCGCGACGGGTAGTAATCCACCGAGGCGAAAACTGGAATGTCCGCCTTCAGCTTTTTCAATTCTTCGCGAACGATGTCGCGCGCTCGCTGCTCACTGGAGCCATTCTTATGGGACTGCAGCAGACAGATGACGATGGCCTGAGAACCGGCCTCGACCAGTTCGCGGGTTGCCCGGCGCACGTCGTCTTCACGCAGTGGAATGACGATCTTGCCCTGCACGTCGGTCCGTTCGGTGACGCCGCGCGTCCGCGAGACCGGGACCAGCGGCTCGTCGTAGCGGTGGGTGTTGAGGTGGAGGCGGTCTTCCAGGGCGTAGCCGAGATA
>WOZO01000086.1 GCA_011620315.1 Sideroxydans sp. | reverse complement strand
GTGCTAGAATGTTCACCATCACTAGCCCACTGGAGTTGGCCATGAATCAAACAATAATTCTCGAACAACGCCGGAAAGCACGCGCAGAAAAATTCCTTGTTGATGCGGCGTTAGTTGAGCTACATGTAAAAGCGTACGACGCACTATCCAACTCGTCGGCAGGCAGCGATGTGCGTGAACGTGCTTTGCAACAAGTAGCTCGTTGGGAAAGCGCTCACCTGTGTGATATGCACTATGTCGATGCATGGAGAAACATTCTGAATTTGCCATTGGCTTCGATAAGGCCCGCAATGTTGCGTAACGATGCGGAAGGTGTCGCCTTACGCCAAAACTCACCCTTTGGCTTCCTGATCGAGCGCACCGACTGATGAACCGAAACGATGTCGCTCATTTGCTAACCGAAGCGATGCGCCTCACCAGGCATCGTGATTACGTCATCATCGGCAGTCTTTCTATTCTCGGCATCACGGCCACCCCGCCCGACTCGATGACCGGCTCGATCGATGTCGACCTTTACCCCAAGAACGATCCAGGGCGTGCTTTTGAGATTGCCGCCGCACTGGGATTGGGTAGCGCGTTTGAACAGCGCTACGGCTATTACGCTGATGCGGTGTCGCCCATGTTGCCGACCTTACCCGAGGGCTGGGAGGCAAGGCTTATCAATGTTGCATTTGAAAATGGCGTGACCGCCTGGTTTCTCGACCCCAATGATGCTGCCATCTCAAAATATGTCCGTAGCGAACCACGAGATCGCACTTGGATTCGCGCCGGTTTGCTGGCAGGTTTCATCTCCCTGCCTACCGTCGAATATCGTCTGCGTGAAACCGTCATGGAAACCGGGGAAAGTGTCCTGACGAAAACGGCCATTGCAGAAGATCAAGCATGGCTCGCTTCAATCAAACAAACAGAAGCGCAGCCGTAACATCCGTGTACAAACGTCTCAGAGAAATCTTCCGTAACTGGGCCTTCCGCCGCACCGTCGAGACCGGCACGGTGCAGCTCAACCAGCGCCGCATCTACATCCTGCCCACGCGGCAGTTCTTCGGCTTCGGCTTCGTGCTGATATTGATGTTGCTCGGCGACATCAACTACAACCTCAGTCTGGGCTACGTGCTCACCTTCCTGCTTGCCACCGCCGGCGGCTTGTCCATGTTGTACGCCTTTCGCAATATGGCGCAGTTGGAGATCCATGCCGGTTATGTTGAACCTGTGTTCGCCGGAGAACAGGCGCGCTTCGTGTTCCATTTCAACAACCCCGGCTCACTGCCACGCCATCAGATCCACCTGCATGACGACGAGGGACACGAGACCGTGTTCGATCTGCCAGCGCAACTCTCCACACCTATCGAGCTGGCACTCCCTACGACCCAGCGCGGCTGGCTGGACAGTGGCCGACTGACGCTCTACACCCGCTTCCCGCTAGGCCTGTTCAATGCCTGGAGCTACATCCACTTCGACGTTCGCGCCTTGGTCTATCCAAAACCTGCGCCGCCGCAAGCATTGCCTGTCGCCGCCGCACCGGACGGCAACGGCAAGATCACCATACGCGGCGACGAGGACTTCGCTGGTCTACGCAACTATGTACCGGGCGACGCTATGCCGCGCATCGCATGGAAAGCGCTGGCACGCGAACAAGGCTTGCAAGTGAAAGAATTCTCGGCGCAGCAGGGACAGCAACTGTGGCTGGACTGGTCGCAACTGCCGGACATCGCGCAGGAGCGCAAACTGGAACTGCTGACGCGCTGGGTGCTGGATGCGGACGCACAGGGTTTGCACTACGGCCTGAAGTTGCCGGATGGTGAAGTGATGCCGCAGCACGGTACGGCGCATCGCGCCGAATGTCTGCGACGACTGGCCTTGTTCGGATTGAATGAAAAATGATCATGAAACCGATTTATCCACGAAAAGCACGAAAAGTACCCGCCAGAGACGGCCAGGGAACTAGCACCGCGCCAGCGAACCATTCGCTCAAGCCAATCGCTTTTCACGTTTCGTGTATTTCGTGTATTTCGTGGACAAGCATGGGTTTTGAGACTTTATGAAACTCTCCGCCTCCCCCACCTACGGCCTGATCGCCTGCATCCTGCTGGTCAGTGCGCCGCATGCCGACCATCTGCCGCTGTGGATCAGCGCCGAGTGCGGTGCGTTGCTGTTGTGGCGCGCCTGGCTGGCGCGTAGCGGCAAGGCATTGCCACCACGCTGGTTGTTGCTGGGCATCACCGTGCTCAGTGTCATGGCCATCGCCGTCAGTTTCCGTTCGTTGTTCGGGCGCGAGGTCGGCGTCACCCTGCTCATCCTGCTGTCCGCTTTGAAGCTGCTGGAGTTGAAAGCCGTGCGCGATGCGACCATCGTGGTCTATCTGTCGTGCTTCATCATCATCACCAATTTCTTCTACTCGCAGAGCATCCCCACCGCGTTGTTCATGCTGGCGACCTTGCTGGTCATCCTGGCCACCTGGGTGCATCTGCAGACCGGCGGCCTCGCCTTCAAACCCAGACTGCGCATCGGCGGCATGCTGTTGCTGCAGGCCATCCCGCTGTCGCTGATCCTGTTCGTATTATTCCCGCGCGTGCAGGGGCCGCTGTGGGGATTGCCGCAGGATGCCTATGCCAGCAGCGGTCTGTCCGACACCATGTCGCCGGGCAGCATGAGCAAACTGTCGCTAAACGACGCGGTGGCGTTCCGCGCCAGTTTCGACGGAACTGTCCCGTCACGCGACAAAATGTATTGGCGCGGTCCGGTACTGTGGGATTTCGACGGCACGACATGGAAGCGCGGACACTACGCCACCACGCGCACAGGCGTGCTGGAAGACAGCGGCATTCCGCTCGGCCACACCGTCACCCTGGAGCCGCACAACAAGCGCTGGCTGTTCGCGCTGGATATGCCGGACAAGCTTTCCATCCCGTATGTCCTGACACCGGACTTCCAGCTATTGAACGATAAAGCCGTGAATACGCGTCTGCGCTATCACGCCGATTCCTTCCTCGGCTACCGCGCCAATCCGGATGAGACACCGCAGCAGTTGCAACGTGCACTGGCTCTACCACGCGGTCTGAATCCGCAAGCACAGCAACTAGCCGAAGACTGGCGCCAACAACATCCGCACGATGATGCAGCCATCGTGCGCGAGGTGCTGCAATACTTCAACCAGGGCGGCTATGTGTACACGCTGGAACCGCCCCTGCTCGGCATGAACGGCATCGACGAGTTTCTGTTCCAGAGCAAGCAGGGTTTCTGCGAGCACTATGCCGGCAGCTTCGTCTATCTGCTGCGTGCAGCCGGTGTGCCGGCGCGCGTGGTCACCGGCTATCAGGGCGGCGAATACAACGCCCTGGGCGATTACTACATCCTGCGCCAATCCGACGCGCATGCCTGGGCCGAAGTGTGGCTGGGCGAACGCGGCTGGGTACGTTACGACCCCACCGCTGCCATCGCCCCCGCGCGTATCGAAAGCGGCGTATTCGCCGCCGTCGGCAACCCCGCCATCCTGCCCTTCATGTTGCGCGACCCGCCGCCCTGGTTGCGCGCACTGCGCTTCAATCTGGATGCCATGACCAACCGCTGGAACCAGTGGGTGCTGGGCTATAACGAGGAAACCCAGTTCGCCTTCCTCACCCGTCTCGGTATGGAAGACATCAGCTGGCAGAAGATGGCGCTCAACATGCTGGCCGGCATCTTTACGCTGGTCGGTATATTCACGCTGCTGATGCTGCGCCGACTCGTGGCGCGCCAGACCGACCCGGTGCAGTTTGTATGGCTCAAGCTGTGCCGCAAACTGGAGAAGACCGGCTTGCCGCGCATGGCGCATGAAGGGCCGCTGGACTACGCGGCGCGAGTCGGTGCCGCGCATCCCGAGATCGCGGCAAGCATGAACGACCTTGCCGCACGCTATGTGGCTTTGCGCTACCGCGCACCCAGCGACAACAACGCGCTGCTTGCCTTCAAGCGTGCCGTTAGTTCTTTTAGGGTCTAATGAATCGGGGGCGATTCAGATCGCAAGCAAAATGGGCAATCATCTGGTCAATGCGCCGGAACGCGAAAAACAGGATGGCCGTGCCGGACGAATCGCCGCCTCGCTGATGCGCATGGATGTGCTCG
>WOZO01000136.1 GCA_011620315.1 Sideroxydans sp. | reverse complement strand
TTGGTATACCGTACCATCAGTATACTCAACAGAAATCGGAATGCTGAAGCGTTCTAACAACACACCGCGCTTAATACTCAATCGCATTGGTGCATACACTACGGATACGGCTTACCGCATCCGAACAAGAAATGTTGATGGAGAAAAACTTGTTGGGTGTTTTCTCAACCCACTCACAGCACTGAGCGCTGAGTTGGAGGGTCGTCATTATGGTGGTGGAGTGCTTGAGCTAATTCCATCCGAAATTGAACGACTACTAATACCACTGCCAGAAAATACAAACATTAATCTCGCCGACTTGGACAAAGATATTCGTAATCTATCAACGCACCAATTACTGTCTCGCCAAGGGAAAGTCGTGCTTGGTGGATTGGGGATGTCTCGTGCAAAACAGGAGTGTGTTTTAGAGGGGTGGCGTAAGCTGCGAGATCGCAGGCATCGTACATCCAGCGAGCCTCTGGGTGAGGCAGATTAGCTGTCGGCTTAATGCTCTTCTTGTCCAATCGCATCGGTAATGTCGATTAGATAGTCTGCATCCCCCTCAGCGGTTTCATATAGCGAAAAAAACGCATCAGTTATATTTGATTGCTGGATGATTGGATTGAATTCGCGCCCCCATCTCATTGCGGTCGTAAAATTATGTTGATCTGCTTCACCCGATGGCTTATGACTTATTTCAAAGTTGTGCGTGCCATAATCTCTGCCTCGGATAATGAGGCGCATAGGGATAAAAGTGTGCTCCTGATCTTCATTTCTATGTCGCCCAGTTTCGGGTTCCCAGTGATAGTCCGCAAAGAGACGGCGAAAATATGAGGTCTGCCTAATTCGTTGCCCCATTGTGTCTACAAATCCTGCTTGCGTTAAACGCATACTACCAACATGAGCAGAACCTTCATTTGTTTGTAATGCTTCAGATGCAGTGATAGATTTTTGCCACACCAACACACCATCAGGGCGTCGTACTGGTGTGGTATTTGGCTCCGGTTCTTCCTGCGGCGCTGGTATTTGAGGATTGGCTGGCTCTTCCGTTCTCAGATGTGGTGGCAACAGTGGTGGTAAATGGGTTGCAACTGGAGCGAAGGGACTATTAGGAATATCCCTTCGACCTTGATTTCGCCTCTGCTTTTGCTCACGTCTATTTTGTTTGGCTTCTGCCTCAGATGGCAACTCACCACGCGCCACTAAGGTTTGAATTAAACCAGCATCAAGCGGTTTAACTGTTGCGCCTTGTGGGTTAACGAATGGGTTCAGAGGTGTTAGCAACCGCTCATACTCATTCTCATCATTGGGAAGATCAAAATCATAGCGTACAGCAGCTTCGTAGTTGCTGTAGAAGCCTCCATCTGTAAGGTTGTTTGATCCAATAAAAAGTGTTGCGGTAGTTGCTGTTTCAAAAAGGTAGGCTTTGGGATGAAAAGTTGCACGGGCAATAGTGTTGTGGAATATAAATGTTTCACAGTCCCATCGCAAAAGTTCATCAAGCACTTCGCGGCTCGTTCCACCAAGATCAATGCCTAGCGTGAAGTTTAAGTTTGTGCCATTGTCTACGTGTCGCAATAGCAAATCACGCAGCCGCAGAATTGTTCGTAAGCCTACGAAAGCTGATACGAACACAATTCTGGAATAAACTACGTCCGATTCAAGCAATTCGCCAATCTCGTTCCCGAGCTGGCTTTCTGGTTGCGTGATGGTTGTGATAATCAAAGTTGCACTTCACGCGGTCATGTTGGGGTGAAAATTATCTGATAAATTCAGTCACGCGACCAGCGCATTGCAACTATTTGATTATGTTTATTTTGTGCGGCTGCTACATAATTCCGGAAATATCCGGGTGGCGCTTGAAAAAGCGGGGCAGCCAATTGGCTTTAATGATCTGCACATCGCAGCCCATGCTCGTAGCAACGGCCTGACACTCGTTACAAACAACCTGCGCGAGTTTGAAAGAGTGCCGTGTCTGTTGTTGGAGAATTGGGGAGACGGCGAGCCCAAGTGATCAGTCCGCCGTCTCTCTACCTGCACTATTCCCGCCGACACCTTCGCTGCAATCGCCCGCCAGCATTAAATAAGTGACTGCCAATCATGCGCGCGGCGTAGTGCCGTACACCTCATGCAACAACTCGACGAAACGCCGTGCCTGCGGTGACAGGAACTTGCCTTTGCGCAGTACCAGACCGTAGCCGCGCTGCGGGAAATACTGTTTGAGCGGGATGCACTTCAGTTTCTCGCTGCCGGTCAGGCAGATCGCAGTGACGATGGAGATACCCATGCCGAGCTCGACGTATTTCTTGATCACTTCCCAGCCGCCCGCCTCCAGCGTCACTTTGAAGGTGAGGTTGTGCTGCTGGAACACATACTTGACGATGTTCCATGTCGAGAGGTGGCGCGGCGGCAGGATCATGCCGTACTGGCTCACTGCTTCCAGCGTTACTTCGTCGTAGGCCGCCAACGGATGATCGAGCGGCACGATGAGTACCGGGTCGAACATGGCCACCGGTTCATAGATGATGTCGTCCGGCACTTCCAGCATGGAGCCGACCGCGAAGTCGATCTCGTCGGCACGCAGCATCTTCAGACCGTCGCGGCCGGTAACGTTGTGCAGCTTGGTATGGATGCCCGGGTAGGTGGCCACGAAACGGCGCACAGCTTCGGGTAATACATACAGGATGGTGGATTCGCCTGCGCCGATGTTCAGTTCGCCGGATTCCAGACGGCCGTGCAGCGCGGCGAAGTTCTCCTGCAGGCCGTCCACCCCTTTCACCAAAGGCTCGGCCAGCGCATAGAGTGACTCGCCGTCCGGTGTGAGCTTGAGCACCGGGCCGCGCCGTTCGAACAAAGTGACGTTCAATTCGCGTTCCAGCGCCTGAATCTGCAGGGTCACCGAGGGTTGGCTGATGAACAACTTCTGCGCCGCCTGGGTCACGCTGCCGCTGCGCACCACCTCGCAGAATGCGCGCATCTGCTTGATTCGGCTGTCTTTGTAGTACGCCTGACCATCCTTTGCCATAGCAGTCCTCTCAACTAATACTTATTCGCATAATAATTAAAATTGAAATTATTGATTCGGTAAATGATTGTAACTTTATTACCCTTACTCGCACTACGAAAAAGCGCAGACTGCTCGACGAAGCAGGCGCATACGGGGGATCTCCATGCAAACACTGCAATCGGTCTTATTTGCTTCCACCTTTATGGCCGTACTGGGCGGACTGCTCGCGCTGTTCCTGGCCATCGCCAGCAAGCGCCTGTATGTGTTCGAAGATCCGCGCATCGAGCAAGTCGAAGAGATGCTGCCCCATTCCAACTGCGGCGCATGCGGCACCGCCGGTTGCCGCAACTTCGCCGAACAGGTCGTCGCCGGCTCCATCGAACCGGCGCGCTGCACCGTCAACCCTCCGCAACAGAATATCAGCATCGCCTCCCTGCTCGGCATCGACCTCGGCAATGTGGAAAAACGCATCGCCCGTCTGGCCTGCGCAGGCGGCAACAATGTCGCCAAGAGCAGCGCCAACTACGTCGGTCATTCCACCTGCCGCTCGGCTTCGGTGATCAGCGGCGGCGGACGCTCCTGTGTGTGGGGCTGCCTCGGTCTGGGCGATTGCTCCCATGTGTGCGATTTCGGTGCCATCTCCATGAACCGTCAGGGGCTGCCAGAAGTCGATCCTGAGCAATGCACCGCCTGCGGCGACTGTGTGGACATCTGCCCCAAACAGCTTTTTTCCCTTGAACCGGTGTCGCGCCAGCTGTGGGTGGCCTGCAAGAACCAGGCGGACCCGAGCGCTTCCGAGTATTCCTGCGAAGTGTCCTGCACCGCCTGCGGCCGTTGCGTGATGGACGCCGCACCCGGCCTGATCAAACTGGATCGCAATCTGGCCGTGATCGATTACAACAAGAACGAGATGGCGGATCGTCATGCCATCGAACGCTGCCCGACCGGTGCCATCGTGTGGCTGGACGGCAAGCGTGCCGACAAAGGCCGCGCCGCCCGCAAGATCATCCGTATCCAACCCCTGCCCGCCACGGCAGAAGCTTGAGGAGAGCCACACCATGCTGAACAAGATCAAACAATTCAAGTTGCTGGACGCCATCACCGGTGCCGAGCAACAAACCGAATTCAAGTATCCCGGCGTGCGCGACGCCATCGACGGCAACACTGCCGTGATCATGGTGGAACGCGAATCGACCGACGGCGCGGGCGCCTATCCGATCACGCCGTCCACACAGATGGGCGAATACTGGGCCGAAGCGGTCGCCGCCGGGCACGTCAACACCGCCGGCCGACTGCTGATCTTCATCGAGCCGGAATCCGAACACGCTGCCGCCGGCGTCACCGCCGGCCTGGCCATGACCGGCCAGCGCGCGGTCAACTTCACCTCCTCGCAGGGCATGGCCTTCATGCACGAGTCGCTGTACGGCGCGGTCGGCAAACGCCTGCCCTATGTGCTGAACGTGGGCTGCCGCGCCATCACCAAGAACTCGCTCAACGTGCACTGCGCGCATGACGACTACCATTGCGCCGACGACACCGGCTTCATCCAGGTGATGGCCAAGAACGCGCAGGAAGCCGCCGACCTGAACATGATCGCGCGCAAGACCGCCGAGCTGTCACTGACCCCGGCCATGGTGGCGCAGGACGGTTTCCTCACCACCCACCTGATCGAGCCGGTGCTGGTGCCGGAGCGTGCGCTGGTCGACGAATACCTCGGCTACTCGGACGACATCATCGCCACCCCCACCCCCGGCCAGCGCCTAATCTATGGCGACACGCGCCGCCGCGTGCCATTGCTGTGGGACGTGGACAATCCCGTCTCGTCCGGCGGCGTGACCAACCAGGATGCCTACATGCAGGCCGTGGCCGCGCAGCGTCCCTACTTCTTCGAGCACATCCCGCATCTGGCCGAGCAGTGCATGGACGAGTATTACAAGCTGACCGGCCGCCGCTACAAGCGCGTGGACGAATACCGCTGCGAGGATGCCGATTACCTCATCCTCGGCCAGGGCAGCATGACGGTGCAGGCCGCCGCCGTCGCCGACTGGCTGCGCGAGCATCGCAAGCTCAAAGTGGGCGTGGTCAACCTCACCATGTTCCGCCCCTTCCCCGGCGACCTGCTGGGCAAGGTGTTGAAAGGCAAGAAGGGCGTGGCCGTGCTGGAGCGCACCGACCAGCCGCTGGCGGAAGACTTGCCGTTGATGCGCGAAGTGCGCGCCACAGTCTCCAAATGTTTAGAAAATGGCAGAGAGAACAACCATGAAGGCTATGCCGCTTACGAAAGCCTGAAAGACCTGCCCGCGCTGTATTCCGGCTGTTACGGTCTGGGCTCGCGCGACCTGCAACCGGAAGGCCTGATCGCCGCCGTGGAGAACATGCTGCCCGGCGCGGCGCATCGCAAGTTCTACTATCTGTCCGTCGATTTCGTGCGCGACGAGTCCGCCACACCGAAACAGGAAGTGCGCCAGCAGGCGCTGTTGGAAGCCTATCCGCGCATCAAGGACATGGCGTTGCGCGGTTCCGAGAATCCCAACCTGCTGCCCAAGGGGGCCATCGCGGTGCGCATGCACTCCATCGGCGGCTGGGGCGCGGTGACTACCGGCAAGAACTTGGCCATGACGCTGTTCGAACTGCTGGGCTGGGACATCAAGGCCAACCCGAAATACGGTTCGGAGAAGAAGGGCCAGCCGACCACTTATTATCTGTCGGCCGCGCCGGAGCCGATCCGCATCAACTGCGAATACACCGCCATCGACGTAGCGCTATCGCCCGATCCGCAAGTGTTCCTGCACACCAATGCCGTGGCCGGCCTGAAGAAAGGCGGCGCGTTCATCATCCAGAGCAATCTCGCCACAGCTGAAGAAGTGTGGGCCACCTTCCCCGCGCACACGCAGAAGTTCATCGTGGACAACGACATCCGCGTGTTCTATCTGGACGCGTTCAAGATCGCCCGCGAAGAATCTTCCAACGTCGACCTGCAACTGCGCATGCAGGGCAACGCCTTCCAGGGTGCGTTCTTCCATGCTTCCGATGTGAAGGAGCGCGCGGGTCTGACGGAAGAGAATCTGTTCCAGGCCATCGAGAACCAGCTGGAAGCCAAGTTTGGCAAGAAGGGCAAGCGCATCGTCGAGGACAACCTGCGCGTGGTGCGCCGTGGTTACGAGGAGATCTATGAGATCCCGGCTTCCGCCAAGCAGGTCGGCGCACGCCAGCAGGCCGTTGCCAAGCTCGCCCCCGCGCTGCCGATGATGCTCAAGCACTTGCCGGAAGGCGACGGCGGCGCGACCGACATCCACCGTTTCTGGGAACAGACCGGCAGCTTCTATATGAAGGGCCAAGGTTCCGACAATCTGGTCGATCCGTTCATGGGCCTGGCGCTGATCCCCGCCGCCACCGGCGTGTATCGCGACATGACGCAGATCCGCTTCGAGCATCCCGAGTGGATCGCCGAGAACTGTACCGCCTGCGGCGAGTGCTACACACAGTGCCCGGACAACGCCATCCCCGGTCTGGTCTCCACCAGCAGCGACATCCTCAACACCGCCATCCAGATGATCGAGATCGGCGGCCGCCCGACGCGCTTCCTGCGCAAGTTCAGCCGCGCCATCGACAAGAAACTGCGCGGCATGCTGGACAAGGACGGCCTGGACGTGCGCGCGCTGATCGGCAACGCCATCACCGAAGCATTCACGGAAGACACGACCGAGGGCGATGACCGTGGCCGTCTGGAAGTGGAGCTGAATCTGCTGCGCGAGAAACTGGGCGGCTTCAAGTTCGCCACCACCAAACCGTACTGGACGCAAAAAGAGAACAAGGAGAAAGGCGCAGGCGGCCTGTTCTCCATCACCGTCAACCCTTACACCTGCAAGGGCTGCGCGGTGTGCGTGGATGTGTGCGACGACAACGCGCTGCAGATGGTGACACAGACCCCAGACAGCATCGAGACACTCCGTAAAGAGTGGGATTTCTGGATGGAACTGCCGACCACGCCGGACCAATTCAGCCGCATCGACGATCTGGACGAGAAGGTCGGCGCGCTGGAGACGCTGTTGCTGGACAAGCACAACTACAACTCCATGGTCAGCGGCGACGGTGCCTGTCTGGGTTGCGGCGAAAAGACTTCTATCCACCTGTTCACCAGCACCGTGACCGCGCTGATGCAGCCGCGCGTGAAGAAGTTTGTCGCCAAGCTGGACACGCTGATCGACCGGTTGGAAAACCACCTGCGTATGAAGCTGTCGTCCACCGTCAACCTGACCGACACCCACGCCCTGTTGCTGGCGGTGCAGGCCAATCAGGGCCGCGACCTGACGCTGTCCGCGCTGGCACAGGGCGGCGAACCCATCGACCAGGACTGGTTGCGCTGGGTGAGCCAGCTGCTGGAAAAACTGGTCGCCCTGCGCGATGCCTACACCGGCCCGCGCAGCCGCGCCGACATGGGTATCGTCAACTCCACCGGTTGCACCTCGGTATGGGCCTCGACCTTCCCGTTCAGCCCCTATCCCTTCCCGTTCACCTCGCACCTGTTCCAGGATTCGCCGTCGGTGGCGATGGGCGTGTTCGAGGGCCATATGGCCAAGATGATCGACGGCTTCAAGGCCGTGCGCATGGCCGAGATCGAACTGGAGCGCGGTTATGCCGCCGTCGACGATGCCGCCTTCTTCACCCACTTCAACTGGGAACAGATGTCCGATGAAGAATGGCATCTGTGCCCGCCGGTAGTGGCCATGGGCGGCGACGGCGCGATGTACGACATCGGCTTCCAGAACCTGTCGCGCATGCTGATGTCCGGCATGCCGGTGAAGGTGATGGTGGTGGATACGCAGGTGTATTCCAACACCGGCGGTCAGGCCTGCACCTCGGGCTTCATCAGCCAGGTGGCCGACATGTCGCCGTACGGCAAGAAGGGCCACGGCAAGACCGAGATCCGCAAGGAGATCAGCCTGATCGGCATGACCCACCGCACCGCCTTCGTGTTGCAGGGCAGCGTGTCCAGCCCGACCCACCTGATCGAAGGCTATATCGACGGCCTCAACAGCCGCCGCCCGGCATTGTTCAACGTGTATGCCGTGTGTCCGCCGGAACACGGTGTGGGCGACGACTCGCTGACCCGGCAGAGCAAGCTGGCGGTGGAATCGCGCGCTTATCCGTTGTTCCGCTACGACCCGGATGCGGGCGTCACCTTCTCCGAGTGCGTGAGCCTGGAAGGCAACCCGTCCCTCGACAACGACTGGATCGAGTACAGCCTGGATTATCTGGACGAGAACGGCCAGCCGCAGAAGATGACATTGCCGCTGACCTTCGCCGACTTCGCGCTTTCCGAAGGCCGCTTCGCCAAGCAGTTCAAGAAGGCACCGCCCGACACCTGGAACGACGACATGGTGCTGCTGGCCGACTTCCTCAAACTGAATGCGGACGAGCGCGACGGCAAGTTCCCCTTCATCTGGGCGGTGGACAAGAAGCAGCGTCTGATGCGCGCGCTGGTGTCGCAGGAACTGGTCAACGCCTGCGAAGAACGCCAGCAATTCTGGCGGCAGCTGAAGGATGTGGCCGCCGTCGGCCGCGCCGCCGGTGACGAGACCGCCATCGCCGACCGCGTGCGCATGCAGCTGATCGAGCAGCTGACTTCCGGCATGAGCAGCGGCGCACCCGCACCGCAGGTCGTCAGCGCTGCAGCCGGGAAAGCGCCTGCTGCCGCAGCGAATGCGGCGGACTATGAAGCCGTGTGGATCGACACGCCGGAATGCACGGCCTGCGACGAATGCATCCACATCAACCCGAAGGTGTTTGCCTACAATGAATCGAAGAAAGCGATTGTTATCAACCCGAAAGCGGGCTCTTATCTGGAGATCGTCAAAGCGGCGGAAAAGTGCACCGCAGGCGTGATTCATCCGGGCACACCGTGGAACAGCAACGAAGCCAATCTGGACAAGTTGCTCGCACGGGCAGCCAAGTTCAACTGATCCATCACTGAAAAAAATGGATCGACCGGTTTACAGTGAAGCAGGTTCGGCAAAGGGGTTCTCTCTCCTCCCTGCGCCCCCCGCGCATCTCCCCTTGGCGGAAGGTTCCAAATCTTCCCACGGGCTTGTTTCACTTTTTTCTTCCTGGCGGCGCGGCTCGTTCCAGCGCGGCGTCCACCCCGCGCCGCACAAGGGCACGCTCGATCAGCCGATCAAGCGCATGCCCTTCCCGCGCAAGCTGGTGCTGCCGCTGGCGCAACACATCGGCAAACCTTCCGTGCCGCTGGTCGGTGTCGGCGAGGAAGTGGCGCGCGGCCAGCTGATCGCGCGTTGCGACGGTGCTGTGTCCGCCCCCATCCACGCCCCCGCCGACGGCGTGATCGAAGCCATCACGCCGCGTCCCAACACGCGCGGCGCATGGACCGATGCCA
This sequence comes from Sideroxydans sp., assembly GCA_011620315.1. Lineage (GTDB taxonomy): Bacteria > Pseudomonadota > Gammaproteobacteria > Burkholderiales > Gallionellaceae > Sideroxyarcus. The sequence continues at coordinate 11,072 of WOZO01000136.1, read as the reverse complement.
TCGTGCTGCGCGTGTATGAAGCCTCCACGCAGGAAGTGCGCTGCAATCTGCCGCAGGATGTGGACAGCATGGATCCGGCGCAACTGATCACCGCCATCCAGCAGATCGGCATGGTCGGGCTGGGCGGCGCGGCCTTCCCCAGCCACGCCAAGCTGAACGCGCCGGCCGACAAGCAGGTGCATACGCTGATCGTGAACGGCTGCGAGTGCGAGCCTTACCTCACCTGCGACTACAAACTGATGCGCGAATGGCCGCAAGAATTGATGGCCGGCATCCGCATCGCCATGCGCGCCAGCGGCACGGCGCGCGCCATCATCGGCGTGGAAGACAACAAGCTGGATGCGATCAAGATCATCCGTCCGCACTTGCCGAGCGACGGCAGCATCACCCTGCAAGCCGTGGCCACCAAGTACCCGCAGGGCGCGGAGAAGATGCTGATCAAATCGCTGCTCGGTCTGGATGTGCCGAACGGCGGCCTGCCCAGCCAGCTCGGACTGGTGGTGCACAACGTCGGCACGCTGGCGCTGCTCGGCAGATTGCTGCCGCAGGGTCAGGGCCTGATCGAACGCGTGGTGACGCTGGCCGGGCCCGGCATCAAAAAACCCGGCGACTACTGGATCCCGTTCGGCACCACGCTGCGCAGCATCCTCGACTGGGCGGGCGATCCGGATTGCAAAGAGCGCGAGGTCATCCTCGGCGGGCCGATGATGGGCTCGGCCGCCAGCACGCTGGACATCCCGGTGAGCAAGGGCACTTCCGGCATCCTGGTGTTCGACAAGCGCATGCTGGAACCGATCACCAAACAGAGCTGGGCGTGCATCCATTGTTCCGAATGCGTGAACGCCTGCCCGATGGGCTTGAATCCCTCACAACTCGGCATGCTGTCGGCTAAACTGGCGTTCGACGAGATGGCCGAGCACTATCATCTCGGCGACTGTTTCGAATGCGGCTGTTGCAGCTATGTGTGCCCGTCGCACATCCCGCTGGTGCAACAGTTCCGCGCGGCCAAAGCCTTCCTGCGCGAAAGGAAACCGTTGTGAGCATGCAACTGCGCGCCTCGCCGCACCTGCACAGCGGGCGCGATGTCCCCACCATCATGCGCCATGTGGTGTACGCGCTGCTGCCGGTGTGTGCCTTCTCCATCTGGCAATACGGCCTGTCCTCGCTGGCACTGATCGTCACCGTCACCTTGTCCTGTCTGGCCGCCGAACGCATCTCCAACAAGATGTCCGGCACGGTCAACACTCTGTCCGACTGGAGCGCCACCATCACCGGCGTGCTGCTGGCGCTGACACTGCCGCCGGCCTTCCCGTTGTGGATGGGCGCGGTGGCGGGTTTCGCGGCAGTCTGGCTGGGCAAATCGCTGTTCGGCGGACTGGGCCACAACCCGTTCAACCCGGCACTGGTCGGTCGCGCCTTCGTGCAAGCCGCCTTCCCCACCGCGATCACCACATGGGCGCCCGCCTTCACGCCGCAACGCTTCGTTGAGTTCATCCCGTCCTCGCTGACGCTGCCGCTGATGCAGCCGAACGACATCACCACTTGGGTGAGCGCCAACATGGTGGACGGCTTCACCGGTGCCACGCCGCTGGCGCGCTGGAAATTCGAACACTTCGTCTATCCGGTAGAGGACATGATCACCGGCGCGGCCTCCGCTTCCACCGGCGAGACCTCGGCCCTGCTGTTGCTGGTGTGCGGCCTGTACCTGATCGCGCGCAAGTTCATGGACTGGCGCATCCCGGTGGCGGTGGTCGGCAGCGCGCTGTTATTGGCCTTGGCCTTCCGCCTGTTCGGCGGCGACGAATATCCGCCCGCACATCTGGTGCTGCTGTCCGGCGGCCTGATGCTGGGCGCGCTGTTCATGGCCACCGACATGGCGACCTCGCCGGTCAGTCCGCGTGCGATCTGGGCCTACGGCGCGATCATCGGCACGGTGACGATATTGATCCGTTATTTCGGCGGTCTCACCGAAGGCGTGATGTACGCCATCCTGTTCGGCAACGCGCTGGCGCCGCTGCTGGATAAATACCTGCAACCCAAGGTGTTCGGAGCGCGCAAATGAGCGGCGAACAACCCATTCACTTCGTGCCGCCGGTGAACAGCCTGCGCATGGTGCGCACGCTGATGCTGGTGACCTCGCTGTGCGGCGGGCTGATCGTGGCCGTGTGGCAATGGACACAGCCCGCCATCGCCGCCAACAAGAAGGTGGTGCTGGAGCGCAGCGTGCGCGCGCTGATCCCGAACGCGGCGCAGATCGTGGAATACGATGCGAGTGCGAAAGGCGTGACCGTCGCCAAAGGCGATGCTGCCGACGGTGCGATCCGTTTCTACGCCGCGTATGACAAAGACGGCAAGCTGGATGCCATCGCCGCCGAAGGCGCGGCGCGCGGCTATTCAGACACGGTGCGCGTGCTGTACGGTTATCGTCAGGCATGCGAATGCATCTTCGGCATCCGCGTCACGCAGATGCGCGAGACGCCCGGCATCGGCGACAAGATCATCACCGACCCGGCGTTCCTGCAGAGCTTCGAGCATCTGGACGTGAGCCTGTCGCCCGACCTCAAGTCGATGTTCAATGCGGTGAAGACGGTGAAGCACGGTAGCAAACAATTCGGCTGGGAGATCGATGCCATCGCCGGCGCGACCATCACTTCCAAGGCGGTGGGGCGCGGCATCAACGACAGCGCGCAGCGCCTGTTGCCTTTGCTGGTGCCGCATCTGGAAGCGATCAAGCAGAAAGGAGGCGCGCAATGAGCTGCCAACCCTTGCAAGCAAGCAACATGGAGCAGTTGCTGGAAGGCATCTGGAAACAGAACCCGGTGTTCGTGATGGCGCTCGGCATGTGTCCCACGCTGGCGGTGACGGTGTCGGCGTTCAACGCGCTGGGCATGGGACTGGCCACCACCTTCGTGCTGATCTGCTCCTGCACGCTGATCTCCATGCTGCGCCGCTTCATCCCCAGGGAAGTGCGCATCGCCACCTATATCGTGATCATCGCCACCTTCGTGACGCTGGTCGATTACATCATCCAGGCGGTTAGCCTCGCACTGTATGAAGCGCTGGGTGCCTTCATCCAGCTGATCGTGGTGAACTGCATCATCCTCGGCCGCGCCGAGGCGCATGCCGCCAACAACCCGCCGCTGTCCGCGCTGGTGAACGCGCTGGGCATGGGCATCGGTTTTACCATCGGCCTGTTCGCGCTGGGCAGCGTGCGCGAGGTCCTCGGCGCGGGCAAGCTGTTCGGCATCTCGCTGTTCGGCGAACATTTCCAGCCATGGGTGGTGATGGTGCTGCCGCCGGGCGGCTTCTTCGTACTCGGCCTGTGGCTGCTGTTCTTCGCCTGGCTGGCCAAACGCAAGGAGGCTCAACATGGAGCATGAGACCTTAGGCCAGATCTTCATCATCACCGTACTCTCCAGCAACTTCGTGCTGGCGATGTTCCTCGGGCTGTGTCCTTTCCTCGGCGTGTCCGGCAAGCTGGAGACCGCCGTGCCGATGGGCATCGCCACCAGCTTCGTGATGCTGGTCGCCTCGCTGTGCAGCTATGCGCTGAACCAGTTGCTGACCCATTTTGATCTGGAGTTCCTGCGCCTGATCGCCTACATCGCGGTGATCGCCTCGGCCGTGCAACTGGTGGAGATGGTGATGAAGAAATTCTCGCCCGCACTGTTCCGCGCGCTGGGCATCTTCCTGCCGCTGATCACCACCAACTGCGCGGTACTGGGCGTGGCGCTGTTCCAAACCGCGCGCGACTATGATCTCGCCCAATCGGCGGCCTTCAGTCTGGGCGGCGGTGTAGGTTTCTCACTGGCGCTGATATTGATGGCCGGTGTGCGCGAGCGCCTGAACCTGTCCAACCTGCCGGGCGTGATGCACGGTACGGCCTTGTCGCTGATGCTGGCCGGGCTGTTGTCGCTGGCGTTCATGGGCTTCGGCGGCATCGGGGTGGCGCGATGAAGTATCTGGTCGCCATCGCCGTCATGCTCGGTCTGGTATTCGTCTGGCTTGCGGTGCAAACTGCGGCCAGACGGTTCGCGGCACGCCATCCGGAATTCGGCCCGGCGCGCGAAGAGGGAGAAGAAAGTTGTGGCGGATGCAGCAGCAGTTGTGGCGGCCATTGTGAGCGCGGCGCGCACTGATTGAAAAACCTTATGTCCACGAAACGACACGAAAGAAATCGCAAACCGGCAGGCGGGTTTCTCGTTCGTGCTGTTAGTGTCTTTCGTGACCAGATGAATTTTCAGATTTTTAACGAGGGAGAACACCATGCAACCGTATGTCATTCCATTCGAATCGCTGGGTATCGCGGACATCCCCGAGGTGGGCGGCAAGAACGCCTCGCTCGGCGAGATGATCTCCAGTCTCAGTTCTTTTGGCGTCCAGGTGCCGGGCGGCTTCGCCACCACGGCGGATGCCTACCGCGACTTCCTCGCCAATGACGGTCTTGACAAGCGCATCGAAGAGAAACTGTCGACGCTGGATATCGAGGACGTCTCCGCGCTGGCCGAAGCGGGCCGCACCATCCGTAACTGGATCGTCGAAGCGCCGCTGCCCAAGCGTCTGGAAGACGACATCCGCAGCCACTACGACAAGCTGGTGGCGGGCGGCGAGGGCAGTTTCGCCGTGCGTTCCTCGGCCACGGCGGAGGACCTGCCCGATGCTTCTTTCGCCGGGCAGCAGGAAAGCTTCCTCAATATCCACGGCATCGACAACATCCTGCATGCGATCCGCGAAGTGTTCGCCTCGCTGTACAACGACCGCGCCATCTCCTACCGCGTGCACAAGGGTTTCACCCACGCCGAAGTAGCTTTGTCCGCCGGCGTGCAGCGCATGGTGCGTTCCGATGTGGGCGCGTCCGGTGTGATGTTCACGCTGGATACCGAGTCCGGCTTCAAGGATGCGGTGTTCATCACCTCCTCCTACGGTCTGGGCGAGATGGTGGTGCAGGGCGCGGTGAACCCGGACGAGTTCTACGTGCACAAGCCGCAGCTGGCCGCCGGCTTTCCGGCTGTGGTGCGCCGCACCCTGGGCTCCAAACTGCAGCGCATGGTGTTCGACGAACAGCGTTCCGCCGGCCGCTCCTGCCGCATCGAGGCGGTGGATGTCGCCGAGCAGAACAAATTCTCCATCACCGACAAGGACGTGCTGCAGTTGGCGCGCTACGCGGTCGCCATCGAACAGCACTACGGCCGCCCGATGGACATCGAGTGGGGCAAAGACGGTAACGACGGCAAGCTGTACATCCTGCAGGCGCGCCCGGAGACGGTGAAGTCGAACACCAACCACGGCGGCGGCACCGAGAAATACCGCCTCAAGCAGCGCGGCGATGTGCTGGCCGAAGGCCGCGCCATCGGCCAGAAGATCGGCGTGGGCCGCGTGCGTCTGGTGTCGGGCCCGGAGGAGATGGGCAAGGTGCAGGCCGGCGACATTCTGGTCACCGACATGACCGACCCGAACTGGGAACCGGTGATGAAGAAAGCCGCCGCCATCGTCACCAACCGCGGTGGCCGCACCTGCCACGCAGCGATCATCGCGCGCGAGCTGGGCATCCCCGCCATCGTCGGCTGCGGCCATGCCACCACCGAGCTGCAGGACGGCGAGATGGTCACCGTGTCCTGCGCGGAAGGCGACACCGGTTTCGTCTATCACGGCGAATTGCCGTTCGACGTGACCGTGCACAATGAACTGGCGCTGCCGCAGATCCCGGTGAAGCTGATGCTGAACGTGGGCAACCCGACGCTGGCGTTCGAGTTCGCGCAGATGCCGTCCGCCGGTGTCGGTCTGGCGCGTCTGGAATTCATCATCAACAACCTGATCGGCATCCACCCCAAAGCCGTGCTGGAACACAACCGCCTGCCGGGCAAGCTGCACGAGGCGGTGATGAAACGTTCCGCCGGTTATGCCGACCCCATCGAATTCTATGTGGAAAAGATCACCGAAGGCGTGGCGACGCTGGCCGCCGCGTTCTGGCCGAAGAAGGTGATCGTGCGCATGTCCGACTTCAAGTCGAACGAATACCGCAAGCTGTTGGGCGGCGAGATCTACGAGCCGATGGAAGAGAATCCGATGATCGGCTTCCGCGGCGCGGGCCGCTACGTGGCGGCCAACTTCAGCGACTGTTTCGAGCTGGAATGCCGCGCCATGAAGCGTGTGCGCGAGAAGCTGGGCTATACCAACGTGGAGATCATGATCCCCTTCGTGCGCACGGTCGGCGAAGCGAAAGAAGTGGTGGAGACGCTGGCCAAGAACGGACTCAAACGCGGCGAGCACGGCCTGCGTCTGATCATGATGTGCGAGATCCCGTCCAACGCGCTGCTGGCCGAAGAGTTCCTGCAATACTTCGACGGCTTCTCCATCGGCTCCAACGACCTGACGCAACTCACGCTGGGTCTGGACCGCGATTCCAGTCTGGTGGCCGACCGCTTCGACGAACGCGACGGCGCGGTGAAAGCGCTGCTCACGATGGCGATCAGCACCTGCAACCGTCTGGATAAATATGTCGGCATCTGCGGCCAGGGCCCGTCGGACCATTTCGACTTCGCCCAGTGGCTGATGGAACAAGGCATCCAGACCATGTCGCTCAACCCGGACACCCTGCTGGAAACCTGGCGCAAGCTGGGCCAGGTCAAGTAGGTCGTCCACCCCGTTAGCCCGCCCCTCCGCTTCTCTCTCCCTCTCTCCTCGGCGGGGGGCGACGGGCCCCTAAACCAAGGGTAGCCAGCAATGGCGACCCTTTTTCATAGCGGAAGGATTGGCCACCTTGCTCCTTCGCTTCATCAAGCGATTGTTTAATCGCACCATCTAAAGTACTATTCAAAGCACTTCAAACAACACGCAGTAAACACCCATGTCCAATCTGACCGCCAATGACTTAAAGACCCGAGGGATCGTCGCCATCGAAGCCGCGCTGTCGGATCGCCCGGAGGCGATTGTGTCGGTACGCGGTAAGGATCGTTTTGTGGTGATGGATATTGCGCACTATCACTACCTGCGCGAATGTGAACTGGATGCGGCGCTCGCCGAGACGCATGCCGATGTGGCGGCGGGCCGCTACGTCAAGGGATCGGCGGCAGACCATGTGAAGCGCGTGAAAAAATCTGCCGTATGAGCTTCCAGCTTATCTTCACGGCGCAATACGAAAAACGCGCCGCGCGTTTTCTGAAGAGTCATCCAGAACTAGAGAAGCAATATCTCAAGATGCTGCAGCTGCTGGAATTGAATCCGCATCACCTCTCATTGCGATTACATGCCCTGAGCGGCAAGCTACAAGGCCTGCATTCAGTCTCCATCAATCTTTCGTATCGCATCACGCTGGAGTTGCTGATCCACGACGAAGAGATCATCCCCGTGAACGTGGGCGACCATGATGGGGTGTATTGACGGAGTAAAGTGCCGGTAGAACAGCACATGATTTTCATCCTTGACGTGCGCATGAACATGCGTATGATTGTGCGCAACCCTTTCGAATCGGCGTAGCCATCATGCAAACTCACTCCCCCACAGCAGTCAAAAAGGGCAGGCTTTCTTTATCCATAGACCAAGGGCTATTGGATCGTCTTGAGCCGTACAAGCAGCAAGTCAATTTTTCAGCGCAGGCAGAGCAGCTGCTCGCCAGAATGCTCGATCAACTTGAGAATCGTACTTGGGCGGAGCGTAATGCCGAGGCACTGGAAGCTCACGGTAAGAACATCGCAGAAACAGGTTTGGCTGGCACTGAATTCGACCGGATCTGAGACGTGGCGCAATTCGATATCTACCCGAATCCCGGTACAAAGAAGGTCGAGATACCTTATCTGGTTTCTGTGCAGAACGATCACATCACCAATCGAACGGGCACGACGGTTGTCATTCCTTTGCGCGCCAATACGCCGCCCGTGGAGATCATGGCTCCATTGGTCGGAGCAGGAGAGTACGGAAACTTCGTGCTGTCCACCATCGAAATCTTTGCCATCGACACCTCCAGACTCAAAGCGCCTGTCGCCAAACTAGGTGTCGCTGATCGTTCCAAGATCAAACCGGCGCTGGACAAAGTTGTGAGCGAATACTGATTCGCCTTATTTCAGTTCCAATCCGTATAATGCACAGCATATTGCACAATATTTTGTAGTGAAGCTGGAGGCATCATGGGCATCTCAGTACGTGACGTGGTCGCATTCTCGCAGGCTCGTGCCAATCTTTCTGATCTGGCGGAGCAAGTGAAGGCAGGAGCGGAGAAGATCATCACAAAAAATGGCGAGAGTTATGTTGCGCTGATCGATTCGGATCGGCTGGATTACTACCATCGGCTTGAACGGGAGCGCATTCACCTTTTGTTGGCGGATGAGATCGGCAAAGGCCTGGAGGATGTAGCCGCCGGACGCGTGAAAGATGCCCGTCAAACGATTCAGCGTCTGAAGCGGAAACGTGCTGCATAGGCGAGGTTGCTGTGTCGAAGGACATCTCCGTCAAATTAACGGCTAATTTTGAGCGCAATCTCGCGGCTATCGAGGAGTTTCTAGGCGAAGTCGGCGCGCCACAGGTCTATGACTTATTGCTGGATGATCTGGCTGACACCGTTATTCCCAACCTTGAGCAGTTCCCGAGTATCGGCCGCCTGTTCCTTGAACGGCCCGTCTATTCCGTAGAAGTGGGCAATGCGCTGGCTGGCTTGCGATCAAAGTTGGGCGAGGGTGAGTTACGCGAATATTTATTCGGTGAGTATCTGGTGTTGTATGTCCAATACAGCGAGGTTATTCATTTGCTGTCCATCAAACATCACCGTCAAATTTCGTTTGATTTCCAAACGCTGTGGCAAATCAATTGATTTGGATCGACACGCAATAGTTAAAACCGCTTCAAAGACAAGGGCAAAGCTTGTATTTCGCTCCTGTTTCCAGTACCTTGCGCCCCTCGCTAGGGGTCTGCCGGATGGCAGTGAGACACACCCTTTGAACCTGTACGGGTCATGCCGTCGTAGGGAAGCATCCTTCCGGTGCTTCTTGCAATTTCAGGAGTACCACAATGAACGCACCCGAATTCCATTCCTCCACCGCCCACGTTGACGCAGCCGCGATCAAGCCGCTGCCGAACTCGCGCAAGATCTACGTGCAAGGTTCGCGCCCCGATATCCGCGTGCCGATGCGCGAGATCACGCTGAGCGACACCCACCTGAACAACGGCGTGGAGAAGAACCCGCCGATCTACGTGTACGACTGCTCCGGCCCGTATACCGATCCGGATGTGAAGATCGACATCCGCTCCGGTCTGGAAGAACTGCGCGCGCCGTGGATCGCCGAGCGCGACGACACCGAGGAACTGCCGCGCCTGAGTTCCGACTACGGCCAGCAGCGTCTGGGCGACCCTCTACTTTCCGATATGCGCTTCAACCTCAAGCACACGCCGCGCCGCGCCAAGCCGGGCAAGAACGTGACGCAGATGTACTACGCGCGTCAGGGCATCATCACACCGGAGATGGAATACATCGCCATCCGCGAAAACCAGAAGCGCGACGGTCTGACCGGGATGATGTTGCAACAGCACCCCGGCGAGAACTTCGGCAAGGCCATGCCCAAGGAGATCACGCCCGAGTTCGTGCGCAGCGAAGTCGCCGCCGGACGCGCCGTGATCACCGCCAACATCAACCACCCGGAATGCGAACCGATGATCATCGGCCGCAACTTCCTGGTGAAGATCAACGCCAACATCGGCAACTCCGCACTCGGTTCCAGCATCCAGGAAGAAGTGGAAAAGATGACCTGGGCCATCCGTTGGGGCGGCGACACGGTGATGGACCTGTCCACCGGCAAGAACATCCACGAGACGCGCGAATGGATTATCCGCAACTCGCCCGTGCCCATCGGCACCGTGCCGATCTATCAGGCGCTGGAAAAGGTCAACGGCAAGGCCGAAGACCTGACTTGGGAAATTTTCAAGGACACGCTGATCGAGCAGGCCGAACAGGGCGTGGACTATTTCACCATCCACGCCGGCGTGCTGCTGCGCTACATCCCGATGACCGCCAAGCGCATGACCGGCATCGTCTCGCGCGGCGGCTCCATCATGGCGAAATGGTGCCTCGCGCACCACAAGGAAAGCTTCCTCTACACGCACTTCGAAGAGATCTGCGAGATCATGAAAGCCTACGACGTGACCTTCTCACTCGGCGACGGCCTGCGCCCCGGCTCCATTTATGACGCCAACGACGAAGCCCAACTGGCTGAGCTGAAAACGCTGGGCGAACTCACGCAGATCGCGTGGGAGCACGACGTGCAAGTGATGATCGAAGGCCCCGGCCACGTGCCGATGCACATGATCAAGGAGAACATGGACCTGCAACTGAAGTGGTGCCACGAAGCGCCCTTCTACACGCTAGGGCCCCTGACGCAGGACATCGCCCCCGGCTACGATCACATCACCAGCGCCATCGGCGCGGCGCTGATCGGCTGGTTCGGCACCTCCATGCTGTGCTACGTCACGCCCAAGGAACACCTCGGCCTGCCCAACAAGGCCGACGTGAAGGAAGGCATCATCACCTACAAGATCGCCGCCCACGCCGCCGACCTCGCCAAGGGCCACCCCGGCGCGCAGATCCGCGACAACGCCATGAGCAAGGCGCGCTTCGAATTCCGCTGGGAAGACCAGTTCAACATCGGCCTCGACCCCGACCGTGCGCGCGAATTCCACGACGAGACCCTGCCCAAGGAATCCGCCAAAGTCGCCCACTTCTGTTCCATGTGCGGCCCGCAGTTCTGCTCGATGAAGATCAGCCAGGACGTGCGCGACTTTGCCGCCGCGCAGGGCATCGCCGAGGCTGAGGCCCTGGCAAAAGGGATGGAAGTGAAGTCAGTAGAGTTTGTGAAGGAGGGGGCGGAGGTTTATCACAAGGCGTGATGCCTCTGGTAACGCTGAATACATCGGTTTTGTCATTCCGGCGAAAGCCGGAATCCAGTGTACTTAATCAACTGGGCACCGGCCTGACCGCAGGCCAGTTTATCCTGAGCTTGTCGAAGGGCCGGTGCGACGAATCAATCAGCGTTTCCCTAGCAGGCTGTCGGACTACCCCACCAAAACTATCATAAAGACAGCAGCAAACC
>WOZO01000218.1 GCA_011620315.1 Sideroxydans sp. | reverse complement strand
GAGGCCAAGGCCCGCACTTCGGTGCCACACTTTGATGCAACGGTTTCCGGATGGCGGCTGAATACAGTCAGGGTATGCCCTTCGGCCAGCAGGACACGGCACAGGGCGCGGCCGATCAGACCCGTACCGCCAGTGATGAGGATGTTCATGAGTGCCTCCTCGTATCGGTTGAGGCTTCATCTTACGTTATGATTGTCCGCATGACATCCAACACCTCATTGCTGACGCGCAGCCTGTCCGCCGTCTGGCACCCCTGCACCCAGATGAAGCGCCACGAGACCTTGCCGCTGGTGCCTATCGCGCGCGGCAAAGGCGTGTGGCTCTATGATTTTGAAGGCAAACGCTATCTGGATACGGTCAGTTCCTGGTGGGTGAATCTGTTCGGCCACAGCGAGCCGCGCATCAATGCGGCCATCACCGACCAGCTCGGCAAACTGGAACATGTGATGCTGGCTGGCTTCACCCACGAGCCGGTGGTGCAACTGTCGGAGCGTTTGCGCGAACTGGCCCCGGTCGGGCTCGGCCATTGTTTCTACGGTTCGGACGGTGCCTCGGCCACCGAGATCGCGCTGAAGATGAGTGCGCATTACTGGCACAACCATGGGCAGACACAGAAGACGCAGTTCGTCAGCCTGCAGAACAGCTACCACGGCGAAACACTGGGTGCACTGGCGGTGACCGACGTGGCGCTGTTCCGCGACGCCTATGGCGCGCTGATCCGACAGAACGCCACCGTGCCCAGCCCTGACTGGCGCAATGCCAAGCATGGCGAAAGTGCGGAAGCCTTCGCGCTGCGTTGCGCGGATGCACTCGACCAGCATCTGCAACGACACCACACACAGATCGCCGCCCTGATCGTTGAGCCGCTGATTCAGGGTGCGGCGGGCATGGCGATGTACCACCCCGCCTACCTGCGCGCCGCCCGCGAACTATGTATTCGTTATGGCGTGCATCTGATCGCCGACGAGATCGCGGTTGGCATGGGGCGCACCGGCACACTGTTCGCGTGCGAACAGGCGAACATCCGTCCCGACTTCCTGCTGCTCTCCAAAGGCATCACCGGCGGCTACCTGCCTTTGTCGGTAGTGATGACCACCGACGACATCTATCAGGCCTTCTATGCCGACGAGGCCGCGCGCGGCTTTTTGCATTCGCACTCCTACACCGGCAACGCGCTGGCCTGCCGCGCCGCGCTGGCGACGCTGGACATCTTTGCGCAGGACGATGTGCTCAACGCCAATCGCGGCAAAGCGGCTTTCCTCAACCGCATCGCCGAACCGCTGCGCACGCACCCGCGCGTGCGCAGCTTCCGCAACACCGGCATGGTCTGGGCGTTCGAAGTCGAATCGTCGCACGCCGATTTTGCGCAGCGCTGTTTCAGCCTCGGGCTGCAACAGGAATTGTTGTTGCGTCCGATGGGCGACACGGTATATTTCATGCCGCCCTACGTCATCACCGAAGAGGAAATGCAACTGATGGTCGCGCGCACGCTGGCCGTCATCAACGAACTGTCATGAAACTGCTCGCCACACTATTCATCGCACTGATCTTTGCACTCGATGCCGGTGCCGCTGCGCTGCCGGACAGCGTCACCAAGGAATTGGAGAAGGCGGGCATCGCGACTTCCGCCGTCTCGGTCGTGATCCGCGAAGTCGGTCGCCGCAACAGCTTGATCAGCCTGAATGCCCAGCGGGCAATGAATCCGGCTTCCAACATGAAGCTGCTCACCACCTTCGCCGCGCTCGATCTGCTCGGCCCCGCCTACAGCTGGAAGACCGAAGCCTATGTCGACGGCACGTTGCAGGACGGCGTGCTGGATGGAGACCTGATTCTGAAGGGTTACGGCGATCCGAAATTCACTATCGAGCAATTCTGGCTGTGGCTCTCCGATCTGCGCACGCGCGGCCTGCGCGAGATCAAAGGCGATCTGGTGCTGGACCGCAGCTACTTTGACTTGGCACCGCACGACCCGGCAGAGTTCGACAGCGATCCGATGCGCGCCTACAACGTCGGGCCGGATGCGCTGCTGCTGAACTTCAACACGCTGCGACTGCGTTACCTGCCCAACGGAGACAAATTGAAAGTGGTCAGCGAACCGCGCATCGCAGGCGTCACGCTCGACAACCAGCTCGCCCCGACCGACCGCGACACCGACTGCCGCAACTGGGACGACAAGGTCACGATACAGCCCGGCGGCGACAGCGTCGTACTGCTGGGTGACTATCCGCTCGGCTGCGGCGAGCGCGAACAGAGTCTGAACATAATGCCGCACACGCGCTATGTCGAGGCCGTGTTCCGCGCCATCTGGCAAGAGCTTGGCGGCAGCTTGCACGGCATCCAGCGCGAAGGCAAAGTCACCGAAACAGCACGGCTGTTTTCCACCCATCACTCCGAGCCGCTGAGCAGCGTCATTCGCGATATCAACAAATACAGCAATAACGTGATGGCCCGGCAGTTGTTCCTGACGCTGGGCGAAACGCTGCCGCTGCAAAACGAACCGGGCGACATGCCGGAAGTTTTCTCCGGCAGCGAGACCAGCCGCCGCATGAGCATCGAACGCAGCATCTTCGCCATGCAGAACTGGCTGACGCGCGAACGTCTGGAATTCAAGGAACTGGTGCTGGAGAACGGCGCCGGTCTGTCGCGCATCGAGCGCATCAGTGCCGCGCACATCGCAGATCTGCTCGAACATGCTGCCGCACACCCGCTCAGCGCCGAACTGACGGCCTCCCTGCCCATCCTCGGCGTGGACGGCTCCGTACAGCAACGCCTGACCGACAGCCCGGCCGCCAGCCACGCCCATCTCAAGACCGGCACACTAGAAGGTGTCAAAGCGATCTCGGGCTACCTGCGCTCAACACACGGCAAAGAATGGATAGTGGTGTTCCTCATCAACCACCCCAATGCCAAACACGGGCAGGATGCACAGGACGCGCTGCTTGAATGGCTGGCTGCCCGCAACTGATTTCCAATCACCTTCACTCAACATGAGCCGATATATTGCACGCCCTGCTGCCTTGCTGATTTTGCTGTCTTGCACGTCGGCTCATGCATCCGGCCCCACCCAAAGCGGCAGCGAATTCGGCGTATCACTTGGCAGCTACCGCTACGAAGAACCCGGCCTGATGTCTCTGCAGGGCCTCAAAGGCGGTTTCGATCTGCGCATCACCAGGACCCATTTCGACCGCCACACTTTTCTGCGCGGTGAATTGCGTTACGCGGGCGGCACGGTGGATTACACCAGCAACGGCACGGGCAGCAGCAGCGGGGAACCGGACTGGTATTTCGAAGGGCGCGCGCTGATCGGCAATGATTGGCTGCTCAAGTCGGCGACGCTCTCAAGCTATGCAGGCCTCGGCTATCGCTTCCTGTTCAATGATGGGCGCGGCATCACCAGCACCGGGGCCGGCGGGTATCGACGCCAGAGCAACTACATCTACTTTCCGGCAGGTTTCATCTATCGCACAGCGTTACGGAACGGAAACGAAATATCCGGCTTGGTCGAGTACGACCATCTGCTGTCAGGCAATCAGTTCACCAAACTTTCCGATACCGGCCTCGGCTACAGCGACCTCGACAGCAAACAGACGGACGGCTACGGCGTGAAGCTGCGACTATCCTATGCGACCCCGCGCTGGTCCGCCGGCCCCTATCTGCATTACTGGAACATCGCCGAATCGGCCCACAATACTATTGTTCGGTATGGCCTGCCAACCGCAAGCACAGGCTGGGAGCCACACAACACGACGATGGAAGTCGGTTTGCAGTTCAGCCGACCACTCTGAGCGATCACAACCCCAACTCACCCCACATCGCATCGACCTTAGCTTTAACCGCCTCATCCATCACGATAGGCGTGCCCCATTCGCGTTGCGTCTCGCCCGGGAATTTATTGGTGGCGTCCAGTCCCATCTTGCCACCCAGACCGCTCACGGGTGAAGCGAAATCCAGATAGTCGATAGGCGTGTTCTCCACCAGTAGCGTGTCGCGCGCCGGATCCATGCGCGTGGTGATCGCCCACATCACTTCTTTCCAATCACGCACATCGATGTCGTCGTCCACCACGATGATGAACTTGGTGTACATGAACTGGCGCAGGAAACTCCAGATGCCGAACATCACGCGCTTGGC
>WOZO01000019.1 GCA_011620315.1 Sideroxydans sp. | reverse complement strand
AGCCAGCGATCAGCCAGGTTGTTGCCCTGGATAAACACGTGGCGTGCCTGCGCCAAACCGCCGTGCGCAGAGTGATATACATCGTCAAAGGCTGCCGAGAATGGCGTGCCGTCGCTGGTCGTCGCGAATTCAGCGGGGACCAGCGGGGGATGTTTCATGCCACCGGATTACTCGGGGCGCATCTGCGGGAAGAGAATCACGTCGCGAATGGATGCCGAATCGGTCAGCAGCATGATCAGCCGGTCGATGCCGATGCCGCAACCGCCCGTCGGCGGCAGGCCGTATTCGAGCGCACGGATGTAATCGGCGTCGTAATACATGGCTTCCTCATCCCCCGCTTCCTTGGCCTTGGCCTGTTCCATGAAGCGCGCGGCCTGGTCTTCCGGGTCGTTCAATTCGGAAAAGCCGTTGGCGATTTCACGACCGACGATGAAGAGCTCAAAGCGTTCGGTGATGTCCGGATTCGTGTCGCTGCGCCGCGCCAGCGGCGAGACTTCGGCGGGATAGTCGATGATGTAAGTCGGCTCCCACAACTCGGCCTCGGTGGTTTCTTCAAACAACGCGAGTTGCAAAGCGCCTGGCCCGGCATGGCGCAGGTGCGGGGCATTCAGGTCACACTTCAAATCCGCCAGCTTCTGGCGCAGCCAGCCGGTGTCGTTGAGTTGTTCAAACGAATAGCCGGGATGATAGTGATGGATCGCGCCGACGATGGTAAAGCGGGCGAAGGGTTTGGACAAATCCAGCGTGCGACCCTGGTACTCGAACACCTCAGCGCCCAGCGCCTCGCGTGCCGCATGACGCAGCAGGCCTTCGGTGAAGTCCATCAGCTTTTGATAGTCGGCATAGGCTTCGTAAAACTCCATCATCGTGAATTCCGGGTTGTGGCGCGGCGAGAGGCCCTCGTTGCGGAAATTGCGATTGACTTCGAATACTTTTTCGAACCCGCCGACCACCAGGCGCTTCAGGTACAGTTCGGGCGCGATGCGCAGGAACAGTTCCATGTCCAGCGCGTTATGGTGCGTCTTGAACGGCTTGGCTGCCGCGCCGCCGGGCAGGGTATGCATCATCGGCGTCTCGACTTCGAGGAAGCCGTGATGCGTCATGTAATTGCGGATCGACTGCACCATGCGGCTGCGTGCAACAAAAGTGAGGCGCGTCTGCTCATTGGTAATCAGGTCGACATGGCGGTTGCGATATTTCTGCTCGACATCGGTCAGGCCATGGAATTTTTCCGGCAGCGGACGCAGTGATTTGGTGAGCAGGCGGACGCTGCTGCAATGCACGGTCAGCTCGCCGGTTTTGGTTTTCATCAGCGTGCCTTCGCAACCGATGATGTCGCCATTGTCGAAGCCCTTGAACTCGCGGTGATTGTCTTCGCCGAGACTGTCGTTGCTGACAAAAATCTGGATGCGGCCGGACATGTCCTGGATCGTCGCAAAGCTGGCCTTGCCCATCACGCGCTTGAGCATGATGCGCCCGGCCACCTTGACGGTGATCGGCATGGCTTCGAGTTCTTCGCGGGTTTTTTCGCTGTACAGCTCATCCAGCCGCCCGGCCAGGTTTTCACGCGAAAAGTCATTGGGAAAAGCTGCGCCGCTGGCGCGCCACTGCGCCAGTTTTTGCCGACGTTCGGCAATCAGGTGGTTTTCGTCGGCGGCTGTGGCGCCGATGGGTGCACTGTGTTCGGTACTCATTTTTTATACCCCTTGCTTCAGGCTGGCTTCAATAAACGGATCAAGATCGCCATCCAGCACTTTTTGCGTGTTCGACGTTTCGAGATTGGTGCGCAGATCCTTGATGCGGCTCTGGTCCAGCACATAGCTGCGGATCTGGTGCCCCCAGCCGACATCCGATTTGCCGGCTTCGAGCTTGTCGACCTCGGCCTGGCGCTTGCGCAGTTCCGCTTCGTAGAGCCGAGATTTGAGCATCAGCATCGCCTCGGCGCGATTGCGGTGCTGCGAGCGGTCGTTCTGGCATTGCACGACGATGCCGGAAGGAATGTGCGTGATGCGGATCGCTGAGTCGGTCTTGTTGATGTGCTGCCCGCCCGCGCCGCTGGCGCGGAAGGTATCCACGCGCAAGTCGGCGGGATTGATCTCGATTTCAATCGAGTCGTCGATTTCGGGATAGACATACAGGCTGGCAAACGAGGTATGCCGTCCGCCGGAGGAATCAAAGGGGCTTTTGCGCACCAGCCGATGCACGCCGGTTTCGGTGCGCAGCAAGCCGTAGGCGTAATCGCCTTCGACCTTGAGCGAGGCGCTGCGGATGCCCGCGACATCGCCATCGGTTTGTTCCAGCACTTCCACCTTGAAGCCCTTGCGTTCGCAATATTTCAGGTATTGGCGCAGCAACATGCTGGCCCAGTCGCAGGCCTCGGTGCCGCCCGCGCCAGCCTGGATGTCGATGAAGCAGTTGTTGGCATCCGCCGGATTGTTGAACATGCGGCGGAATTCCAGTCCGCTTATTTCCTTTTCCACATCGGCGAGATCGTTATCGACAGCGATCAGCGTGTCGTCATCGCTTTCGTTTTTTGCCAGGTCGAATAGCTCATGACTCCCGGTCAATTGCCGGCCGATCAAGTCAAGGGTGAGGACAACGGATTCGAGCGACTTGCGCTCGCGGCCAAGCTCTTGCGCTTTCCCGGCCTGGTCCCAGATTTTGGGGTCTTCCAGCAAACCGACGATTTCTTCCAAGCGCGATGCCTTGGCATCGTAGTCAAAGATACCTCCGCAGTTCCTGGGCGCGGGTGGTGAGATCGCTGATGCGGTTGGCGATGGCGTTGATGCGTTCAGCTTCCATTGGTGTGATACCTTTTTGATATGTTTGTTGGATGCCGCGAATTATACGGTGGCAGCAGGCGGGGCGGCGGAGGTCGAACGCCATCGGATGCAAGACCCGTTATCCTGAGGCGATCAATGGCAACAAGCGGCAACAAGCGCGAGAACAAGCGCGAACATTGGGCCGTCGATGTGTATGCAACGCTACTGCAGGTGGCCTGGGCCTGTTTTCACACGGCCGCGATCACGGATTCCGCCTGATCAGCGCTATACTCAAAATTTGCAGTGCACCAAACTTTTGCAGTGCACCAAACTGAAAGCTGAAACCACGCTTCGCGGGCTGGCGGAAGTGATCCGCTTTGTCGGCTTCCGCAACGATCTGCCGCGCTGTCCGGCTGGGCCGGACGTGCTCGGCCACACACCCTTGAGCGGACTTTGACATGATGACATCCGATCGCCGCATCGCGCTGGTTCTATTCGCTTACACGATGTTGCTCGCCGTCCTGCCTGTCGTGCTGGACGAGCACACTTTTGCCCGGACCTTCTCCGAAGAAGGGCCGTTCGAGGATCTGTCGATCGTCGCCTGGATCGCTACCGCGCTGATCGTCGTCGTGCGCATGCGACCGTTTGGTGCGCGTGCCGGAGCCTTCGCGCTGCTGTGCCTGGCCTGCGCCGCGCGCGAGGCTGACTGGCACAGGGCTTTCACTGGCGAAAGTTTCCTGAAGAACAGTTTCTATCGCGATGTGGCGCGCCCCATCGAGGAAAAACTGGTGTGCGCCGCCATTGTGCTGCTGTTACTGGCGCTACTGCTCTATGTCGGCTGCGTGATTGCCCGCTTCCTGTTCCTGCGCGGCGGCTGGCGCTCACGCTCCGGCGGCTGGCTGCTCACCGGCACTGTGCTGCTGGTCACCAGCAAGGTGCTCGACCGCCTGCCGGCGATTCTGTCCGTCAACTACGGCATTGAATTCGGGCCGCTGCTCATGCTGTATGCCAAGGCGTTTGAAGAGGGGCTGGAAGCGGTCCCGCTGATAACTCTCGGGTGGTCGGTGTGGATCAGCCAGTTTGAACGGCGCTATCTGTCGTAGCCGACGCCACGGCACGGGTCTTTCCTGCATGGCCCCGACCGGCCCGCACGATCATCTGACATACGGCGCGACAGCAAGCGGTGCAGGGCAGTCAGCGAAGCCTAATGCGGCTGATGTGCCGTGCGGTCGTAAAACTTGCCGTCCCGCCAGCGCCGACTTTTCGGCTGGGCATCGTGCGGGAACCCCGCCAGTGCCCCGATCAGCACATTGGCTTGGCGCAAGTTGCTGGCAAACAGACGGGCCAGACTGTCAAGCAACGCCAGCTTGAGCTGGGG